>CAJKMT010000005.1 GCA_905201055.1 uncultured Sutterella sp. | reverse complement strand
CCACCGACATTAAATACTCGAAAGTGAAATCCCTATGACTGACAACATCCAATCTTATGTGAGTTTGTTAAAGCGTCTGGTCCCTCAGGCTACCCGTTTGACATTGGATTCGCGTCATTTGCGTGAAGGTGATGTATTCATTGCCGTACCCGGTTTGCACCGTGACGGAAGAGATTTTCTGGCTGATGCGGCTAAAAAGGCATGCGCTCTAGTCTATGAAGATGACGGTATACGGCGTACTTTCAAGGTACCGGCCATTGCCGTGCCGGAATTAAGTGCTCATTTGGGAGAGTTTGCCGCCGGTTTTTACCACGACCCCAGTGCCTCAATGTTCACGATTGGCATTACAGGGACCAACGGCAAAACGACCTCATCTCACTGGTTATCGCAGCTTTTTACTCATTTGGGAGAAAACTGTGCAGCCATCGGCACAATCGGTTGTTTTATGCAGGGGCGAGCCTTTGAAAGTGCACCGCTCACAACACCGGATGCCGTTACGCTTCAAGGGCTCTACAGAACACTTTTGAAATCTGATGCCAAGGCTTTTGCCATTGAGGCGAGTTCCATCGGACTGGAGCAGGGCCGCCTTCAGGCTACTCGGTTTGATGTGGCCGTGTTTACCAATTTAACCCGCGATCATCTCGATTATCACCACGATATGCAGGCTTATGAGAAGGCTAAAAGCATACTTTTCAATTGGCCCGATCTTAAACATGCCGTGATTAACATTGATGATGAGGCCGGAGTGCGTTTCGCAGAGCACTGCGTGCATCGAAATATTCATACGATCGTTACCACGATGAAAGGTGCAATTGCCTTAGCCGGAACTCACTCATTGGCGGCTGAAAACGTTCGACCGCTCCCCGAAGGTATGCAGTTTGACATCGTGTACGGAGAAGAGCGCCATACCGTTCAGATGTCTGTTTTCGGTGAATTTAATATTTCAAATTTACTGGGTGTGATTGGGGCGGCCTTGTGTCGTGGCTTTGAATTGACTGACATTGTTAAAAAACTGCCCTTCTTGATTGCTCCGGCAGGCAGAATGCAAAAGGTTCCCTACGAAGGCGCTGCGTTGGCTGTTGTTGATTACAGTCACACGCCCGATGCCGTGCAAAAAGCGCTCGAAGCTCTGAAGGGTGTGGCCAAGGTCCGCCGGGGCAAATTATGGGTTGTGCTGGGGGCCGGAGGTGATCGTGATACAGGCAAACGCCCAATTATGGCTCGCGTTGCAGAGGAAAATGCCGATTGCGTGATTCTGACAAGCGACAACCCCAGAAGTGAAAATCCGAATGAGATTTTGCGTCAAATGACGCAGGGACTGCGTACGCCGCAAACGGTCATTGTTGACCGTCGTGAAGCTATTTTCAGAGCTATAACTGATGCCGCCCCGGAAGATGTGGTTCTTATTGCGGGTAAGGGGCATGAGCTTTATCAGGAAATTGACGGTGTAAAACATCCGTTTAGTGATGTGGTTGAAGCGCGTAACGCTCAATGGATGAAAAACCCGCCGTCTGATGCGCTGATGAACGTAAAGTTCCTTTCGAGACTTTTGCCGGGCTCTCACCTGTTCGGCAGCAACGTGCCTTTTACTAACGTTTGCACCGATACTCGTAAAGTGACTCGCGGCTCCCTTTTCTTTGCCCTGAAAGGGGAACGGTTTGACGGACATGATTTTGCCAATCAGGCAATGAATGCCGGTGCGGTGGCTCTCGTAGTGGATCATGAGGTGTATTGTCCTTTGCCGCAAATTGTTGTCAAAGACGTGAAAATAGCTTTGGGCGTGACGGCCGGTTTCTGGCGCCGGGGACGCTCGCTTATGTTGGCAGCGGTTGCCGGCAGCAACGGAAAGACAACAACCACTCAGATGATCGCTACGATTTTGAAGCTGCGCTATGGTGAAAATGCTTTTTCGACCGAGGGCAATTTCAATAATGACATCGGCGTGCCGCTGATGCTTTGGAGCCTTCGCGATCACCATGAAGCGGCGGTTATTGAAACCGGTATGAATCACGTGGGTGAAATGCGTTATTTGAGCGGCTTGGTGCAGCCCACGGTGGCGTTGGTAACCAATGCCCAGCGTGAACATCAGGAATTTTTGCAAACGGTAGAAGCAACGGCTCGTGAAAACGGGGAAATTTATCGCGTTTTGCCCTCAAGCGGCATAGCGGTGATTCCCTCTGATGATGCCTGTCGCACGATTTGGCTTGAAATGGCGCAGCATGCCAACATTATGACCTTTGGAATTGACGCCTCTTCAGATGTCACCGGGTGCCTGAAGGCCGGAACAAACGGGATGACGGCGCTGATTAAAACACCGCTCGGCACATTTGAAGCCAAAATGAAAGTGCGCGGAGAGCACAATTTCAAGAATGCGCTGGCGGCTACGGCCGTGTGTCTGGCGATGAATGTGTCGCCTGAAGTGATCAAACGCGGTTTGGAGTCTTTCGAAGCGATTAAGGGGCGTGGTCAGGTTCATCAAATCGGTCATGTGACGGTGATTGATGACGCCTATAATGCCAATCCCGACAGTATGAAAGCGGCTATTGATTTGCTCACAAGCTATCCGGCTCCGAGATTTTTCGTTGCCGGTGACATGGCAGAGTTAGGGGCCAGAAGCATCTCTTATCATGAAGAGGTCGGTGCCTATGCCGCAGAAAAACATATTGACGGGTTCTTTGCGACCGGTCAGCAGATGCGTTATGCGGTGCAAAAATTTAAATCGCTTAACCCCAAGGGACACGCACTTTGGCAGCCTGATCGCGAAAAATTTATTGAATCGGTTCTCGAGGAGAGCCACGGTTACCGTACGGTGAGTGTCAAGGCTTCAAATTCCATGAAACTCTCTGCGGTTGTCACTGCTCTGATCGCAGAAGCAAAAAAGGAAAAAAAGGATTAAAGCATGCTTCTGGAATTATTCCGTTGGCTCGGCGAAGACATCCGTGCCTTTCAGGTATTTAACTATTTGAGCCTGCGGGCTGTTATGGCCGCGCTTACAGCCCTTGCCATCGGTTTTATGGCCGGCCCCGCGACCATTCGTTATCTGAAGGCGATGAAAATGGGTCAGGCGGTTCGTACCAACGGACCTAAGACTCATATTGTCAAAGACGGCACTCCGACGATGGGCGGCGTGTTGATTTTGATTGCAATCGGTCTTTCTACGTTGCTGTGGATGGATTTAAGCAATCGCTTTGTCTGGGTTGTCCTTTTTGTGACATTGGGCTTCGGTTGGATCGGTTGGGTTGATGACTACAGAAAAGTGGTGCATCACGACCCGAAAGGGATGAGCGCCAAGGAAAAATTCGGCTGGCAATCCCTGATCGGAATTGTGGCTTCGATTTATTTGGCTTTCGCCATCAGCGCTCCCAACGATATTCATGTGGTGCATATGATTCTCGGGTGGGTGGAATCGGGCTTCCCAATGCAGATGCCCTCGCACGCTGACCTGATTATTCCGTTCTTTAAGCATTTTGTTTACCCGTTGGGAATTTTTGGTTTTATTGCATTAACGTTTGTCGTGATTGTGGGCACCAGCAATGCAGTGAACCTTACCGACGGTCTTGACGGTTTGGCGATATTGCCTGCGGCGATGGTGGGCAGTGCCTTAGGGATCTTCGCCTATGTGGAAGGTCGCGTGGACTTCGCCCGTTATTTGCTTTTCCCCTATATTCCGGGTGCCGGTGAATTGGTCGTGGTTTGTGCGGCGTTGGCCGGCGCCGGTTTGGCTTTCCTTTGGTTTAATGCGCATCCGGCTCAGGTTTTTATGGGTGACGTGGGTGCGCTGGCGCTGGGCGGTACGCTGGGTACCGTGGCGGTGATTACTCGGCAGGAGTTTGTCCTGGCAATCATGGGCGGTATTTTCGTTGTTGAAACACTTTCGGTCATGATTCAAACAACATACTTCAGGCTCTCCGGCGGGAAACGCATTTTCCTTATGGCGCCGATTCATCACCACTTTGAATTGAAGGGTTGGAAAGAAACCCAAGTGGTGACCCGTTTCTGGATTATTACCTTCATCCTTGTGCTGATCGGTTTATCGACACTGAAGATTCGATAGAGGGGTATAGGTCATGCAGCAAAAGGCTTTTGTCATCGGTTTGGGAGCCTCTGGAGAGGCTTGCACGAAGTTTCTTCTTAATCGGCAATGGTCCGTCTATGCGACAGATACTCGTCAGCAGCCGCCTGCGTTGGCTCGTTTGGCGGGTACCGATGGATTTGAATTCGTGCCTCTTGATGAAGCCGAGAAGTCTTTAGCTGACTGCAGCCTTCTTGTCATGTCGCCCGGTATCAGCCCGTGGCATTCCGCCGTAACGCCTTTGGTTCAAAAGGCACTTTCGATGGGTATTGAACTCGTTGGCGAGATTGAGCTCTTTGCCAGGGAATTGGCCAGATTAAAAGAGCAAAAAGGCTACGATCCGAAAGTGATTGCAATTACGGGAACCAATGGAAAAACCACGACGACGGTTCTCACTACGAAAATGGCGGCTGCGGGCGGTCTTAAGGCGGTTGCCGCAGGCAATATCGGTCCCAATGCTGTTGCCGAATTGGACAGATACCTGCAGGCAGATGATTTGCCCGATGTTTGGGTGCTGGAATTGTCGAGTTTTCAATTGGAAACGACTTCAACTTTAGCACCGGATGCCGCTGCACTTTTGAACATTACCCAGGATCATTTGGACTGGCACGGCGGCATGAATGAATACGTGGCGGCAAAAGCCAGAATTTTTGCTCATGAGAAAACCGCTCGCATCCTCAACCGCGATGACGCAACGGTTATGAATTTTGCAGCTGAAGACCGTCGGGTGTTTACATTTGGTGTTGGAGCACCGGAAAAAGCCAACGAATGGGGATTGATTGAGAAAGATTCGATTGTCTGGTTGGCATTTAATGAAGATGACTCTGTTCAGCTCACGAAACGCAAAGTGCTGCAGGGTCATGTGCTGCAGCCGCTCATGCCTGAAGAAGCACTGCATATTCGCGGCCGTCACAATACGATGAATGCGTTGGCCGCTTTGGCGCTTATTTATGCGGCGGGATTATCCATCAGTGACGCTTTGCGAGCCCTGAGTCAGTATCGAGGAGAGCCGCATCGCGTTGAATATGTGATGACGGTCAATTCGGTTGACTACATCGATGACAGTAAGGGAACCAATGTCGGCGCCACGGTAGCAGCCTTGGAAGGGCTGGGGGCCAATGGGACTCGACTGGTGGTTATTTTGGGCGGTGACGGAAAGGGACAGGATTTTTCTCCCATCGCTCAATCGATGGCAAGCCATGCCCGAGGTGCCGTTTTAATCGGTCGTGATGCACCGCTTATTGAAAAAGCGCTTGAGGGCGCACCTTATCCGATTGTGCATGCCAAAAATATGCCCGAAGCGGTCAAGAAAGCCGCTGCAATGGCTCAGCCTCACGATTGTGTATTGCTTTCACCGGCTTGCGCAAGTTGGGATATGTTTAAAAATTATGCCGAGCGCTCTGCAATTTTTATCGAAAGTGCAAAGGCTCTGGCCTGCCATGATCAGCAATGATCAGTTTAAAAAGAGTTTTTTCGCGGGATGATAAAAAACAGGAGAGCTGGACACCCAGAGGCTCCTTAGGCACTATTTCGCCCATCGACTACAGTGTAATCGTAGCCATCCTTGCCCTTTTGATTTTAGGGCTGGTCATGGTGTATTCGGCTTCCATTTCTTTAGCGGATTCTCCGAAATATCAGACAACCCCGACTCATTTTGCAATCAGACATGCCATTTATATCGGTGTGGGGCTGTTTTGTTCATTTTTTATTTTTAAGTTACCCATGTCCCGATGGTACGTGCTGAGTTATCCATTGGGAGCCTTTGGGATTCTTTTACTTATATCGGTTTTCGTTCCCGGTTTGGGTCATGAAGTAAACGGCTCAACCCGTTGGATCGGTTTCGGGGCGGTTAATTTGCAGGTCTCCGAAGTCGTTAAGTTTGTATCTGTGCTCGTGATCGCGCATTTTGTGATCAATCGCCAAGCGTATATGCACTCTTATACCCGAGGGCTTATTCCGGTTATGCTGTATATCGGAATGGTGGCGATGCTGCTGTCTTTGCAGCCTGACTTGGGGGCGACTGTTGTTATCAGTGCCATTGTGTTGGGTGTGGTGTTTTTAGGGGGCTTGAGTTGGCGAATCATTATTCCTTTCGGAGTGGTGATTTTCGCAGTCATTGTGGCTTCTATTGCTTTGTCACCATGGCGCACGGCTCGTGTTTTCGCTTATCTGAATCCTTGGGATATTGAAAATCAATTAGGAAAGGCCTATCAGTTGACCCACTCGCTCATCGCCTTCGGTCGTGGAGAGCTGTTCGGTGTGGGGTTGGGGGCAAGTGTCGAGAAGATGCACTATCTGCCTGAAGCCCACACGGACTTTATTTTGGCCGTTATTGGAGAAGAGTTGGGTTTAGTCGGTTTCACTTTTGTGCTCTTGCTTTTTTATTGGCTTGTGCGGCGTTCGTTTGAAATCGGTCGTCAGGCGGTTCGACTTGAACTTGTTTATTCAGGCCTTGTTGCACAAGGAGTGGGACTTTGGATCGGTGTGCAGGCTATCATCAATATCGGAGTGGCAATCGGCGTCTTTCCAACCAAAGGGTTGACACTGCCGTTGGTGAGTTACGGCGGATCGTCTATAGTGGTGACATTGTGCGCACTGGCGCTTTTATTGCGTGTGGATTATGAAAATCGCCTTCTGATGAGAGGTAAGAGGAGACGGTGATGCAGAAAAAACATTTGATTATTGCGGCCGCCGGTACCGGAGGACATGTGATGCCCGGTTTGGCTGTGGCCGAAGAGATGAAAAAGCGCGGCTGGACGGTCTCATGGATCGGAACGCCTGTCGGGATGGAATCACGTTTGGTCGGTCAGCGCCAAATTGATTTTGATGCACTGGATTTCACCGGTATGCGGGGCAAAGGGATCAAACACATGATCGGAGGCGCTTTCAAATTAGTAAAAGCCTGTTTTGCCGCTAAGACAATCATTGAGAAAAGACAGGCCTCAGTGCTTTTTTCCACGGGCGGTTATATCGCAGTGCCGGCAGCATTCGGTGCGCGCTCTAAAAACAAACCGTTAATCATGATGAATTGTGATGCGGGTAGCCTCATGAGTGTGAGAGCGGTTATGCCTTGGGCAGACGCGGTGATGTGCGGCTTTGACGGTGAGTGTGCACATCGTGCCGGAGCCAAAGCGATTGTGTCAGGCAATCCCGTCAGAGAAGATATTTTGGCATTACCGGAACCGGCTCAGCGTTATGTCGGTCGAGAAGGCAGACTGCATTTATTGGTTTTCGGCGGTTCTTTAGGTGCAAAAGTTCTCAATGAAACAGTTCCTGCGGCCTTGGCGAAATTTGATCCCAAGGAGCGGCCTACGGTGACGCATCAATGCGGCAAAAATGCCGTTGAGTCCGTAAAGGCACTTTATGCTAAGTACGGTGTTGAAGCGGAAGTGGTGAGTTTTATCGATGACATGGCTGCCGCTTACCTTAAAGCAGACGTGGTTGTTTGCCGAGCCGGGGCGACCACTGTGAGTGAATTAACGGCCGGTGGTGTTCCTGCCATTTTAGTGCCGTTTGTCGTTTCGACAACTCAACACCAATTGGGCAACGCCCGCTATTTGCAGCAGGAAGGCGCCGGAATTTTGCTCGAGCAAAAGGACCTGACTGCAGACAGTCTTTATGAAAAGCTTAAAAATCTTGATCGCGAAGAACTTTTGTCCATGGCGGTTAAGGCTCGGGCATTGGCAAAGCGGGGAGCGGCTCAAACAGTAGCCGATACAATCGAACGTTTGGCAAAATAACACTTTCAGGTATGTGCTTTAAGGCAAAACACTATGCGATTTGCAGTTAATAAGATTCATTTTGTCGGTATCGGTGGTACCGGCATGAACGGTATCGCCGAAGTTTTGGTCACTTTGGGCTATAAAGTAACGGGTTCGGATATGGCGACCAATGCTGCCACGGAAAGATTGGCAGGGTTGGGAGTGAAAATTTTCCATGAGCACAGCCCGGAAAATGTCAAAGGGGCTGACGTTGTGGTGATCTCCTCGGCCATTAAGCCGGATAATCCTGAAGTGGTGGCTGCCCGAGAAGCACGAATTCCGGTGGTGCCGCGTGCGGTGATGCTGGCAGAACTGATGCGTTTCAAAAGCGGGATTGCGATTGCCGGTGCTCACGGCAAAACAACGACAACCTCTTTGGTGGCCAGTCTTTTGGCAGCCGGCGGCCTTGACCCGACTTTTGTGATCGGCGGCCGATTAAATTCGGCCGGTGCCAATGCCCGCTTGGGACGCGGAGAATTCATTGTGGCTGAGGCCGATGAGTCCGATGCCTCATTCCTTTATCTGTCCCCGGTGATTGCTGCGGTCACCAATATCGATGCTGATCATATGGATACGTATGACCACAATTTCGATAAGCTCAAACAGGCTTTTGTAGACTTTCTGACGCGATTGCCCTTTTACGGTAAGGCTGTGCTTTGTCTGGATGATGAAAATGTTCGCTCCATCATTGCCCGAGTTCCCCGTTCCGTAGTGACTTACGGTTTGGACGAAAAGGCCGACGTTCGTGCCATCGATGTTCGTGCCGAAGGGACTCAGATGTGCTACACCGTGTTGCGTGAAGGCCGTCCGCCTTTGCCGGTTCGTTTGAATTTGCCGGGAATGCACAATGTAAGAAACAGTCTGGCAGCAATTGCCATTGCTACGATGGCGGATGTTTCTGATGAAAATATCCAAACCGCTTTGGAGAACTTTACCGGTGTCGGCAGACGTTTTAGCCGGTACGGTGAAATTAAGCTGCCCTCCGGCGGTACTTTTACACTCATTGATGATTACGGCCATCATCCTCATGAGATGAAGGCCACGCTTGAGGCTGTCAGAGGCGCTTTCCCCGGAAGGCGTGTGCTGGTGGCGTTCCAACCTCATCGCTATACCCGTACCCGAGACTGTTTTGAGGATTTTGTGAAGGTCTTAAGCAGTGTTGAAGCATTGGTTTTGGCCGATGTTTACCCTGCCGGAGAAACGCCCATTGTCGGTGCGGATGGTCGCGCCCTTGCCCGAGCGATTAGAATTGTCGGTCAAACCGAACTGGTTTTCGTGGATACACCGGCTGAAATGGATGAGGCTATTATGAAACTTGCCCGTGACGGCGATGTTGTTGTCACAATGGGAGCAGGCAGCGTCGGTGGAGTGCCCGGGCGCTTGAAAGCACGCGCAGGCGTATCAGTTGCATGAGGATAGATAAATGCTAGAAACAAAAAAAGAAATCAAACCTGAAAGCTTAGGAAAGGTGGTTTTGATTTTGGGCGGAATGTCCAGCGAACGCGAAGTTTCATTAATGAGCGGTAAGGGAGTGTACGATGCGTTGACCGAAGCCGGCGTTGATGTGACGCGTTACGATCCGCAGCAAGAGTCCATTTCCGAATTGGAAAAGGGTAACTATGATCGCGCTTTTATCGCTCTTCACGGCCGCTACGGCGAAGACGGTACGATTCAAGGCGTGCTTGAATATCTGGGCGTACCCTACACGGGACCCGGTGTGCGCTGCAGCGCGATTGCCATTGACAAGAACTTAACGAAACAGATTTGGCGTGAGCGCCAAATCCCGTGCCCCAAAGGAATGCTGGTTTCTCCCGACAGTGACATGCACTATGTGCTGCAGGAACTTGGTCGTGACTTGGTGGTAAAACCCGCTCGGGAAGGTTCAAGTATCGGGCTTACAAAACTTAAAGATGCCACGGTTGAGGATTTGCGCGCGGCGGTAGAAAAAGCTGCGGTATTGGATCGTCACGTTTTGGTTGAAGAACGGCTCTTTGGTCGTGAGTTAACGGTAGCGGTGATGGGGGCTGGTCAGGACGCCAAGGTTCTTCCGATTATTGAAATCATTGCGCCGAACGGTGACTACGACTATCAGAATAAGTACTTCACGAATGATGTGCGTTATGAATGTCCGGCCAAACTCTCCGATGATGTTCGCGAGGATATCAGCCGTGCCTGCTTAAGCGCTTATCGCGCTTTGGGTGCCAGAGGCTGGAGTCGTATTGACCTGATCTTATCCGAAGACGGTTCGTTCAATCTTTTGGAAATGAATACCTCTCCGGGAATGACCGCTCACTCGTTGGTGCCTCTTGCGGCCAAAAATGCAGGGATGAGTTATCAGGAACTGGTGCTTAAGATTTTGTCTGAAGCCAGCTTGGATTTCCCTCGTCCGTAACAGTTGATGAAGCGAGTCCTTAAAGCGATATTGGTTGCTTTTGCGGTGATGATGCTGCTTGCTGCTGTGGCGGTAAGCAGCTTTCCGCGTTATGTGGAATCATTTTTTACGATTAGTTCTGTTGAACTCACCGGTGAAATTGACCATATTTCCTCTGTTCACTTCAGAAGGGCTTTGGGGAACACGACATCGGGGACATTTTTCAATGTCGACCTGACGGCTATTCGGGAGGCTGCGCTCAAGGCGCCTTGGGTAAAAGCCGTCAATGTTAGACGAGTTTGGCCCGATAAGATCAATATTGAAATAACGGAATATAAAGCGCTTGCTCTCTGGGAAGACGGCCGGTTGGTGTCAGTGGACGGGGAGCTTTTCGCGGCTAATCCGGAAGAGGTGGATAATCCGTTGGCTCTGCCTGAGTTTTTCGGTCGTGCGGAAATGGTTCACGAAGTGACAAGGCGCTATAAACGCTTCAATAAAATGCTGCAGGTTGTTATGCCTGAAGCTCGTGTGACAGAAGTGAGCGTCAATGATCGGGACAGCTGGGCTCTTGCGATTACATCAGACAAAATTCCGCCCACTCGAATTGAATTGGGAGTTGAACAGGAAAATTGGACATTAGAGGATCGTTTTGGTGTTGTTATCGTACAATATCCGGATGTGGTTAAGTTGATGAAGGGGGCCCCTTCAAGCATTGATGCCAGATATGAATTGGCTTTCTCCGCAACGCTGCCGGAGAAAAGCTTAAGGAAATATCGCTCGCAGGATGGTCGGCGTCACGCAGCCGAATCGATAGCCGAATCCAATAGACAAAGTGCCGGTGTGAAATGAAAGAAAATAAGAAAATAGTGACCGCATTAGATATTGGCACCAGTAAGATTCTTGCCGTTGTTGCAGAAATCTATAAGGACGGATCATTTCGAGTTTTAGGTCAGGGACGGACAGATTCCCAGGGGGTGCTTGACGGTAATGTCACAAGCATTGAAGAGCTGCAGCCTCAAGTTAAAAACGCTCTTATTGAAGCCTTTGGCATTGCCGGCAAGATGCCCGGCACGGAAACTTGTACCAATATTTCCGGCAAGTCCCTGGAGGGAAAAGATTCCAGTGCAGAAATACCTCTGAGAGGCCGAACGGTTCGATTGATGGATATGCAAAATGTCCAAAATCTTGCCCAGGAAGCCATCGAAATGAGAGAAGATCAGCGTTTGATCAAATCTGAACTTCTCTACTATATGTTGGACGGTCAGGACGAAGGTTTTGTGGGGCAAAGCCCGCTCGATGAGCAAAGTTCACGAATTTCTGCGCACTTGCATTCGGCAGTCGCCAACGCTTCCAATGCGGTCAACCGCATGAAAGTCATTCGCAGAAGCGGCATGGACATTTCTCACATGTTGCCCGAAGCGTGGGCAAGCGGTTATGCTGCGCTCACTGAAGATGAAATTCAAAATGGCGTGGTGTTGATCGATATCGGAGCCGGAACAACAGATGTGGCTGTTTTTATGGCCGGTGTGCCCCGCTTTACGTATACATTAAATTATGGGGGCAGGCGCCTTACCCAGCGTTTAAGCGGTTATATGCACTGCACGATGCAGCAGGCCGAAAACATTAAATACAAACTCGATTTGCGCTGTAACAAGGAAGACGACGATGTCGTTATTTATCAGGCGCCAATTGAAGAGGGCGCCCGAAAGTATTCGAAACTCGAACTTTCAAAGATCCTTTACAGGGAAGTTCGAAGTTTGAATCTGACAATCGGTAAAAAGCTCTTTGAAGCGGGCTGGTACACGACGAAAAACGGATCTCCCTGCAACAAACTCACAGGTGGGATTGTTTTGACCGGCGGTACGGCACTTTTGCCGGGGATTACGGAACTCTTTTCCACGATGCCGGGACCTCTTGCCTACACTTTCAGTACTCGCTTGGGACGTTCAAGTTACAGCGGTGATGCCTGTATCGGGTTGAATTCGCCTAAAGAAAGTGCGGTCATGGGGCTGATTGCCTATGAAGCACACCTTTTTAAAGAAGGTGAGGACGTTGAAGGTGAGCAGGACTCGTCGGACGACTCTCTTTGGGCAAAATTCAAACGTTTTGCCACAGAGTTTTTTATTGGTCAGTACTAAACGGCAACTTCCGGTAATCCTGACATTTGTCCTTTTGTGTCAAATAATTCCGTGCCGCACCTTAAGAAAAATCTTTTCCCTTTCCTAGGCAAAAACCTCTTGATTCAGACATAATTATGAGATTGGTTTTGGAGGCCTATTCCCATGTTTGAAGTACTCAGTGATAACGATCCCCGCCAGACGGTTATTAAGGTTGTCGGTGTGGGCGGCGGCGGTGGTAACGCTGTTGAACATATGATTGAGCGTGGTGCTCAAGGTATTGAATTTATTGCAATTAACACGGATTACACGGCCTTATCCCACTCACGAGCCCATGCAACTTTGCAAATCGGTAAGACCGGTTTGGGGGCCGGTGCTCATCCGGAAGTTGGTGAGCAGGCGGCTATTGAAGCAAAAGATCGTATTCGTGAACTGTTGCAAGGCGCAAATTTGGTGTTTATTACCGCCGGTATGGGAGGCGGCACCGGTACGGGAGCTGCTCCGGTAGTGGCACAGATTGCCCGTGAAATGGGTATCCTGACGGTGGCGGTTGTCACGAAACCTTTCAGCTATGAAGGTGCTTTGCGTATGCAGCGGGCTGAAGAAGGTTTGGTGAAGCTTAAACAGTGTGTGGACAGCCAAATTGTTATTCTGAACGATAAGCTCGAAGACGAATTGGGTGAAGACGCTTCCGTGAGTGAATGTTTTGCCGCTGCAGACGACGTTCTCTTTAAGGCTTGCGCCGGTATTACGGAAATAATTCAGACGCCGGGTCTTATCGGTGTGGACTTTGAAGACTTGCGCACTGTCATGAGTGAACGCGGAACGGCAATGATGGGCTCTGCGATTGCCTCCGGTCCTGATCGCGCACGTATTGCAGCTGAAAACGCTGTTGCCTGCCCGCTGCTCGAAGGGGTAACGCTCAACGGTGCTCGCGGCGTCTTGGTTTACATCACCGCCAGCGAAGAAACGATGAAGATGAAGGAAACCAAGACGGTGATGAACATAATCACCAACTTCACGGCAAAGGGCGCTCAGGTTATTTACGGTTCTGCATACGACGACAGCATGGGTGACTCCATGAGAGTGACGGTGGTGGCGACCGGTCTTGACGGCGGTAAGGATAAGGAAGTGGCTCCGCTTGAAAAGCCCTTGGATAAGCCTGATGTTTGGGTGGACAATAAGCAGGCAGCACAGGAAGTTGCGCAGGCAGATCCTTGGACGAGCCGTTCCGGTTCTGCTCCTCAATCCAGTACGCCGAAAGCTCAACCCCAACCGCAGCCCCAGCCGGCTGCAACAACGGTAAATACCGGTTTTGAAAATTCGCAGAATCCCACGCAGCCGCAACCGGAAACTCCGCAAACGAAGCCGGAAGATAAAGAAGAAAAGGTTGCCGACGAGTGGGAAAAGGGTTGGTGGGCTATCCGCCACGACACTAAATAAGCGACATAGTGCCTATGCTGAAACAGCGAACGCTTAAAAAAGTCGTCCGTACGGTTGGTATCGGTCTTCACTCCGGCCGCAAGGTTCAGTTGACTTTGCGGCCCGCAGAGCCCGATACCGGCATTGTCTACACTCGTGTTGATCTTGATCCTCCTGTGGTGATGCCTGCCGAAGCTACGCGAGTCAATGACACGCGAATGGCTACGACATTAAATGAAGGTGCAGTAAAAATCTCTACCATTGAACACTTAATGAGTGCTTTTAACGGTTTGGGTATTGATAACTGCTATGTCGATGTGGATGCGCCGGAAATTCCGATTATGGATGGTTCCGGAGCAAGTTTCGTGTTTTTGATTCAGGCGGCAGGCATTGTTGAACAACTCGCTCCCAAGCGTTTTGTGCGTGTGACGAAAACTGTTCGTGTAACCGATGGCGACAAATGGGCGCAGCTTGAGCCTCACGAAGGTTTTTCTCTGGCTTTCTCTATCAATTTCGGTCACCCTGCCATTGACAGCACCCTGCAATTTACCGAAGTGGATCTCTCCAAGGTGAACTACGCTCATGCAGTAAGCCGAGCCCGAACGTTCGGTTTTGTTCAGGACGTGGAAATGCTCAGATCCATAGGTCTGGCTCAGGGCGGCACACTTGAAAATGCGGTAGTGATGGATGAGTACCGAGTGCTCAATCCTGAGGGCCTTCGAGGGCAAGATGAGTTTGTTAAACATAAGATCCTTGACGCGATGGGAGATCTTTATGTGTTAGGCCATCCGCTTTTGGCTCGCTACAGTGCTTACAAATCCGGACACGGTTTGAATAATCGCTTGCTCAGAGCACTGCTGGCTGACAGTTCTGCTTGGGAATGGGCGACGTTTGAAGACAAAAAGTCTGCACCGAAAGATTTTTCCCTTGAACGCGCGTTGGCGATGTAATCAGGGACTAACCATAAAGGAGCCTGAAGGCGTACCATTAGCCACGGGCTCTTTTTTTTGTGCCGCAAGATGTCACTATTTACTCTATTTCTGATCACCTCTTTGGCCAACATCCTGTCGCCCGGTATGGGGGTGATTTTCGCCATTGTGTTGTCCCTGCAGCAGGGATGGCATCGGACAGCCTTTTTTGCCATTGGTCAGTCTGTGGGAATTGCGCTGCTGTTTACCGCCGCGATGTCCGGAATGGGGGTGATTTTGGCTTCAAGTCCTGCATTATTCGGTGCGATTAAGGTACTGGGAGCCTTCTTCATTATTTACCTTGGTTGGCGTTCCTGGAATAAGCCTCCCATGCATTTCGGACAGGTTCAGAACGCTTCCGGCAGTCATTCCGGCGATGCGGTTCCCAAAGACAGAATGGCCAACTTTTCCAAGGGAGTGATCATCTCTCTTTGCAATCCGCAGCCCATCATTTTCGGCATCAGTGTCTTACCCCAGTTTGTGGACCCGCAGCAGTCCTATTTGGCGCAGTCTGTTTTGATGATCTCCGTTTATTCGCTGCTGGTGTTTATCAATCTGGTGCTCTATTCAATGCTGGCAGAACGGGCAAGACGGTTTTTAACCGGCCCGAGAGGTGCTTTACTGATTAACAAGGCTTCTGCCTTGGTGTTCTTTGCAATTGGGATATTGGTTCTTTTTTTCGCCGTCAGAAGTTACTTCTCGGCTTAGGTCAGCGTCGCAAAGCATCCGCCAGTCTTTCCAGACTTTTTCTTACCTCTTCGTCTTTGGCAAGAGCTGCATTGGCTCTTACCGCTTCTGCTGCCCCTGATTGCGCAACACGGGGCGCACCTTCGGGATACGGTTCATCCTTTGACAATGGATTGATTTTGCCTGCCAGAATGTTTTGAATCGGCAAATAAAGTCCATTGTCAAAGAGCGCCTTTTCCAGTGAGGGCTGAACTTGTTTCAGACGATTGGCAATTGTGGAAGTTGTCGTGTTAATGATGATGCCGTTTGCGGAACATTCCACGTGAATACAATGTTGAAAATCAATTCTCAGGCGCTTTGATTGACATACCTGTTTTAAAACATTGGCGACTCTGACGCTTAACATTTGTCTGGCGATAAACGAGTCTGGATCAAAAGATTTAAAGAGTGAATTAATGCTTTCAAGACCGTACATTTGCAATTCCTTTGCTGACGCATTTTCTCACGGATCGGGCTGTGAGTGGAAAAAGTTACAAAAAAGCCGTGAAAACTCAAAAATCGGTGAAATTTCAAAGGGAAAAGGGCTTGGCAATATGCGATAATTCCGAGCTATGGTTTAATGTTCCGACAATTTTTGTCGTCTGAAATTCAACGAAATGCACCGCGGCAGTCGCGAGTGCGCAGGGTATAAAAGATGTTTTCTGAGCTTTTAACGAAAATCTTCGGTAGTCGCAATGACCGCTTGATTAAACAGTACCGCCGTCAGTGCGCTGCAATCAACAAGCTGGAGCCTTCCATCAAGGCTTTGAGCGATGAGCAGCTTCAAGCAAAAACTCAAGAGTTTCGCGATCGGTTGGCTAAGGGTGAAACCCTGGAGTCTCTGTTGCCTGAGGCCTTTGCCGTTGTCAGAGAAGCCAGCTGGCGTGTGCTCGGTATGCGTCATTTTGATGTCCAGCTCATCGGCGGTATGGTACTCAATGACGGCAAGATTGCTGAAATGAGAACTGGCGAAGGTAAGACGTTGACAGCAACATTGGCGGTTTATTTGAATGCATTGCCTGCTAAAGGCGTGCATGTGGTGACAGTCAATGATTACCTTGCCAAGCGCGACGCCGAATGGATGGGGCGTGTGTACAACTTCCTCGGAATGAGTGTGGGCACGATCTACAGTCAGCAGCCTAACGAAGAAAAGGTTCAGGCCTACGCCGCTGATATTACTTACGGTACCAACAACGAGTTCGGCTTTGACTATCTGCGCGATAACATGGAGTACGACATTACTCACCGTCGTCAGCGCGGTTTGCATTACGCAATCGTTGACGAAGTGGACTCCATCCTGATCGACGAAGCCCGTACGCCTCTGATTATTTCCGGTCCTGCCGATGACAATACGGAACTGTACGCAAAGATCAATGAAATTTCCCCGCTGTTGACCCGTCAGGCAACTGAGAAAGGCGAAGGGGATTATTGGGTGGATGAAAAGGCCCACCAGGTTTATATCTCTGAGCAGGGACACGAACATATCGAAAAAATATTGACCGATCGCGGCTTGATTCCTCAGGGACAAAGCTTGTATTCGGCACAAAATATTATTTTGATGCACCACCTGATGGCCGCACTTCGTGCTCATTCGCTCTTTAAACGTGACCAGCACTATGTTGTCCAGAATGGCGAAATTGTCATTGTGGACGAATTTACCGGTCGTTTGATGCCGGGGCGCCGCTGGTCCGAAGGTCTTCACCAGGCCATCGAGGCTAAGGAAGGGGTTAAGATCAACCAGGAAAATCAAACCTTTGCTTCGATCACGTTCCAAAACTACTTCCGTATGTATGAGAAGCTCTCCGGTATGACCGGTACGGCTGATACGGAAGCGTATGAGTTCCAAGATATTTATGGCTTGGAAACCGTTGTCATCCCGACTCACAAGAAAATGATCCGTGATGACCAGCAGGATAAGGTTTTCCGCACCGTCAACGAAAAGTACCAGGCAATCATTGCGGATATTAAGGAATGCAACAAGCGTCAGCAGCCGGTGCTTTTGGGAACAACCTCTATTGAAAATTCCGAAGCGCTCAGTCAGCTTCTTGACAAGGAGGGCATCCCCCACAATGTGCTTAACGCAAAGCAGCACGAACGGGAAGCTCAGATTGTGTTGGAAGCCGGCCGTCCCGGAATGGTGACCATTGCTACCAATATGGCCGGTCGTGGTACCGATATCGTTTTGGGCGGCGGCATCAATAAACATATTGATGAGATCAAGACCAATCCTGATTTGTCTGAAGAAGAAAAACAGGCTCAAATCGAAAAATTGAGAGCTGAGTGGCAGATTGAACACGACAAGGTGGTTGCTGCCGGCGGTTTGCGAATCATCGGCAGTGAACGCCATGAATCCCGCCGTATCGACAACCAACTTCGTGGTCGTGCCGGTCGTCAGGGTGACCCGGGATCGTCCTGCTTCTATCTTTCAATGGAAGATCCTTTGCTGAGAATCTTCGGCGGCGACCGTATGCGCGCCATTGCCGATAAGCTCAAGCTTGAAGAAGGTGTGGCTATCGAATCGAATATGCTCACCCGCATGATCGAAAGCGCTCAACGCAAAGTGGAAGGCCGCAACTACGATATTCGTAAGCAATTGCTTGAATTCGACGATGTTCAGAACGACCAGCGTCGGGAAATCTACCGATTGCGCAATGAAATTCTTGAAAGCAATGATTTAAGTGAAATGGTGACGAACTTGCGTCACGGCTATTTCACGGATCTTTTCAGAACTTATGTGCCGGTGGATACCGTTGAAGAACAATGGGATCTCAATACACTCACCACGATTTTGAAGAGTGAATGGGGTATTGACATTGACTTTGCGGCTATGCTTGAAAAGAGCAACTCCACGACCGATGAAGACTTGCTGAAGACTCTCATTGACGAAGCTGACCGCATTTACAACGAAAAGATTGAATTGGCCGGTCCGCAAGCGATGAATGACTTTGCCAAGCAAGTAACGCTTCAGGTCTTGGACAGCATCTGGCGTGCTCATATCACGGCGTTGGATGCTTTGCGTCAGGGTATTTATCTGCGCGGTTATGCTCAGAAGCAGCCTAAGCAGGAATACAAGCGCGAAGCTTTCTCTATGTTTGAAACGCTTTTGGATAGAGTGCGTGAAAACGTGATGCGTGTTTTGATGACGGTTCGTATCCAGACTCGTGAAGAAATTGAGGCCGAACAGCGCCGTGCTCAGGCGGAAGCTTTGGAGCGTGCTCAGGCCGCAGCTCTTGCCCATGCTCAACAGCAGCCTAAGCAAAAAGTTGTGCATGATGATGAAGGCAATGAGTTGTCCTTTACCGGCATCTCTCCTGCCGGTGTCGACTTGGATAAGATTGATTGGCGAGCAGTTTCGCGCAATGATCTCTGTCCTTGCGGATCTGGGAAAAAGTTCAAAAACTGTCACGGACATATTGATTAATTCCTAACTAAAAAAAGGCGCTCATTATCGGGCGCTTTTTAGTACGAAGTGAAAATGACGGACCGAATTGAAACATTGGTAGCCTGTGCGGTGTTGATGGATGAACAGGGGCGCTGCCTCTTAAATTCAAGGCCTGAAGGCAAGGTGTATGCCGGTTGGTGGGAATTTCCCGGCGGCAAGCTGGAGGCTATGGAAACGGTTGAGGAAGCGGCTCGACGCGAAGTACGCGAAGAGTTGGGACTTGATATGCAAACGAGCGCCCCCTGGGTGACACTTCGTTTTGAGTACCCCCATGCCAAAGTGCGTCTTCACTTTGTCCGTTCCTGGCAATGGAAGGGAACTCCCCGCGCTTTGGAAAAACAGCAATCTTTCGGTTTTTTCGCTCCCGATGAGTGGCCGTCGCCCCTTCTTGAAGCAAGTGAACCTTTGCGCCGCTGGATGACGCTGCCGGTACATTGGTTAAAGATACGCTCCGGCAAACTTGAAGAAGCCGTGCAGGTGATTAAGGATCGTCATTTTGATGCGGTGATTTTGGGGGTAGAGCAGTCGCTTCTGTTCGATTGTTGGCGTCAAGAGCTGCAGGCTTTGGGAATTAAAGAAATTTGGGTTGATGCGGCTGCGGATAGGGAAATCCAAGAAAAAGCTGACGGTGTGTTTGTTGATGAAACTCAGGATTTGAAAAGTGTTTTCAATAAACGCTTTGCGGTTAAAGCGGATTATTCACAATGGACAGAAATCGCTCAATCAGGCGCCCTTTTTGCTTGGGTTGATCCCACTGTGCGCGTAGCTTCGAGTGCCTGGCTGAGATTAATGGCTGACAACCCCGTGCCGCTTTTCCTGACCAATATCAAAATCAACGATGAGAAACTTCTAAGACCACACGGGGCTCACGGTTGGATCGAGACTATTTAGCAGACGGCTCATCTTTTTTCTCTTCCTCGAGATGAGAAAAAAGTTTTTGAGCCAGTTTGTCTGCTTCGGTTTCGTTTGTCTGTGCGTAAGAATTTCCGTGGATGACATAGGAGTCGCTCGCCCATTCGCCTAAATCGATGAGTTTGCAGCGTTCACTGCAGAACGGACGCCACGGATTTTTTTCAGACCATTCGACGGGTTTCTTGCAGGTTGGGCATTGAACAATCATACGGGTTCTCCGGCCTTGGGCGATTGACGCGCCATATTGAGGTAAAAGTCATGCAGACGTTTTACTTGCTGGGTCAAGGCTTCAATGGTGGATTCATTAACAATAACTTCGTTTGCAATAGCTCTGCGTGCTTCACGGGTTGCCTGCGTGGCAATAATGGCTAAGACTTGTTCGCGCGTCATGCCCGAACGAGCCATAACGCGGTCAATTTGCGTTTGCACTTCGCAGTCGATGACCAGTATTCGGTCGCAGCGATCAATCCATTGAGCACTTTCAGCTAAGAGGGGTACAACAAGAACCACGTACGGCGCATCGGAATGCTGCGAGATGGATGCCATGGTGACATTGGCAATGAGCGGGTGCAGGATGGCCTCGAGTTTGTGTCGAGCCTTTTCGTCCCTAAAAACCAGTTCGCGCATTTTAACGCGATCAAGTTTTCCCGACGGATCTATGACTGCGTCACCGAACGCTTCACGAATGGCGGGAATTGCCAGACCGTTGGGAGCGGTGACAGCATGGCTGATCAGATCTGTGTCAATGACAGGAACACCTAATGCTTCAAAAGTATTGCTTACCTGTGTTTTTCCGGAACCGATGCCACCGGTTAAGCCGACAATCCACGTCATGAGAGAGCCCCAAAAAAGAAGTTATTTTGTGAAATTATACGTTCCCAAAGAAGCCTCTTGATTTGCGGAGCGGATTTTTAGCAAAAACTCAGATATTTGCTCTATTTTCTTTAATTTTGATCGGTTCGACAGTGATACAATCCTCCTCCTATTTTTTCGGAGTCCACTCACGCTGTCTCTTTTTCTGACTATAGCGATTGTTCATCATGGACTGCAAAGCCAACGGCATGAAGCTTGAGTGTATTGAGCGTTTTCTGCAGTATCGAGACAATCCCGAGCTTGGAAATGAGTGGCTTTTGTGCCGAGTTGAGGACTACTTGACCGAGGTGGATAAAAGAAGAGCAGAACTTGATCGGGCAGAGAAGTACCTGACGGATATCCGCTCTTCTTTAACGAAACCATTGAGAAAAAAACTCACTGTTGTTCTTTTTCAGGTTTGAACGTTTTTACGGTTTGAACGACCTCATTAATGTCATCGGTGAGGGAAATTCTCAGACCGTTGTATTTCCCCGTTTTCACCAAATGTTCGATCAGCGGATAAACGGGGAGTTCTTTTCGCCAGAAGTCTACGCCCAGGAAAATCATCAAACTTGAATAGCCGTAAGTTTTGTAGTGATTGGGCACGGCGGCTTGGAAAATTTCCTGAATGGTGCCCGCGCTGCCCGGCGTGTAGATCAGCCCGCCTCTCGTGATATTGAGAATAGTGTCTTCACGGATGCTGTTATCAAAGAATTTGGCGATATGTGTGGCAAAGGGAGTAGCGGGTTCGTGACCGTACAGCCACGTTGGAATCCCCAGACTGATAAAGTGTGTTTGCCTCATTTTCAGCTTGACGATAAAAGCGGTCTTAAGCCACCCCTTGTCCTGCCAGCTCGGGGCCTCAGACAAAATAGATAAGGCTTCGTCGACTTCCTGCATTGATCGCTGCGCAAGCCAAGCTCCCAGGTGTGTTGCTTCCATTGCGCCGGCTCCGCCGCCGCTCACCATGATAAAGCCCATTTCCGTTAAACGTTTGCTCAAGAGCACAATCTGACGATAGAAAGGATCCGTTCTCAAGAGATCATGACCGCCCATGATGCCTACGATTTGCCGTTCATGGTAATTAGACAGAAAGTCCTTGATGGCGTTACTCATCGAGTGATCATGAAGGTATCGGGAGAGCGTTTCCTTGATGTTTTTGCTGAATACACCGCTTTGTAAATAGTGCCGGTAGACGCGTCTGTCGTACGTGTTTTCAATCGTACTTTCGTCCCGAATGTCAAAACCCGAATAAAGCGAGTGGGATGAATAAAGATAGCTGCGGTAAATGTCAAAAGGCGCATCAAGTTTGGGGAAAATCAGGTTGGACTTATCCAGTTTTTGTGAAAAGGATTCCGGCAGTACACAGCCTAAAAATAAACAGTCGGTAAATGTTGACTGTGATGCCAAGTCCGCAAGATCCGTGAAGTCAATGTTTTGAAAAACATGATGGTCAATGTGTCCGGGCTCAGTGACAAGTCCTAAAAGTTGGGTGATCGTTTCAATTTCTGTGTATTCACGCATAACAGCCCCTCCGGGAGTTCTATTTCCATTGTAGGGGAGTACTCGAAAAACCTCTATGTCTGCTGAGCTCAAACGCCTAAAATGGAAATAGAGCAAATACAGGAAAAACTATGATTGTCATCGACCGCATTCGTATTAACGGATTCAGAAGCATTCAATCTTTGAAAATGCCGTTGGAGCGCTCAACGGTATTGCTGGGCACGAACAATTGTGGGAAAAGTACAGTGCTTAAAGCACTGGAGCTGGCTTTAAGCGATGAAACGTCGGTTGCTAAGGAAGACTTTCACCTTGATGCCGAAGGGAATTTTGCCACGCAACTATGGGTCGATGTTCGGTTCATCCCGTTAAATCAGGAGGGTAAACGACTTTCGATTTTTGATGACGAATGGCATCAGGAATTTGGCCGAATGACAAGCCGAGATCATTATCGGCGGGAATACTTCGCATTCAGGACGCTGTTTAAACGCCACCCGGACGGGACAATTGAAAAAAGGCGTTTTCTGATTACGCATTGGGATGCAGAAAAAATCGGTTTTGAACTGGCAGGGTTGCCTCGTTCTATTCAGTTTGTGAGTATCGATGCTGAAGAAAATCTTCGGGAAGATCTTAAAAACGAAAACTCCTTTGTGAGTCTTATGGTAAAACGTTTGGGATCGGCACTCAAGGAGCACCCTGACTACGGTGATAAGCCTATCGAAGATTTGCGTTTGCTTTTGGATTCCCTTTGCCGAACGTTGGAGGGACCGGGGACGCAGCTACCGGAAACCGTTCAGTTGACGGCTGACAACATACAGGAATTCTTCAGTTTGGTGAAAACTGACTCTGAAAAAATCATTCCTTTTTCTACGCTTCAGGGTAAGGGAAGTCAAAAAAGCGTAGCGATTTTATCAATTGTTTTACTGATTGATTTTTTGGCTAAGCAAGCTCAGTTGCAGAAAAAACCATTGTTTATGCTGATTGCTGCCGAAGAGCCGGAAATCCATTTGCACCCGAACGCTCAGAGAACACTGATGAGTCAACTCAAAGCGCTGTCTCATCAGTTCATAGTATCCACTCACTCGCCATATATTGCTTCAGTGTGTGAGCCTCATCAATTCAGAAGCATGCTGCGAGTCGGCGAAAACATAAATGTTCGTTGGCTGCCGCAAAACATTGATCCCGCGGAAACCCGAGCCATTAAACGTCTTATTTTGAGATTCCGAGGAGAGACACTTTTTGCAACCGGATTAATCTTTGTGGAAGGCGTGACGGAAGAACAACTGATTCGGGGAATGTTTCAAGCGTATTTCGGTGACGATCCCAGCGCTTTTGGGATCAGCATTATCGGTGTTGATGGAAAAAGCTATGCACCGTTTCTGACGCTTGCTCTGAGCCTGAGAAAGCCGTTTTGTATCATCAGTGATAACGACGGTGATGCCAGGCATGTGGTTTTAAAACAATTAAGTGATGTGGAACGCCGATTGCATTATTCAGCCAAAGAAAATAAGAGCGGAGTATTTTTCCTTTCTCCAGGCTTGGCCATGGAAGGGGAACTCGTTTATAAAACGCAATTAAAGCGGGAAATTTTCGATGCTTTGTGGGCCTGCAATGCATCACCCAATACGTCAGTAAAGTCGAAGCGTCTGCAGTATGAGCGTATGGCGGCAATGACGCCGAGAGAGCTCAAACGAAAGCTTGAAAAGAAGAAAGCGGAGTATTCCGGTTTTTTGGGAGATATCATCGCCCAAAATCCTTATTCTCAACCGATTGAAAATTTATTGCCGCAAGCGATTAGAGCCGCTTTTGAAGAAATTTCTCATTGGTTGGGAAACAAACAGGGAAATTAATCTTTTCTTGTTTCAAATCTAATGTTCACTGATACAAACAACGAAGTATTTTTTTTATTTAAGCTGAAAAAAACAGAAGATTCGATTGTTAATTTTGTCGGTAATTTTGACTTTTATCCGATAAAAGTCATTTATTAGCGAATCTTAAATAAAAATTAAGCTTTTTCTGTTAGCCTGCTGAAGCTTTTAATTGCATAGATCAGACGAGAAAATAATTCACATGATCTTTCAATTAAAAATCTCCGAAATTTTGTTTTTTGAACAAGATCGGAAGACAGTTCCGAATGGTTCTTAAATCATTTTTCGGTTTGATCAATAAAAACAAAGGGGCAATACAGTCCCATACACTTTACAAACTCATCTGGAGGAAACTTTATGTTTGGTCTCTTAATGGTCGTGCTGGGCGTGGTCCTGGTCGGCTATTTGGTCGTCAAAAAGTACTATGCCCCCTGGTCTTTGTTCTTGGTTGGCGTAGCACTTATTGTTGTTGCCATGTGCATCAGCCCTGATCCGTTGTTAAAAAAGAGTACGAATAGCTTTATATTCGATATTTTTGAATGGTTCACCAATATCTCTAAATCCACTTTGGGTGGTTTAGGCCTGCAGATCATGTTGATCAGCGGCTTTGCGGAATATCTTGACAGCATTGGTGCCACGAAGGCTTTAGTGCGTGTTTGCTCCAAGCCCTTGAGCTATGTGAAGTCTCCCTACCTTCTTTTGGGTTTGGCTTATGTTGCCGGCCAGATCATGAACATCTTCATTCCCTCTGCCGTGGGTTTGGGCGTGTTGCTGATGTTGACGATCTATCCGCTTTTGATGTCCGTCGGAGTTTCCAAACTGTCTGCTGCAGCCATTATCGCGACGGCAAGCTGCTTGGATTTGGGTCCTGCTTCTGCCAACTCCATTTTGGGTTCCAAGCTCTCTGAATTGGATGTGATGACGTGGTTCATCGAAGGTCAAATTCCGGTTGCTATCGTGACGATGACGGCTATTTGCTTCTCGCACATGTATATCCAACGTTGGTTTGATAAGCGCGATTTGGCAAGCGGTCGTTTAACCGAAGCTGATTTCGGTATGCAAGCCATTGTCCAAAGCGATAAGGCTGTGGCTAAAGCTCCCGATGCTCCCTGGTTCTACGCTTTGTTGCCCGTGATGCCGATTGCTTTGCTGTTCATCTTCTCCAAGTTCGGTATCGTCGGTGTTCGCTTGAGCATTCAAACCTGTATCGTCACCTGCATGTTCACGGCCTTTATCGTGCACTTGCTCACGCATCGCAACTTCAAGGAATGCGTCAATGGTACGAAGACTTTCTTTACCGGTATGGGCCGCGTGTTCGGTACGACCGTTGCGCTGATTATCTGTGCAAGCGTTTTTGCTGAAGGTTTGAAGCTCACCGGCGGTATCACGACGATCATCGATGCGGCTGCTTCCATGAAGGATGCGGGTGGTGTCTTGATGCTCTTTGTGATGTGTACGATTATGATTGTCGCCGCTTTGGTGACCGGTTCCGGTAATGCGGCTTTCTTCGCTTTCTCCGGTCTGCTGCCGAGCGCCGCTAAGGCTGTGGGTTGGGAAACGGTTGTGATGGCTTGCCCGGTTCAGTTGACCGCCGGTATCGCTCGCTCAATGTCTCCGATCGCCGGTGTCATGATCGCTGTGTCCAGTATCGCTAACTTGTCGCCGTTTGAAGTGGCTCGCCGCACGATTCCTGTGATGATTATCGCTACGATCTCAACGGTGGGTTCTTCCTTGATTTTCCTCTAATTCGGAAATCAGGCGTCGCCTACTGACAAAAAAGGACTTCCATTGCGCGAAGTCCTTTTTTTGCAGATATAAAAAAAGCGACTCGGGCAGTCGCTTAAATCTAAGATGGTCGGGGTGAGAGGATTCGAACCTCCGACTCCTACGTCCCGAACGTAGTACTCTACCAGGCTGAGCTACACCCCGACAATCTGTCGTTATCAAGCCTTCCGCTCAACAACGAAGGATAGCAATTCTATCAGAGAATTTTTGAAAATGGAAGGGGGTAATGCGCTTAATGCAGATTTTCCTTTTTCAAGCTCCTGCATGGCGCGGTGCTTGCATTTTTCAATGGCGCCGCTCTTGATAATAATGGAAGAGATTTTTTCAAAATCGCCGTGACCTTTACGGATGGCTTCCTCAATAAAGAGCCGGTCTTCGCTAGAAGCTGACTGCATGGCGTAAATGACCGGTAAAGTCACTTTACCTTCAGCAAAGTCTGCACCGATTTGCTTGCCGCTTTCAATGGGATCGCCGGAATAATCCAAAATATCGTCTGCAATTTGGAAAGCATTACCGAGAGCCATGGTGTATTTAACAAGGGCGTCCTCGGCTTCTTGAGGTGCGTCGGCAATGGCCGCTGCCATTTTGGCGGCTGCGGCAAAGAGTACGGACGTTTTACGTTCAATGACTTTTAAGTAACGCGGCTCATCAACACTGGGGTCGTGAGCGTTTTTCATCTGAATCACTTCCCCTTCGCTTAGAGTATTTGCGGCGCCCGCCAAGGCTTGCATGACCCGCAGATTTCCGATTCGAACCATCATTTGGAAAGAGCGGGTGTACATAAAGTCGCCAACCAAAACGGCGACACTGTTTCCCCACTGTGCGTTGGCAGTCGGGCGGCCGCGGCGCATCATCCCTTCATCGACCACATCATCGTGCATAAGGGTGGCCGTGTGAAGCATCTCAATGGTTGCCCCTAATTCCCGATGATCGTTGCCCTGATAACCCAATGCTCGGGCCATCAGCATCAATAGGGCGGGACGCATGCGTTTGCCGCCTGCCTGCGTGATGTAGTTTCCGATTTCAGTAATAGTGGGACTTTGGCTGTGAGCGAACTCTCGGATAAGGATTTCGTTGACTGCCTGAAGGTCTTCAGCAATAGGGGCTAAAACTGCCCGTGCTGACTTTTCGGTTGAAGCGTTAGTAGATGTCATAATGGGGCTCATTATACCGATGATGTACAACAAAAAAGGGAGAGTTTTTGCTCCCCCTTTCTTGTCAAACGCAGTGCTTTAGGCTTGTGTCTGTTTGTCTTTAGCAGGCAGCGGTGCGTTGAGCTTTTGCTGCAGCATTGCGATGATTTCGTAGTGGTTAATCAATTCGCGGGCAAACAGCAGGAAGCTTAAGAAAAGTTCACAGCCGCGGGTGGAGAAGCCCTTGTCCGGACCATTCTTAAGAAGTTTTTCCTGAATCGTTTCAATTCGTTTAAGCAACGTTTGAGCATTTTCATGCAATGCTTCCACGTTGGCTTGACCGTTTTGATTGCCGACAATTTCCAGCAACAACTGAGAAAGGTCAGCCAGGTCCTGACTTAACTCACCTTGGAAAGTGCGGTGACGATTGGCAATATGGTCTTTTGCCACACGAGAGAGGGCTTGCAAGGAGCGACCGATGTCACGCAAATTCGTAAAGGTACGGAAGTAGCTGTAGCGAGCATCAAAGTCTTCTTTGGTGGGAACGTAGCCGGAATTTTCCATCTTGTAGTAGATGCCGCGTTCATGAGTGAGTTTGTCAAAGTTTTCGTTGGCTTTGAGCTTAAGTTTGCGCAGCCCGTTT
The DNA here is from genome assembly GCA_905201055.1 of uncultured Sutterella sp. GTDB lineage: Bacteria > Pseudomonadota > Gammaproteobacteria > Burkholderiales > Burkholderiaceae_F > Aphodousia. The sequence continues at coordinate 25,765 of CAJKMT010000005.1, read as the reverse complement.
TCATCGTCATTTAAGAACGTTTCAACAATGTTGTTGTAAAGCGTGACAGTACCGAGAAGGTTTTCACCCACGCGCTTATTCAAGATTTCACGGATCTTGGCAACGTCATAGCGGACAGCCTGTTCAGCTTGGTAATTGGCTTCTTGCTGTTTAAAGCGAATATTGCTGCGAACGATAAGCAACAGAGCCAGGATAGCCAAGAGGAAAGCAATGATGCCGCCGCCAAGGAAGATCACTGCGCATACCAGGGCAGCCAAAGTACTGGCAGTCAAAGCGGTGACAAACCAACCGCTGATCACTGTCAGCACACCGGAGATACGGTAAACGGCAGTTTCCCGGTCCCATGCGCCGTCAGCAAAAGATGATCCCATTGCAACCATGAACGTGACGTATGTCGTAGACAACGGCAATTGCAAAGAAGTAGCCGAAGAAATCAGAGCGGCAGACAGCACCAGATTAACAGAGGCGCGGACATAGTCAAAAGGAAGATGAACTTCGCCGCGTTTTAATCTTCTGGGCTTAAAGCGAGAATCCAACTTTGTTTTAACAGCTCCGGGGATCAATTCGTTGACAATGGCGCCGAGTCCCATCGAAGCACGGACGATAACGCGGCCCGGAATGGAGGAACCGAATTGTTCATGATCGCTTTGCTGAGAAGATAAGTTCAGAGCAGTTTGGAGCACTCGGTGGGCTTTCTTAGAGAACCAGAGTGTGAAGACCATGACAAGACCGGAGGCAAGTAGGAAGAACGTATCGGTCTTTGTCGGGGTAAGCAGACTGTTCATCATAAGATCGTCGGGGCTGGCACCGGAGGCGACCCAGATCTTAAAGCTGTCGTAAGCGGCCAGAGGAACACCCACGAAGTTCACCAAGTCGTTGCCTGCGAAAGCAAATGCCAAAGAGAATGTGCCGGCCAGGATGACAATCTTAAAGACATTAAATTTGCAGACCAGGATGAGCAGCTGGAACAAAACAGAGAATCCGACGAAAAGCACGAGAACAAGCATGCCGGTGTTGGTTTGAATCCAATCGATCCATTCGGGACGCATAAAGCTTGCGCCCTTGGCACCTTTCATAACGAGGAAGTATGCAATGGCTGTAATGGAAAGACCGCCGAATACGCCGCCCACGTACGGATAAACTCTTTCAAAATGGAAAGAGAAAACCAAGCGCATGATGTACTGAATCACAGCACCTGAAACAAAAGCCACCACCACGGAAATCAAAATGCCGGAAATAATCGTCAGAGATTTACTGGTGTTGATGTAATCAAAGACCATTTCCATTGAGCCGCCTTCCATGTACAGCTTAATGGCTGCAGCGGCAATGGCACTGCCTAAGAGTTCAAACACGATGGAAACGGTGGTGGAGGTGGGCAGGCCCAGGGAATTGAAGGTGTCAAGAAGAACGATGTCGGCAATCATCACCGCAAAGAAGATAATCATGATCTCCGTGAAATTGAACATCTGCGGGTGGAAGATGCCGGATCGAGCCACTTCCATCATGCCTGATGAGAATGTGGCACCCAATAAAACCCCGAAAGTTGCTACCCACATCGTGGTGCGGAAGCTTGCAATTCGGGATCCCATTGCCGAATTTAAGAAGTTCACAGCGTCGTTACTGACGCCGACGAAAAGGTCAAAGCAGGCGAGGCAAGCTAAAAAGACAAGCATCGCTATATAGTAATATTCCATGAGGTCCCCAATGGATTGATCGTAATTTTGTCAACATTATGTAACGTTGCGCGAAGTTTATGACGGAATTATGACAGCAATATGACAAATCAATGTGACGAACGGATATTTTTTTTGACGTCATGTTGCTTGTCTGAAATTATTTGGCACAAAAGTCAAAATTGATTTGCATAACTCATTGATATATGGAATAATCCGTGTTTCCACGCATGAGTAGGCTGGGGCTTTTCCCTGCCGATTAACAATAAAAAGGTTTCGCAGACAGTGCGTTGGCTGAGCGAAACGGGCGAGGTATTAAATAATGTACGCAATTATCAAGACCGGCGGAAAGCAATATCGCGTTGCTGCCGGTGACATGCTCAAGGTTGAAACCTTGAACGCCGAAGTCGGCTCCCAAGTGACCCTTTCTGAAGTCTTGGCTGTTTCCGATGGCAATGAACTCAAGGTCGGTGCTCCCTTCGTTGAAGGCGCCAGCGTTACGGCCACGGTTGTTTCTCACGGCCGTCACGACAAGGTTCGCATCTTCAAGATGCGTCGTCGTAAGCACTCCATCAAGAGCGCTGGTCATCGTCAAAACTACACGGAGCTCAAGATCGAAACGATCGCGGCTTAATTTAGATTTTTCTAAGAGAGTAAGAAAATGGCACATAAAAAGGGCGGCGGCTCTACCCGCAACGGTCGTGACTCCCAAGCTAAGCGTCTTGGTGTGAAGGTTTTTGGTGACGCAGCTATCAATGCCGGCGGCATCATTGTTCGTCAACGCGGTACGCAATTCCATCCCGGCGACAACGTCGGTATGGGTCGTGATCACACCTTGTTTGCTAAGGTTGACGGCACGGTGAAGTTTGAAGTCAAGGGACCTCAAAACCACCGTTTTGTCAAGGTGATCCCTGCTTAATTAGCGGTGACATCGTTCGGATAACTTTAGGTATCCGAGTAACGATTTGGAAATCAGAAAGGCCATGTCGATGACATGGCTTTTTCTGTGTTAAAGTCTAAAGTTATCTGAAACTTAGGGAGCAATTTCTGTCGCTCTCAGTCGAGGTTTTCGATGAAATTTGTTGATGAAGCTCGTATCGAAGTGGCTGGCGGTAAAGGCGGTAACGGTGTTGCATCTTTTCGCCGTGAAAAATTCATTCCAAAAGGCGGTCCTGATGGCGGTGACGGCGGTCGAGGCGGTGATGTTTACGCGGTAGCTGACTGCAATATCAATACGCTGATCGATTACCGTTACGCACGAAAGCACTTTGCTAAAAACGGTGAAAACGGCCGAGGCTCTGACTGCTACGGTGCGGCAGGCAATGATATCGAGTTGCGTATGCCGGTCGGAACATTGGTGACCGATGCCGATACGGGAGAATTGGTCGCGGATCTCACCCGCCACGGCGAACGTTACCTGTTGGCAAAGGGTGGCAAGGGCGGCTTAGGGAATCTGCACTTTAAGTCGAGTACCAATCGTGCTCCTCGACAATGTACTCCGGGTGAAGAAGGAGAACACAGATTCTTGAATCTGGAGTTAAAGGTGTTGGCTGATGTCGGCTTATTAGGTATGCCGAACGCCGGTAAATCCACCTTTATTTCAGCGGTGTCCAATGCGCGTCCGAAGATTGCGGACTATCCCTTTACGACATTGCACCCGCAATTGGGTGTTGTGCGTGTCGGTCCGGAACAAAGTTTTGTTGTTGCCGATATTCCGGGGTTGATCGAAGGCGCCTCTGAAGGTGCGGGACTGGGACACTTGTTCCTGCGCCACCTGTCGCGCACAAAATTGCTGCTTCATGTGATCGACATGGCTCCGTTTGATGAGAGTGTTGATCCCGTAGCAGAGGCTAAAGCCATTGTTGAAGAACTCAAGAAGTACGATGAGGCGCTCTATAACAAGCCTCGTTGGCTTGTGCTCAACAAGGTTGATCTTATTGCAGAAGAAGAGCAGGAAGATCGAATCAACAATTTACTTGATGCGCTTGAAGTTCCGGAAGACGAACGGGTTTTTGTCATTTCGGCAGCTACACGCGAGGGGTGCCCTGAATTGGTAGCGGCTATTGCTCAGTACTTGGATGAAGAGCGCCGCCGTGAAAATCAGTATATGGGTGATGAGCGTATTGAAATTGAGGATGAGGAAATCCAAATTTCTGAATCTTAATTGCTGAAAAAAAAGCGCTAAGAAAAGGGAGCAATGTTTTTGGTAACACGCTCCCTTTTTTCTAAAGAACACTCACTCTAAAGCTTAGACATTGATTCCTTTTTTAATCCAATCCGGGCGCTTTGCTTCGTATTGGGCAATGGCTTCTTCGTGCTCAAGTGTGAGCGAAATTGCATCAAGCCCTTCCAAAATACAGTGTCTTCTGAATGGGTCGAGCGTAAAGCTGTACTGCTTTTTGCCGACAGTCACCGTGCAGTCTTCCAAGCTCACGGAAATTTCCATGCCGGGATTGGCCTTTAACGTCTGCATGATTTCTTCAATTTCCGCTTCCGTCAGGCAAACCAACAAAAGACCGTTGCCTAGTGAGTTATTGGAGAAAATGTCCGCAAAAGATGACGCAATGATGGCACGAATTCCGAAATCCAGCAGTGCCCAGGGTGCGTGTTCTCGGCTGGAACCGTTACCGAAGTTGTGCCGGGCAACGATGAACTTCGCTCCCTGATAGCAGGGTTTATTGAGCACGAAATCAGGATTGGGCAACGTCTCGGCCTCATCCAGATAGCGCCAAGTGTGAAAGAGGTGCTTGCCGAATCCCTTTCGATCAACCGCCAAAAGAAATTGTTTCGGAATAATTTGGTCGGTATCAATGTTGGAGGCATCCATCGGAGCAGCCACCGCGGTTAATTGGGTAAATTTTTGCATGCTGCTCTCCTTATTGCATGAAATCTCTAACGTCGACAATTTTGCCGTTGATGGCAGCGGCCGCAGCCATAGCCGGACTCATCAAGTGGGTTCTGCTGCCGCGTCCCTGTCGACCGACAAAGTTGCGATTAGAAGTAGAGGCGACACGAGCGCCCGGCGCGGCAATGTCATCATTCATCCCGAGACACATGGAGCAGCCGGGCAGCCGCCATTCAAATCCTGCGTCTTTAAAGATTTTGTCCAGGCCTTCTGCTTCAGCCATGGCTTTGACTGCCATGGAACCCGGGACCGCCAAAGCGCGCACGCCGTCTGCAATGTGACGTCCTTTAAGGATCTTTGCGGCTTCGCGGAAGTCTTCAATGCGACCATTGGTACAGGAGCCGATAAAGACAGTGTCAATAGCCACTCCTTTGATAGGCTTGCCGGCATCAATTTGAATGTAAGCCAAAGCCGATTCAATGGCGTGACGCTGTTGTTCATCATCGACAATCGTGGGATCGGGAACATTGTCATTAATGTGGCAGACTTGTCCGGGGTTTGTTCCCCAAGTGACCATGGGGACTAAATGACCGGAGTCAATGGTGATTTCTTTATCAAAGACAGCATCTGGGTCGCTGGCTAAAGATTTCCAGTATTGAACAGCTTCATCCCAGTCTTTGCCGCTCGGTGCATACTGCCGTCCTTTGAGGTACTCAAAGGTGGTCTCATCCGGGGCAATCATGCCGGCCTTCGCTCCCACTTCAATAGCCATGTTCGAAAGTGTCATGCGGGCTTCCATGGACAGAGAGGCAACACCTTCTCCGGCGAATTCTATGGCGTAACCGGTGCCGCCTGCGGTGGTAAGCACTCGGGCAATTTCCAATATCAGATCTTTCGCATAGACTCCGGCGGGAAGCTTCCCAACACAGTTGATCCGCATTGTTTTCAGTTTGGCCTGTTTGATGGTTTGTGTGGCCATCACATGCTCAACTTCACTGGTGCCGATACCGAAGGCTAAAGCGCCGAATGCGCCGTGCGTGGCCGTATGCGAGTCACCGCATACAAGGGTAGTCCCGGGAAGGGTAAAGCCTGTTTGCGGACCGATGATGTGGACAATCCCTTGGTTTGGATGGCCCAGACCAAAAAGCCTGACATCGAACTCATCACAATTTTTCATCAGTGTTGTGACTTGAGTTTTTGCAATGCAGGAACAGGCATCTATCGAGGCTGTCTGTGTGGAAATGTCGTGGTCCATCGTGGCCATCATGAGTTCAGGTCGGCGAAGTTTTCGCCCGGCCTCGCGCAGTCCTGCAAAAGCCTGAGGGCTGGTCACTTCATGGACCAAGTGACGGTCAATGTAGAGAAGAGGCAATTCACCCTCGGCCTCATAGACCACGTGAGCATCATAAACTTTCTCGTAAAGTGTCTTTCCCATTTTTTATTCTCCGATGCGAGCCACGATGGCATCACCCATTTGAACCGTATTGACTACAGTGGCATTGGGCATGGCGCGGGCCAAGTCAGCCGTGACGATTTGATCTTTAAGAACTTGAGCGACAGCCTTTTCGACGTCCTGAGCGGCCTTTTCCTCACCGAATGAGTATCTCAGCATCAGTGCCATTGAAAGAATCTGTGCAATCGGATTGGCAATGCCCTTGCCGGCAATATCGGGAGCCGAACCGCCGGCGGGCTCATAAAGCCCGAAAGAGCCGGAGGCAAGCGAAGCCGAGGCCAAAAGCCCCATTGAGCCCGTGATCATGGCGCATTCATCCGAGAGAATGTCGCCGAACATGTTAGAGCAAAGCACTACATCAAACTGCGCGGGATTTTTAATCAGCTGCATCGTGGCGTTGTCGATGTACAGATGCTCCAGTGTCACTTCCGGGAAATCTTTGGCGACTTCAGTAACGATTTCACGCCAAAGAACCGAACTGGCTAAAACGTTTGACTTGTCAATGGAGGTGACTTTTTTATGGCGCACCATAGCGACTTTAAAAGCTACACGGGCAATTCGTTCGATTTCAGGCCGAGAATACACTTCCGTGTCAAAGGCCCGTTCATTTTCGCCCTCGCCTTCCCGTCCTTTCGGTGTCCCGAAGTAAATGCCGCCTGTAAGCTCGCGAACGACCACAGCGTCAAATCCTTGGGCGGAGATATCCGCGCGCAAAGGGCTTAAGGCGTCAAGACCGGGGAAAATGCGGGCAGGTCTTAAATTGCAAAACAGCCCGTAACGTTTGCGAAGCGGCAACAGGGCGCCTGCCTCCGGTCGTTGGCTGTGAGGCAAATGATCCCATTTGGGGCCGCCTACGCTGCCGAATAAAATAGCCTGTGCATTGTCGCAAGCCTTAATCGTTTCCTCAGGCAGTGGGGTGCCGCATTGATCTATAGCTGCGCCTCCCACCGGGTGTTCATCACAGCTGACGGTAAAACCGTGTTTTTGAGCGACAGCCTGCATGACTTTTTTGGCTTCAGCCATTACTTCAGGGCCGATTCCGTCACCGGCAAGCACTGCAATATGGTAATTCTTCGACATAACTAAACACCTTTCATTGATGTCTGATCAAATGTTTTTCTTGAGCGTTCTTTCTCGATAACGCGTGCCCGTTCAATACTGTTGCACGCATCGATAAGGGCTAAAGCGGAAGCTTCAATAACGTCAGTGGACAATCCCATACCATGGAAGACGCGGCCTTCATAGTCAACATTGACATTGACTTGTCCCAAGGCGTCCATGCCGGCGCCGTTTGCCTTAATCGTGTAACTTGTCAGTTTGCAGCGAATACCTGTCAGACGGGTGATGCAGTTATAAACAGCATCGACGGGGCCGTTACCGATACTGGATTCGGTACGGGTTCGCTTGCCGGCTCTCAGACGCACGCTTGCCGTCGGAATCGCACCGTGGGCACCGCCGCTCATCACATTGATCGTATCGAGCTTGAAGTAGTTTTCTTGTGCTTCATCGCGCTGTTGGAAAAAGAGCAGGGCTTCGAGGTCGTAATCAAAAACCTGTCCCTTGCGGTCGGCAAGCTTTAGGAAGCGTGAATAGATCTCGTTGAGGTCATAACTGTCGTCGTCATAACCGAGATTTCTCAGGCAGGCGCGAATCAGGTGGCGGCCGGAACGAGCCGTCATATGCATCGTGTTTCCAGTGAATCCCACGCTTTGGGGCGTGAGAATTTCATAGGTTTCACGATTTTTGAGTACCCCGTCCTGATGGATGCCGGAGCTATGGGCAAAGGCGTTGGAACCGACGATCGCTTTATGGGGAGGAACGGGTTCATTGCAGATCTTGGAAACCAAAGTTGAGGTTCGGGCAATGTTCTTCGCAATAATGTCCGTATAAAGACCGTCGAGGAATTTCTCACGAAGCTTAATGCCCATGACAACTTCTTCAAGTGAGCAGTTGCCGGCTCGTTCTCCCAGCCCATTCATGCAACATTCGATCTGACGGGCACCGTGCCTGATTGCAGTCAGTGAGTTGGCGGTAGCCATGCCCAGATCGTTGTGGCAGTGAACGGAAATGATGGCTTTGTCGATATTGGGGACGCGATTGAAAAGGTTAGAAATAATGCCGCCGAATTCTTCCGGAAGGGTATAGCCGACAGTGTCGGGAATGTTAATTGTGGTGGCGCCTGCGGCAATGGCATTTTCAACCATGCGGCAAAGGTAATCAATCGGCGTACGACCGGCATCTTCGCAGGAAAACTCGACATCATCAGTGTAGTTTCGGGCCTGTTTAATGCAGGCTGTTGCCATCGCCATGATGTCTTCGCGGCTTTTCTTAAGTTTGTCCTGGACATGAATGTCTGAGGTAGCAATAAAGGTATGGATACGGAAGTGATCCACGCCTTTCATGGATTCTCCGCAGGCTTCAACGTCTTTGGGCACGCAGCGGGCCAGACCGCAGGGAATGGCATGTTTGAGATTTTGGGAAATGGTCCGAACAGATTGGAAATCCCCCTCAGAGGAAATTGGGAAACCTGTTTCGATGACATCAACTCCCAGTTGATCCAAAGCCATGGCGATTTGCAGTTTCTGCTGAGTACTCAAGCTTTGAGGCAGAGCCTGTTCACCGTCTCTGAGAGTGGTGTCAAAAATGATGATTTTGTTAGGATCGTGATGAAAGGACATACAGTGCTCCTGAACACAAAAATTCGGATTTTTGCAATGAATAAAATCTACGACTATGAAATTTTTGTGTCAATAAGCAGTTTGCATTAGTTAATATTAAAAAATTTTAACTAATTGAAAAACAAATAAAAATAATTGCAATAAATGAGTTATTGATAATAATTGACGCCACAAAATTGACTATTTTTGCAAAAATCGTTTTTAGTTAAATTTTTTTTTTTTGTAATGGTTTAAGGGAGAAAAAAAAACCCCGCCGATTGGCGGGTCATCATCAGAAACCGTAGAGCAGCCAATCCTGGCTGGGTTTTGATCGTTTATCGTTTTCACCGAAAAGATGCGGGGCAAGGTCTGCAAGGGCTTTGCGGTAAACATCGTGTTTGAAATCGATGACATCACGCAGGGGAACCCAGAAATCATTCCAGCGCCAGGCATCAAACTCGGGTTGATCGGATGCAAAAAGATTGATTTTTGATTCCGGTCCAACGAGTTTCAGTAAAAACCAAATTTGTTTTTGTCCGCGGTAAATGGAGCGGTCAGCACGTCTGAAGGGTTCGGGCACATCATAATAAAGCCACTCATTAGTGTGCGCGATGATCTTGACGTCTTCGGGCGTCAAGCCGATCTCTTCGTTGAGTTCGCGCATCAGCGCAGTCTCAATGTCTTCGCCTTCATCGATGCCTCCCTGTGGAAACTGCCAAGCGGGCTTTTTCAAACGCTTGGCCCAAAATACCTTTTTGTCGGCATTGGTTAAAATAATGCCGACGTTCGGACGGTAACCGTCACTGTCCAACATGAAAGGCCTCAAAATCTCTAAAATTACTCTTTTACTTTTACCAAATGCGTGGTAAAAAGTGCACATCTGAAAAATTTTACATTAAATAGCGAGAAAACAATGCGCGCTCGTTCCTTTTTTATTTCGACTCTGAAAGAAGCTCCGTCGGATGCCGACATTGTGAGCCAACAATTGATGATTCGTGCCGGCATGATTAAAAAGCTTGCCGCCGGTGTTTACACGTACATGCCGATGGGTCTGAGAAGCCTTCGTAAAATTGAAAACATCATTCGTGAAGAAATGAATCGTGCGGGCGCCATCGAACTCTTGCTGCCGATGGTTCAACCTGCTGAACTTTGGCAAGAATCCGGCCGTTGGGAAAAGTACGGTCCGGAACTTTTACGTTTCAAAGATCGTCATCAACGTGACTTTGTCATTCAGCCGACTTCGGAAGAAGTGATTACCGATTTTGCCCGTCAGGAAATCCGCTCATGGCGTCAATTGCCTGTGAATCTTTATCAGATTCAAACGAAGTTTCGCGATGAACGCCGCCCGCGCTTCGGTGTGATGCGTGGCCGCGAATTTACGATGAAGGACGGTTACTCTTTTGATCGTGACCAGGAAGGTGCCTTAAAGAGCTATGACACGATGTATGCGGCTTATCAACGCATCTTTTCTCGTTTAGGCCTGAATTTCCGTGCGGTGGCAGCTGATACCGGTTCGATTGGCGGTGACCGCTCTCACGAATTCCAAGTGATCGCCGATACCGGAGAAGACTTGATTGCTTATAGCTCTGAAAGTGACTTTGCGGCCAACATTGAACTGGCACCGGCTCCGTGCTTGATTGAAAGTCGCGCAGAACCTAAAGAGGCGATGCAAAAGGTGCCGACTCCGGGCAAGGAAAAGTGTGAAGATGTGGTTGAGCTTTTGGGCCGTGAGTTAACAACTTCGATGAAGTCGGTGGTTTTGGCTGCCGACCGCGTCAACGAAAAGGGTGAAGCAATCGAGCCGCAAATCGTGATGATTATGCTTCGTGCCGATCATGATCTCAATGAAGTTAAAGCCGGTAAATTGCCTGAATTAAAGGACGGTTTCCGTTTTGCTACGGACGCTGAAATTATTAAGGCTTTCGGCTCTAAGCCGGGTTACCTGGGGCCTGTCGGTATCAGTAGCGACATCGTTGTCTACGCCGATCTGACTGCAGCCAATATGAGTGACTTCATTTGCGGGGCCAACGAAGAAGGTTTCCACATAACCGGTGTCAACTGGGGTCGCGATCTGCCGATTCCTAAGGCTGCTGATTTGCGCAACGTGGTTGAAGGTGACGCTTCGCCCGACGGCAAGGGTTCAATCAAGCTGCAGCGCGGTATTGAAGTGGGCCATGTCTTTTACTTGGGGACAAAGTACTCTCAAGCGCTCAATGCCACCTATTTGGATGAAAACGGTAAGCCGCAATTATTGGAAATGGGCTGCTACGGTATCGGTGTGAGCCGCTTGTTGGGTGCCGCTATCGAGCAGGGTCATGACGAGCAGGGCATTATTTGGCCTGACTCCATCGCCCCCTTTACCACGGTGATCTGCCCCATGAATTACTCCAAGAGCGAAATGGTTCGCCAGACAGCTGATAAGATCTATGAGGATTTGAAGGCTGCCGGTGTGGATGTCATTTTAGACGACAGAGAAATGCGTCCCGGTGTCATGTTCGCCGAGTGGGAACTGATTGGTGTGCCGCACCGCATTGTAATCGGCGAACGTGGCTTGAAAAACGGTGAGGTCGAATACGCCCATCGCCGTACTGTTAAAGAAAAACAAATGATTAAGACCGAAGAAATCATTCAATTCATTTTGAATCGATAGTCTGATCTCAAGAAACTCTCGGCGATGTTTTGCCGAGAGTGCTCTTAGCAGTGATAAAAAAACCGCCCGAGGGCGGTTTTTTTATGAATGTCGCGAATTAGCGCTTGCAGCACTTCTTCTTAGCAACAGCGGCCTTGAAGGCAGCGCCAGCGGTGAACTTCGGCAACGTCGTGGCCGGGATCTTAATCGTTTCGCCGGTAGAAGGATTGCGACCTTCGCGAGCGGCGCGCTTCGTAGCCTTAAACGTACCGAAACCGATCAATTGGAAACCGTCACCCTTGGCAACAGACTTAACGATGGCTTCAAACACGGAATCAACAATACGACCGGCTTGAGCCTTGGAAAGTTCGTTTTCTTCAGCGACAATCGCGATGAGTTCTTGCTTGTTCATTGGAGTTCTCCTAAAAAAATGAGCATCTGAGCGATGAACACCAATAATATACTCCATCTATTCCCTTTAAAACCAGGGGGGTGCAAGCAAATCGCTCTCAAAAACGGCTTTTTTCTTTGATATGTATTAAAAAACAAAGATAAAGTTGTAAAAAAGAGACATAAATTCGCTTCAAAGCCTTAGTTACCAGGCTTTCAAGCGGTTCTAGGAGTAGAAAAATGCCCCTGAATTTTGTACTTCAGAGGCACTTGAGAAAAGTCAGTTTTTAGCTGGCGACGGCTTTTGTTTGACCGGAATTTTTCTTGGAAACTTCAATCAATCGACGGAAGGTTTCAGAGGCAAGTGTGACTTGCTTTAACACACCGGTACGGGTTCTTTCAGAGATTTTTGGGCTGTCTTTTCCGTGAAGGATCTCAAGAAAGAGGTCGGCGAGTTCACTTTTGACCGTATCGGCCTTCAGAGCCTTAGTGATCAGTCGTTGTTTTGCTTCCTCGTACTGAGCGTTTTGTTCGTCAGTAAGACGTTTAAATATTTTGTCAGCCATGACTTCTTCGCCATGGTAGTTCATTTGGAAAAGAGTCTTTTTTACCAACTTTTCGTTTTCGGTGTATTCCGGGCAATTATCTAACGTTGCACGGATAGCTGCCGCCTGTAAAAGAGCGCTCCAAAGTGCTTGGAAAAGCAGATAGGGCCCGGGATTGAGAAAATCAAATATGGGCAGTTTGGCTTTGGAGACGCGGGCAGCTTCACGGGCCGTAAAGCGAACCAAGTCGCGAATGCAACCGCCGTAGGTATAACCGAGATCTTCGGCAAATTGGTTGGTGATGATTTTGCTCATGTTGTAAACCTAATCGTTATTGTTTGTTGTCCACCGGATCAAATGTTAATTGAATCGTCCGAGGAGGATTGCCCGTCGGATGATTCGGAAAAGGATTGCAGGCCTGAATCGCACGTTCCACCGCACGGTCAAAAGCCGGCAGTCCGCTGGAACGCACGAGGCGCGGCGCACCGGCCTGGCGTCCATCGTTGAGCAGGTGCACTTCGTAGACGGCTTTATATTGGCCGGCTTTCATGTTGGGCGAAACAGCAAATGCAATGTTGGGTCGAATGCAGGCGATAATGCGCGAGCTGTAAAGCGCAGATTGGGGACCGCCCGCTTGAACGGTGACACCGGCGACATTTTGCTCGGAAGAACTCTGCAGTTCTTTCAGTTGCTCTTGACGCATTTGTTTGGCCAAGAGACGAGCCTGCTCACGGCGACGCTTTTGAGCTTCTTCCTGACGCTTCTTTTCTTCTGCAATTCGCTTTTCTTCCTCAATGCGCTTTTGCTCTTCCAGGCGCTTTTGCTCTTCCAGGCGCTTTTGCTCCTCAAGCTTGCGTTGCTCTTCTTCGAGACGTTTCTGCTCTTCGAGCTTACGTTGTTCTTCCTCGAGTCGCTTTTGTTCCTCTAATCGTTTTTGCTCCTCAAGTTTTTTCTTTTCTTCTTCCTGTTGGCGAATGACATTTTCATCCGGTGCCTGTTCTACAGGTTCCTGAACCTTAGGGGCTGGAGGAGGCGGCGGAGCAGGCTGAGGTTCGGGCTCGGGTTCCGGCTCCGGCTCAGGTTCTGGTTTGGGATCTTCCTTGACCGGTTCATTTTTTTCTATTTCTTTTACGGGCGGTACAGCTGAGGCACTGTTGATTTGTGCAGGCGACCAAAGCTCTGCGTAAACCACATCCGTACTTTCTGTATTCCACTGGAAGACAAAAAACAGTCCGACAAAAAGAATGCTGTGCATGAAAAGAGCGAGCACAAACGGCAAGCCCCAGCCTGCGGACTGTTGCTGCTGTTGGGGGCGGATTTCTTTCTTATGAGACTGACTGACCGCCGGTTTGTTCTTCTTTAACGGATTCACGGTTTATTTTTCAACTTTCAAAGAAAGACCCACTCGGGCGATATCGGCAGCCTGGAGCTGTTTCATAACATTGACAACCTGTTCGTATTGCACAACCTTGTCGGCTGCAATCACGACAGGGATATCGGCACGACCCTCCTGGGCTTTTTTCACAGTCGCAATGAGTCCGGGCATATCAACGGCAAGCAGCTCTTTGCCTTTTCTCACGGACATGGCCCCCGTCGGGTGGACGATAACTTCCACAATGGTTTCCGGAGCTTTTTCCGCTTTTTTAACGCTCGGCAAATTCACAAGCGAAGGATTTACAAAAGGAGCCGCCACCATCAAAATCACCACAAGTACGAGCATAACGTCGATATAGGGGACAACGTTAATCTCTGCCATCAGACGACGGGAAGAGCGACGCGAAGAACGCAAACCTTCCATGATTAGCCTCTTTGACGTTGAAGAATGTTTTGGAATTCTTCGGCAAAGCTTTCGTAACGATTGGACAGACGCTCAACATCGTTGGCAAAGCGGTTGTAAGCTGCCACAGCCGGGATAGCAGCAAAAAGACCGATTGCGGTAGCAACCAAAGCTTCTGCGATACCGGGAGCAACCGTGGCCAGGGAGGCATTATCCAGAGCAGATAAGCCGGTAAAGGCGTTCATAATGCCCCACACAGTGCCGAACAGACCGATGTAAGGAGATACAGAACCGATCGAAGCCAGAGTGGGCAGGCCGCTTTCCAAATTGTCCATTTCTCTTTGGTAGGTAGCACGCATGGCGCGACGCACACCGTCCAAAGCTTCTGCAGAACCGCGCGTGGACAACTTCAAGAATTCAGTCATACCGGAGGCAAAGATTCTTTCCTGGGTACCCGAATTTTCACGATGATTTTGGGCGTGTTCGTAGAGCTTGTTGAGTTCGGCTCCGCTCCAAAAACGACTCTCGAAATCTTCGCTTAAACGTTTGGCTTGCTTTAATTGGAAGAACTTTTGGAAAATGCGGGTCCAACTGATCAAAGACAAAACGATCAGAATGGCCAAAACTGCCTGAACCACCACACTGGCATGGGTGAGTAAAGACAAAATGGACATATCGGCGCTGGCGTTCATAAATATCCCTTTACTTAATTTCAGTCGAATCGACGGACAATATATTTTCAATAGTTTCGAAGATCGGCGAAGGAATCGCTGTCGGCACCCCCTTGGTCGGGTCGATGCAGACAACGCGCACATTCGCTGCGGCCATCAAAGTTTGTCCTCTGTAGGCACGTTGATCGAACACAAAACTTGCTCTTCTCAGGCTTTTAAGTGTCGTACGGATTTGTAACTCATCATCCAACTTGGCTGGACGCTTAAATTGAATGGACAAATCGGAGACGACAAAAGCACAGGTCTTCATCTCCAAAAGAGCGTTCTGACTCCAGCCTAAACTGCGCAGGAATTCGGTACGCGCTCTTTCAAAGAATTTCAGGTAATTGGCGTGATAAACCACGCCGCCCGCATCCGTGTCTTCAAAGTAAACACGGGCGCTCCATAAAAACTCTTTTGAATTAGGGTCAAGCATTATAACAGGTTGTTTTTGTTAAAAAAGTGACGAAGTTTGTCCGGACGTTCCGGGGCCTTCGAAACCAAAATGACGGTAAGCCAAAAGGGTAGCAACGCGACCTCTGGGCGTTCGCTGTAAATGCCCCTGTTGGATGAGGTACGGCTCAACCACATCTTCAAGTGTTTCGCGATCTTCGCCAACCGCAGCGGCCAGATTGTCGATGCCGACAGGACCGCCGTTAAATTTTTCAATGATGGCCAGGAGAAACTTTCTGTCGATGAGGTCAAAACCCAAGGGATCGACATCGAGCATTTGAAGCGCTTTATCGGCAACTTCTCGCGTGATCATTCCGTCATATTTGACCTGGGCATAATCGCGTACACGGCGAAGCAGACGATTGGCGATACGGGGAGTGCCCCGACTGCGGCGCGCCACCTCAAAAGCACCTTCTTCATCGATTTTTACATTAAGAAGTTTTGCGCTGCGTTTGACGATTCGTGCGAGATCTTCGTTGTTGTAAAACTGCAGCTGAGCAACGATGCCGAAACGGGCACGAAGCGGATTGGTAAGCATGCCCGCGCGGGTGGTTGCGCCGATTAAAGTAAAGGGCTTCAAATCCAGTTTGATCGAGCGGGCTGCCGGTCCCTCACCAATCATGATGTCAATTTGGAAATCCTCCAAAGCGGGATAGAGGATTTCTTCGACAACAGGGGACAGACGATGAATTTCATCGATAAAGAGAACATCGTTTTCCTGAAGATTGGTCAAAATCGCAGCCAGGTCACCCGGGCGTTCAAGAACAGGACCGGAGGTTTGACGGAGATTGACTCCCATTTCATTGGCAACAATATGAGCCAATGTTGTCTTACCTAAACCCGGAGGACCGAACACAAGGAGGTGATCAAGCGCTTCATGACGGGATTTGGCCGCTTTAATGAACACCGACAGCTGTTCACAAGCCTTCGGTTGCCCGACATAGTCAGCCAATCGAGTCGGTCTTAAAGCGCGGTCAACATTGTCCTCATTAGGAGAGGTTGATTCCGCCGTGACAATTCGTTCTACTGTTTGCATTGAGTTTATCCTCACATATTCTGCAAGGCCATCCGAATGCCGTCGGACACAGAAATACCTTCAGGCAATTTTTTAACAGCAAGATTGGCTTCCCGCTCGCTGTAGCCCAGACCGATCAGCGCATTGATGATATCGGAAGTGGCGGAGTTGATGTTGGCAACCGTGACTCCGGGCAGCGTTGAGGTCAATTTATCTTTCAGTTCAAGGATGAGTCGTTCAGCCGTTTTCTTGCCAATGCCCGGCACTCGCGTGAGCAATGAAGATTGCTGAGTGGCAACGGCATTGACCAGATCCGCCACAGAAAGTCCGGACAATATGGATAGGGCTGTACGGGCTCCGATGCCGGATACTTTAAGAAGCAATCGAAATGTTTCGCGCTCTTGAGCCGTGAGAAAACCATAGAGAAGCTGAGCATCCTCACGCACAACCATGTGCGTCAGAAGCGTCACTTCAGAGCCCAGGGAGGGCAAGTTATAAAAAGTAGACATCGGTACATCGATCTCATAGCCTACGCCGTGCACATCCACAAGAATGTGGGGAGGGTTACTTTCGATGATCTGTCCTTTAATACGTCCGATCATAGTATTAGGCTTTCCTTGCTAGACCCAAATGAACTTCCCAAGCAGCACGGTTTTTGGCACCGGAGTGCCGTCTTGCGTGTCCCGCGCTGGTTTTCGGGGCTTGCATAGCACCCATCATGCGAAATGACTGGGCTGCACAGACGGCGCAGGCTAAGGCGTCAGCAGCATCAGGCTGAATTTTTTCCGGCAATCCCAGCATGTGTGACATCATTGCCTGAACCTGAGTTTTAGTGGCGCGGCCTGTGCCGACAGTGGCCTGTTTAATTTCCGTTGGGGTGAACTCATTGACCAAGAGCTCTTCATTGGCGAGCGCCGTAAGCGCCGCACCTCTGGCCTGCCCCAGCAGCAAAGTCGTGTATGGGTTTTTATTAACAAAAACTTTTTCGCAGGCGGCAAAGCTCGGCGTTGTCTCTCGGGCGATTTTTCCCACTTCGGTAAAAATAAAGCGAAGTCTCTGAGCCAATTCCGCCTTGGGTACATTGATGACACCGGCAGTGACAAACTTAAGCTCACTGCCGTACACATCAATAACCCCGAACCCGGTGTGGTTTAATCCGGGGTCAACACCCATAATTCGAACGAAGTCACTCACCTTTAGTGTCTTCCGAAGTTACCGAATCCGCCCATGCCGCCTAAACCGCCGAGACTGCCGCCAAATTTGCTCAATCCGCCGAGGGCTCGCATCATCTTGCTTAAACCGCCTTTTTGCATCGAGCGCATCATCGCCTGAGTTTGCTCAAACTGTTTGAGCATTTTATTGACTTCCTGAACAGGAACACCTGCCCCGGCAGCAATACGGCGTTTGCGGCTCGCCTTGATGATATCGGGGTGGGTGCGCTCAAAAGGCGTCATGGAGTTAATGATGCCTTCGGTGCGTGCAATGGCCTTTTGCGCATCTTCATCATTGATTTTGGAGGCGGCTTCGGCAAATTGCGCCGGCAGTTTTTCCATCAGACCGGAGAAACTGCCCATGTTTTTCATCTGAGCAAGCTGGGCTTTGAAGTCATTTAAGTCAAACTTGCTGCCGGACTTCATTTTTTGGGCGAGCTCTTGAGTCTGCTTGATATCAACAGCTTTTTGAACTTCTTTGACCAAAGCAACGATATCGCCCATGCCGAGAATGCGGCTAGCCATGCCTTCGGCATTAAAGGGTTCCAACCCGTCGATTTTTTCAGACACACCCACGAATTTGATGGGTTTGCCCGTAGTGTAAGCAACCGACAGTGCCGCACCGCCTCGGCTGTCACCGTCAAGCTTCGTGAGAATGACGCCGGTTAAAGAAAGGCGCTCATTAAATGCCTGGGCCGCCTGCACAGCGGTTTGACCCAACATGGCGTCAGCCACAAACATCGTTTCCGAGGGCTTTAACTCATCATGAAGTTCGGCCACTTCATTCATCATGGCTTCGTCGATGGACAGGCGCCCGGCCGTATCGACGATAAGCACGTCATAGAAATAACGCTTGGCGTGAGCCAGGGCATCCTTGGCAATGGCCAGAGGTTTCAGATTGGCATCCATCGGGAAGTTATCTGCGCCCGCCTGCTCGGTGATGACTTTGAGCTGATCGGCGGCGGCAGGACGATAGACGTCGGTTGATACGGTTAAGACTTTCTTTTTTCTTTCGCTGACAAGGTAGCGGGCCAATTTACCGGCAGAGGTCGTTTTACCTGCACCTTGCAAACCGGCAAGCAAAATGATGGCGGGAGGCTGAGTCGCTAAATTGAGCTCTTTTTCTTGCTCCGAGAGGCTGCCGCCGATAATGTCCGTTAATTCTTTTTGAACAATGCCAACCAAGGCCTGGCCGGGGTTGAGGTTGCCGATGACCTCTTCATTCATGGCCTTAGCCTTAATGCGGGCGATCAATTCGCGCACGACAGGCAAAGCAACGTCGGCTTCAAGCAAAGCGATGCGTACTTCACGCAGCATCTCCTTGGTGTTTTCTTCGGTCAGACGCGCTTGACCGCGCATGGTTTTAATGACGCGTGAGAGGCGTTGGCTTAATGTATTGAGCATTTCGTTTCAAATAAATGGATATAAGTACACAACTTTGAGGGCTCGATCCCTTAAAATGAGACACTGTCAAAACACACATCGGTAGCAGTGCCGGATAGGTGAGCTCGTCAAATGGATTTAAACATCATATTGTACGGTGTTGCATCAATTTTTTATCTGATTGTAGGCGGAAAAATTGTCAGCACTTTTAAAAAACGGGGAGATCAGGCTCCGATTTGGTCGTTGCCTGTGATTGCGGCGGCGATTGTGGCGCATTTTTGGGTTTTGCAATCAGCGACTTTTTGTGCGCCGCAAACCATCCAGATTGATTTCGGCACGTCGGTCTCCGCAATGTGCTTCTTCAGCACGTTGATTTTATTTTTCGGCGCTCTTTACTCACGAGTTCACGCACTTTACGGAATTATTTTGATCATTGCGGGATTGGGTATCTGGAGTCCGCTGCTTTTCCCGTCTGAGGCCGCGCCCATTGTCGGAGCGACCTTTGGATTTAAGATTCATATTGCGCTCGGACTCTTGGCTTATAGCTTTATGCTGATGAGCGTGGTCCAAGCCATTTTGATGAGTATTCTGAACACTCGGCTGAAAAATCACGAAGCGCTCGATGAACCTGAAGGCATTGTGGCATCTATGCCTAATCTGATGACCATGGAGAAAATTCTCTTTCGTGTCATTTTGGCCTGTTTCATCGTTTTGACGCTGACTATTTTGGCCGGGATGACTTCGACCGTTCATTACCTGGACGCGCTTTTGACTTTTGATCACAAAACGGTCCTGACCATTTTAAGCTGGGCGGTTTTTGGTATTTTGCTTCTCGGACGGAAATTATTGGGTTGGAGAAGTCGCAAAGCGCTGACAATTTTCTGGATAGCTGTCGCACTTCAAGTGATTGCTTTCTTTGCCTACCGCTTCGTTTTGGATGTGTTGGCATAAGGTCCGATTATGTTGGGGAAAATTCTTTTTTGGGTATTGCTCGGATTGCTGATTTTTGTGTTATGGCAAAAAAAGCGGGCTGCCCGCATTCGGCGTGAGGAAGCAAAACAAAAAATACCCGAATCCAAAAAAATGGTGAAGTGCCCGGTCTGCGGTGTGTATTTCGCCGAGGTTGACGGTGTTTGGGTTAACGGCACTACCTACTGCAGTCAGGAGTGTGCCGATAGGGCCCGGGCGTCAAAATCATGATCGCGTTCAATGCTGAGGGTTGGCTTTCCGGTGGGCAAGCTCTTTGTGTACCGAGCCCTTTTTTCGATGAGCGAGAGGGTGAGCGTCCGATAGAACTTATTGTGATTCACAATATTTCTTTGCCGGCCGGAATATTCGGATTGGGTTACGTTCAGGCCCTTTTTAACGGTGATTTGCTTGATACTGACATCGCAGGGTTTGAATCTCTTCGCGGGCTCAAAGTCTCTTCTCATTTTTTTATTGATCGCAAGGGGCAAATTTTCCAGTTTGTCAGCACAAAAAAGCGCGCTTGGCATGCCGGAAAATCTCAATTCAGAGGGCAAAATCGTTGCAATGATTTCTCCATCGGAATAGAAATGGAAGGATCAGACTTTGTGCCTTTTGAGAGCGTACAGTACGAATCCTTAAAAAAATTGATCAGGGCTTTGCTTACCGCCGAACCTGATTTAGCCTACATAACAGGGCATAGTGATATAGCGCCGGATCGAAAAACTGACCCCGGTCCTTATTTTGATTGGCAGCGTCTTTTGGCGGATGCTGAAATTGCAAAAAAGCTACAATACTCGACAATTCGAACGGTACATAAAAAATGATGGCCAGTTTTATCGCTTTTCTTTTCAATATGGTGACAACCTTTGTCGGTTGTCTGTTGATTCTAAGAACCTATATCTTTTATCAACGTTTATCCATTTTTGATCCCGTGGCACGATTGGCGTGGTTCGGCACGAATTGGCTCGTCGTTCCGGTCTCGCGTCTTGTCAAGCCCGGCAGGCGTTGGGAATGGGCCTCAGTGGTCTCGGCATTTATTATGGCTGCCGTTGTGGCAGTTGTTACCCGTCAAGTGACCGGTTTGCCAATCAGTTGGCTCGGAGTACCGATTTGTGCGGCGTTTTTGCTTCTCAGATGGTGTCTGGAATTGGTTTTGTGGGGCACGATCATCTTTGTGATTTTGTCTTGGCTTCAGCCCTCATCGCCCGCTTACGGTATGGTGTGGCGTTTGATGAACCCGATTTTGGGCCCGATTTCCAACCGTATGCCGCGTTTCGGGGGATTTGACTTCTCGCCGATCGTGATCTTCCTGCTTGTCAATGTCCTTTTGTACTGGGTCACTCCCTTGTCGCAGGGGTATTTTGTCAGTGCATGGTTCTAGAAACTTAAAGGATAATGGCTTTTCCGAATGCGCGCTCATAAAGGCGCGCAATTTCGTTTTTGTCTCTAAGGTAGCCTTGAGCTTGAGGACACTGAGCCTTGATGGCGCCCATCAATGATGCCAAATGCATCGTATCATCCCAATCCCAGCCCAGACTTAAAGCGCGCAGCAGACCGCCTCTGAAAGCATCACCGCACCCGACAGGGTATGCGGGACCTTGGATTGCAAGCGCATCGTAGTGTTTCTTTTGCCCATTGTGGTAGAGCGTCGTACCGCTAGCGCCTTCGGTAACGATAAGAGCTTGGAGTCTGGCGGCTACGCTTTCTTGTTTAAGCCCGGTTTTTTCTTCGAGAACGTCCCACTCGTAGGCAGACAGTGTCAGGATATCAATGTGTTCAATGAACCATTCGATATCATCGGCCGTCACATAGGCGCTTGCCTGGCCCATGTCCCAAATGACTGGCACATGGTGTTCATTGAGATATCGGGTATGTGCCTTCATCACCTGAGTTGCCGTCGGAGTGACGATGCCGAAAGTCAAAGTTTCATTTTCACCAGGAAGCGCTTGATCGGCCAAAGCCATTGCTCCCTCATGAAACGCCGTCATTTGATTACCCAACTTATCGGTGGTGATGAACGCCTGCGGCGTAAAGGCGGAGTCGATGATTTTAATGGCGTCCGTTCTGATGCCTAATTTTTGGAGATGTTCCAGGTATTCACCTGCATCTTTTCCAACAGCGGTCACAATGAGGGGCTCTCCTCCGGCAGCTTTCAGACTGTAGGCAATGTTGGCCGCACAACCGCCAAAATGTTTAGTCATTGCCGGAGTTTGAAATGTCAGGTTAATGTGTTCGAGGCTTTTTGCAATCAGGTGATCGGCAAAGACACCGTTAAACCCTAATATCGTGTCATAAGCGACAGAGCCGGATATAAAGACGCTCATAAGAAAACGGCTCCCGCTTTTGGCGGGAGCTCATAGCAATTAAAGAATGGGTTCAATTTCCACCGTCAGGGTTGCTGGGTCGCCGTCATTCATATCAAAAGCGATTGAAACGGTCTGTTGAGTACGGGCAGCGATTGTTTGAGCCGCATCAGTCAGGTATTCCGAGGGACTGACTCGGCGTCGGGTGATGATGTCTTCCTTTTCACCCTTTAACACGACAGTGAGTACCGGGTAAGGTTGGTTTGTGTCGGAGTTATTTTCCAGCACAACGGAAATCGCATATCGATTCCCTTCAACTTGTTGAAGAGTGTGGGAGACAATGGCAACGGAATTCTTCACGTTGTTTTCAGTCTGCGGAGCACTGTCCTCTTTGACTGGAGCATCCAGAGGGGTAACCGTATGTCTCGGTTCACAAGTGATTTTCTCGCAAAGAACGCCAAAAAGCGGCTCAGCCTGAGGGATCTTCTGTAAAACGGCATTTTGATTGGAAGCCATCACTTTCAAAACAATGGCAATGATCGCAACAATTGCAATGATTGCCCAAAGCCAAGTCTTGGAAGAACGACGGGGTTGTTGTTCTTCAAAAGACTCATCTTCATCATCTTCTTCAACCGGATCTTCTTCTGTATTGGTGTTGGGTGCCGGGTGCGTGATGACACTGACGTTGGAGCCGCCGTTGATGATATCCAGTCTTTCAGGGCCGTTGCGGTTTTCGTTGCGAACACTGACAAGCCCCTGATTGTCGTCGACGGAATCAAAACCTTTCAATTGATCGGCAAGGGATTTCATGCTGGCGATTCCCTGGCGCTCCATTTCGGTTTCTCGTTCAATACGACTTAGGCTGCCTTCCAAATCGATGGATTTGTAGAGATGTTCGCGGGCATTGAAGACGTTTTGACAAAAGCCGCAGCGGACTTTCCCGTTTTTGGCTTGAAGGACATTTTCCGTGATTTTGAATGCCTGCTGGCATGCGGGGCAGCGAGTAATGTAAACCGTCATAGTCGAATTCTTAGATGCGTTATTTTTTGTGCAGAAAACATAGTCAATTCTGCAATTATTTTCAACGGAGAATCATGATACTGGAAAAGGTTCTCAGATGTTCGAATCAACTGCAGAAAAAGAATGATTTTTTGCACCGATAGAAAAACGGTCACCTGACGAGGTGACCGTGAGCAAAAAAGACTGCGCCGTTATGCTTTGGTACCGGCGATGCACACCCAGCCTTCACTTTCTTTCCAGACGGAAAGTTTTACGCTCGGGTCGTGTTTTTGGTAGACATCAATCACTTCCTGAGCCTGACGAGCCAAAACTCCGGACAGCACCAAATGACCGTGAGGTTTGACACGAGCCAAGAGGGCAGGAGCCAAGAGCTTTAACGGGTTGGAAAGAATATTGGCAACCACGATATCAAAGGTGCCTTCCGGCATATCTTCGGGCAACACAAATCGCGCGGGCGCGTCATTGGCCTGGGCGTTGTCAATGGCGGCATCGACAGCCTGAGGATCAATATCCGTCCCTAATACGTTTGCGGCACCAAGTTTTTTAGCCGCAATGGCGAGAATGCCTGTGCCGCAGCCATAGTCCAAAACCGTCTGATCCTTTTGAACGTTGGCGTCAAGCCACTGCAGACAAAGGTGCGTGGTCGGGTGACTGCCCGTACCGAAGGCGACACCGGGATCCAAACGGATGTTGATGGCGGTATCGCCCGCAGGCGGTTCATGCCACGTCGGCACAATCCAGAGGCGATCGGAAACACGCACGGGCTGGAATTGCGCCTGAGTGATTCTCACCCAATCAGCGTTTTCAACCGGCTTATCACTGATGACTTGCGGTTCTTTGATATTGAGAGCCTTAACAGCAATGGCTACATCCAAACCGTAATCAAAGTCATCTTCCACCAAAACCTTGAGCAGGGAATTCTTCCAGGCAAGTTTTGTGGGTTCAAGTCCCGGTTCACCGTAAAGGGGCTGCTCATCGGGCGTATCGGCGTCGGCGTCTTCGATGCAGACAGAAAGCGCGCCTGCATCCATCAGAGCGTCGCCCAAAACTTCAGCCTCTCTGTCATTTACCAGTAAAGTGATCTCGCGCATCTTAGAGGTTATCCTCGTGGGTTGTGCGTTGTTTCTGCAAATCCTTCAACCGTTCTTCAAGGTAATGGATGCTTGCGCCGCCCTGGCGGAACTTTTCATCCATCATCAATTCGCGGTGCAAAGGCAAATTGGTCTTAATACCGGAAACCACCATTTCTGACAGTGCAATCTTCATGCGGGCAATGGCCGTTTCACGGTCGTTGCCATAAGCAATCAGTTTGCCGATCATGGAATCGTAGTAGGGAGGCACAAAGTAGCCGGAATAGACATGGCTGTCAAAACGGATACCGGGGCCGCCCGGGGTATGCCAAGCCGTCACTCGTCCCGGGCTGGGGATGAAAGTGAAGGGGTCTTCCGCATTGATACGGCATTCGATGGCGTGACCGCGAATTTGAATATCCCGTTGCTTGTAGTTGAGGCGTTCACCGTAAGCCACGCGAATTTGTTCGCGCACCAAGTCAACACCGGTGATCAGTTCCGTGACCGGATGCTCAACCTGAATACGGGTATTCATTTCGATGAAGTAGAACTGATCATTTTCGTACAGGAACTCAAATGTACCGGCACCGCGATAACCGATGCGTTTGCAGGCTTCTACGCAGCGTTCTCCGACTTTTTCAATCAGTTTACGGGGAATGCCGGGAGCAGGAGCTTCTTCGAGCACCTTTTGGTTGCGGCGCTGCATTGAGCAGTCACGTTCACCCAAATAGATGGCGTTGTGGAAATTGTCTGCGAGCACTTGAATTTCAATGTGGCGCGGATTTTCCAGGAATTTTTCCATGTAAACGGTTGGGTTGCCGAAAGCAGTTTTGGCTTCCTGTTTGGTCATGGAAACAGCGTTAATGAGCGCAGCTTCGGTGCGCACCACACGCATGCCGCGACCGCCGCCACCGCCGCTTGCCTTAATGATGACCGGATAGCCGATCTTGCGGGCAATTTGAATGATTTCATCGGGATCATCAGGTAAGGCACCGTCAGAACCCGGCACCACGGGTACTCCCGCTTCAATCATGGCCTTTTTGGCCGAAACCTTGTCACCCATGATGCGGATGGAGTCGGGGCGCGGACCGATAAAGGCAAAGCCCGAGCGTTCGACTCGTTCGGCAAAGTCAGCGTTTTCTGACAAAAATCCGTAGCCCGGATGGATCGCTTCAGCATCGGTGACTTCGGCGGCGCTGATGATGGCCGGAATGTTTAGGTAACTGTCAACGGACGGGGCAGGACCGATACAGACGGACTCGTCTGCCAGGCGGACGTATTTTGCGTCAACGTCAGCCGTTGAGTGAACGACCACCGTCTTGATGTTCATTTCACGGCAGGCTCTTTGAATGCGCAGAGCGATCTCACCGCGGTTTGCGATTAAGATTTTTCCGAACATAGTGCTTAGCCGATGATAAAGAGAGGTTGACCGAATTCGACGGGTTGAGCGTTTTCGACACAGATTTCTTTGATCGTGCCGGACGTTTCCGCTTCAATTTCGTTCAATAACTTCATGGCTTCGATAATGCCCAACGTTTGACCTGCTTCCACATGATCACCGACTTTAACGAAGGGTTCGGCACCGGGGTTCGGGGCGCGGTAGAAGGTACCGACCATCGGAGAGGTCACAGTTGTGCCTTGGACCACGGGTTCTGCGGCAGG
>CAJKMT010000004.1 GCA_905201055.1 uncultured Sutterella sp. | reverse complement strand
CTTGAAATTGGGGGATGGCAATCGGCATTTGATTGGCACCCACCCCCGTGATTTCAATGCGAAGTTGAGCCCATGCGGGCAAGCTCAGCCCGGAGGCCAAACCGGCTCCGGCAGCAAGCAACGTTCGACGGTTAATCTGCATGCTTAATCCCTTAAAACGGGTATTCTAAAAATCAAGTCAATTGTCCTGATTTTAAAGCAAAACAGGCGCCGGTCTTAACGATAGGCGCCTATTTTTTCGATTGGTTACGTTTGAACGCAACCAATCCCCAAACGATTAATGGCGGAAGTGACGTTCCCCGGTAAAGACCATCACGACGCCGCGTTCGTCAGCGGCAGCGATAACTTCTTCATCACGGATGGAGCCGCCCGGTTGGATCACGCAGCTTGCGCCCGCGTCAACCACCACGTCCAAACCGTCTCTGAAGGGGAAGAAGGCGTCGCTAGCCACTGCCGTATCCTTTAAGCTCAAACCGGCTTCTTCAGCCTTAATCGAAGCGATACGGGCAGAGTCCACGCGGCTCATCTGACCGGCACCCACACCCATCGTCATGCCATCCTTGGCAAACACGATCGTGTTGGACTTGACAAACTTCGCGACACGCCAGGCAAAGAGCATATCCTTGAGTTGCTGAGCAGTGGGCTGCTTTTTCGTTACCACACGCAAAGCTTCTTCAGAGACAACCTGCAGGTCAGGCGTTTGCACCAAAAGACCGCCGCCCACACGCTTAAATTCGTAGTCATTGTGATCGTCGCCCATTTCAATCGTCAGCAAACGAAGATTGGGCTTTTTCTCCAAAATGGCCAATGCGTCGGCATCAAAGGCAGGCGCCATAATGACTTCGGCAAATTGCTTCGAAATCATTTCAGCGCAAGCACCGGTCACCGTCGTGTTAAAGGCGAGGATGCCGCCAAAGGCACTCTTGGAATCGGTCTTGAAGGCCTTGGCATAAGCTTCGGCGCTGTCAGCACCCACGGCCACACCGCAGGGATTGGCGTGCTTGATGATCACACAAGCGGGTTCAGCAAACTGACGCACAGCTTCCCAAGCGGCATCGCTGTCGGCGATGTTGTTGTAAGACAAAGCCTTGCCGTGCAATTGCTTGTAGCTAGCCAAAAGACCCTTGCCGACGTTCACTTCGCGATAGAAGGCTGCCTTCTGATGGGGATTTTCGCCATAGCGCATATCCTGAACCTTCACAAACTGACGAGTGAAGCTGTCGGAGAAGTCCTGCTTCTTGCCTTCGGCATCCAAGCCCGTGAGATAGTTCGAAATCATCGCGTCGTAACGGGCCGTGTGGCAGAACACTTTCTTTGCCAAACGCAGACGAGTTTGAGCGCTCACTTCGCCCTTTTCTTTCAATTCAGCCAAGACGGAACCGTAATCAGCCGGATCCACCACCACGGCTACGCTTTCATGGTTTTTCGCAGCCGCACGGATCATCGTCGGACCGCCGATATCGATGTTTTCGATAGCGTCTTCAAACGTGCAGTCGGGCTTAGCCACCGTGGCTTCAAAGGGATAGAGGTTAACCACGATGATATCGATCGGATCAATGCCGTGATCGGCCAACGCTTTCATATGAGCGGGATCGGGGCGGCGAGCCAAAATACCCGCGTGAATCTTCGGATTGAGCGTTTTGACACGACCGTCGAGCATTTCAGGAAAGCCCGTGTAGTCAGCCACTTCCTGAACTTCAATGCCGGCCTGGGCAATCAGTTTGGCCGTACCGCCCGTTGAGAGCAGGTGATAGCCCAAAGCGGCGAGTTCGCGTGCGAATTCCACCACTCCGGTCTTATCAGACACGCTCAGCAATGCTTGTTTACGCATAGTTAAAGTCCTCAAAAATTAAATTGAAAAAACAAAAATCTTTTCTCATCAAACTCAGGTGAGCTTATAAAACTGCAGTTTCTTGTGCAATGTGTTTCTGTTGATGCCAAGAAGCTGAGCGGCAGCGCACTTATTGTGTCCGGTGCGCTTGAGCACAAATTCAAGCAAAGGTTTTTCCACCGCCTGAATGACAAGCGGATAGAGCTCATGTTCAGGGCGCATACCGTTGAGCGCCGCGAAGTACGCTTGCAAATTACGAATTACAGCCGCCTCCAACGACTCGTCTTCTTCCAAAGACGCCGGTTTCATCATCATTGGATTTTGGGCGATCACTTCATTTTTGATTGTATCGGAAGCCATATTATCAAATAATTAAAGAGAGAAAAATTCTTCACACTATCCAACCGTGACGATTGAAATAGTCTTTTAAAATCGAAAGCTGCCCGGCGGCATCACGTGCCTGACACAAGGCACCCCGAACACTTTCAAAGTCGGGCCATCCGGCAAGGTACCACAAGAGGTGTTTTCTAAATGTCATCACACCCACGGGCTCGGGGTAACTTTGCATATGCCATTGCCAATGCGCGAGGATCGCTCGGACTTTTTCACCCCGAGAAACTTCATAGGGTTTACCGGTGCGAAGTTCCTCTTTGATTTCCTTGAAAATCCAGGGGCGCCCCAACGCCGCTCGGCCAATCATCACGGCCTGGGCCTTTGTAAAATTCAATACCGCTTTTGCGCGATTGGTGTCGGCAATATCGCCGTTGGCCACAACCGGAATTGTCAAAGCGGCAGCCGCTTCGGCGATCGTAGCGTATTCAACCGGACTTTCAAAACCGCCTGCACGGGTTCTGCCATGCAGCGTCAGCATCGAAAAGCCCGCCTGCTCAGCCCAACGAGCCATATCAACGGCATTTTTATGCGCCTCATCCCACCCCGTTCGGCACTTAAGGGTGACGGGCACCGCCCGCTCTGCCGAGACACGGCCAAGTTTATCGAAAATCTCCCGAGCAAGTTTCTCATCGCGCATCAGCGCAGAGCCGCACGCAACGTTGCACACTTTTTTAGCCGGACACCCCATGTTGAAATCAATCACCTGGGCACCCTGATCGCATGCCCAGCCGAAAGCATCAACGAGCGCATCGGGATCGGCCCCAAGCAATTGAACCACCCGAGGTTTTTCAGCTTCAAAAAAACGCAATCGAGAAAGAGTCTTGCGGTTATTTCTTAACTGCGGGGCGCTGGCCAACATTTCGCCCACGGCATAATCAGCCCCGAACTCGCAGCACAGACGACGAAAAGCCGCATCGGTGACTCCTGCCATCGGCGCTAAAAACAACTTTCCGTCAATGCGGTGTCGCCCTAAATGAAAACTCATGAAACTTTCTCAAATCAACATTGCCGTTATACCGGCGCAGCCAGAGGTATTTTAAACAATTTGCCTATTTATTGAGCAGAACTTGCCATTACCCATCGATACAGAGCGCCGCACCATCTATTGAGCTGAGCGTTCTGCCAACGCTTTCAGCGCCTCGGGCGTACCGACGTTTTCCCAAAAACCGTCAAAGACCTCACCGCTCACACGACCTGCATCGATAAAGCGATAAAACCAGGGAAAGAGTTTGGCAAACTTAATAGGAACGTCAGCAAAAATTCTCGGCGAAAAAAGTCCGATGCTTGAGTAGGTGTACGTGCGAGATGCTCTTGTTACCCGACCGTTTTCAAGACCCATATCCCCTTCGGGATGAAAAGGCGGGTTGGGGACCAAAATTAAATGCGCATCAATCACTCCCCGGCGAATTTCTTCTGCTCGCTCACCGGTTAAGCGTTTGAAGTCAAAATCACAGGCG
Organism: uncultured Sutterella sp.; assembly: GCA_905201055.1. Lineage (GTDB taxonomy): Bacteria > Pseudomonadota > Gammaproteobacteria > Burkholderiales > Burkholderiaceae_F > Aphodousia. The sequence continues at coordinate 49,788 of CAJKMT010000004.1, read as the reverse complement.
ATGTCACCGGCAACAACAATGAAGGGCTCCTGACCGTCTGACAATATGGGCAGCGCTCGGGCAATGCCGCCCAATGTTTCAAGCGACTCATCGTAATTTTTCCCTTCAACGGAATAGCTGATGTGAGCTCCGCGATAGTCGGTTCCCAGAATCGGGGCAAAAGTCTCAGACAAGTGGGCTGTATTAATCACGACGTCCGTCACACCGGCGCGCACCAGCGCATCAACCGACCAATCGATCAATCGCTTTTGTCCAGCCTTTAGAAGCGGTTTCGGCAAAGTATCCGTCAAAGGCCGCATACGCTTGCCGCGCCCTGCGGCCAAAATCATCGCCCGCACACTCTTCTCCTAAAAGGTGTAGCCGTATTGCGGCACACTGTCTTCAATCTGGTCAACCAGGAAAAGCAGTGCTTTGAGCTCATCGTAGCGATGGGCGGTTTGTCGAATGTAGTTAATAAAACGCGGGGTATCTTCCAGATACTTCGTTTTGCCGTCACGATAATAAAGACGCGCGAAAATACCGGCGACCTTAAGATGACGCTGCAGTCCCATCCATTCAACGTCTTTCCAGAACACGCCGAAATCTTCGGGCACAGGAATTCCGGCCTTTCGTGCCTTTTCCCAATAACGAATCGTCATATCAATGACAAACGTTTCACCCCAGCTGATAAATGCATCGCGCAAAAGTGAGGCAATATCGTAGGACACAGGACCGTAAACCGCATCCTGATAGTCGAGAATGCCCGGGCCGCCTGATTTCATCACCATGAGGTTTCGCGGCATGTAGTCTCGATGCACAAAGACTTTGGCTTGCGCGAGGTTATTCTGAAGAATGCGTTCGAAACAAACTTTTAAAAGTGCGCTTTGTCGCTCATCGAGCGTCTTGCCCCGATGTTTGCCGATGTACCATTCAGGAAAAAGCGACAATTCACGAGACAGTAAAGTGCGGTCGTACTCGGGCAAAACACCCGGCTCGGAAATACTCTGCCACTTCACGAGCGCATCGATTGCCTTTTCCATAAGCTCCCGAGCATTGTCCTCATTGAGCACACTCAGATAAGTTTTGTCGCCAAGATCGTCAAGAAGTAAAAAGCCCTTGTCTTCACTTTTCTCGTAAACATGCGGGACGGTGAGCTCAGCTTTCTCAAAAAGCGACGTCACCCGAACGAAAGGCCGCACATCTTCGTGGGCGGGCGGAGCATCCATCACAATGAAGGAGTTTCCGTTCAGAGTTTTCACCCGATAGTAGCTTCTGAATCCGGCATCGGAACTGGCCACAGTTTCACTTGCCAGATCCAATTCGTATTGATTAGCGATTGACGCAAGCCACTCGTGCCGCTCGTTTTGACGATCTGTCATACTTTCCTCGTTAATTGCTTACAACTTTATGGCCGAAATTATCGCACGCGGCAACAAGAGCGCCAAACGCATCGGCTATAATGGGCGGGTACTGTTTGACGAACCTAATTCATTCATTTCATGTCGGAATTTCTTCCTAAATCCAAGGCAGGTCTGCCTGCGCTCAAAATCGTGAGCCTGGCATGCGCGCTTGCCTGCTCGGCTTATGCCCATGCGCAGGCCAACGATGGTGTGCGTCTTCGTACCGCAGGCGCTCTCAGTGACTCGTCTCAAGTAGTCAATGACAACAGCGTAAGTTTTGTCTCCGCTGATCATATGGAGACAACCGACGATCAGATTATTCTCAAGGGCGACGCCGAAGTGCGCCGTGCCGGCACCGTCATCCGAGGCGACAACATCACCTATACACAATCGACCGATGTGGTTGACGTAAAGGGCAACGCGATGGTGTCTCGCGCCGGAGTGCGATTCGAAGGACCGGAACTCAACTATCAAATTGAAACAGAAACGGGCGAAATGCAAGATGTCGCCTATGAGTACAGTGCCCGACGAATCCAAGGCAAAGGCAAGTATGCGCGATTTGAAAGCGGTCAGTCCACGCAATTGCGCCAGGCAACACTTTCAACCTGCAAACCCGGCAGCAAAGCGTGGTGGATTGAAGCCGACACCCTCACCATTGATGAGACCACCAACATTGCGACGGCGCACGATATGAGTTTCCACCTGGCGGGCTTGCCCGTATTGGGTGCCCCGTACGCCTTCTTCCCGGTGGGCTCTGAGCGTCAAAGCGGTCTGCTTTTGCCGACTTTCGGCATGAGTTCCGACTTGGGGCTTGATTACGCTCAGCCCATTTACTGGAACATTGCGCCGAACTACGACTACACCTTCACCCCCCGCATCATGAGTAAGCGCGGGCTGCTCCTTGGCAACGAGTTCCGCTTCCTCACCGAAAACATGGGCGGTACCATCACCTACGATTGGCTACCCCATGACATCGAGGAAGACAGAAGCCGCTACGGGGCACGGGTAGATGCGTGGGCCAAGTGGAATAACTTTGATTTCTTGGTGGACTACAACCGCGCAAGCGACGGTGACTACCTCAATGACTTTTCAGGCAATCTCACTGAAGGTGATTATTCCGTTTTGCCGCAGGACTTCTCTGTGAGCTACGGGAAGGATTTCTGGAAAGCAAGTTTAAGCGTACGTAAGAATCAGGTCCTTGATCGTGACCATCACGACCCGATTGACCGTCCGTACGAAAAAGTGCCGGAATTCCAATGGAATGCCTATTACGCGGACTTCCACGGGTTTGAAATTTCGAGTGTTTTGGAAGCGACTCGCTTCAAGCACCGTGACAATGAATACAAACCCGAGGGTGATCGCTTCTACATGAATCACTCCGTGGCCTATCCGATGAGAGGCTCCTCTTGGTTTATCACTCCGAAAGCCATGCTGACGGGTGTCTCCTATAGCCTCACAGGTCTTGGCAGTTTGGATCGCGATTTCCGCAAGACTGTCGGCTATGAAAAGAATTCGAGCTTTATTGTGCCGACTTTCAGCCTCGACACCGGCCTCATTTTCGAACGCGACTCATCGTGGTTCGGTCAGGAAGCCACTCAAACTTTTGAGCCGAGAATTTTCTACGTCTACACCCCCTACCGTGACCAAAGCAAGATGCCGGTCTTTGACAGCTCCTATGCGGACTTAAGTTTCGGCAGCTTCTTTATGGAGAACCTCTTCACGGGGCATGACCGAGTCTCAGAAGCCAATCACTTGTCTTTGATTTTGACCTCGCGCTATTTGGATCGCAAAACCGGTTTTGAATGGTTAAGCGCTTCAATCGGTCAGCGTTTTTACTTCTCTGACCAAAAGGTTGCACTAAACCGCTATACCGCTGACGATTGGAAAGAGTGGGTCAGAAAGGGCATGAGAAATGACGAGGGGACCATTTACGACAGTAAGAGCGATTACCTTGCCAATGTAACTGCGCATTTGACCAAAAATATCGTTGCTTCAACGACGGCTCAGTACTCCACTACAGACAGCCGCGTCACCCGACTCAATGCCGGCATTCGTTGGCAGCCCAAACCCTCTTCAGTGATCGGCCTGTACTATCGCTATGACGATCTGGACACCACTCTTGAAGAAGACCGAATCAAACAAATTGACTTTGGTGTGCAATGGCCGCTTACCAATTCGCTCTACGGCTTGGCACGCTACAATTACGCCCTTGATGAGGGTAAGACCGTGGAAGTGCTTGCCGGTATCGAATACGTTGCCGACTGCTGGGCCTTGCGCCTGGTCGGACAGCGCGCTTTGGACAGCGCCGACCGCTACGACACCACTTTCTTTGTACAGTTGGAGTTGACGGGCCTGGGCTCGATCGGATCCGATCCGCTTGAAAGCCTGCGCCGCGCCATCCCGGGCTACCGCCCCACGACAGATCAACCCGGAGCTGCCGGACTTTATGACTACTATGAATAAGATGAAATATTTGGCGTTGCTTGCCGCCTTTTCCGCAAGCGTTTGTATGGCTCAGACGAGCGCGAAAAAGCCCGCTGCCGAGCCTGAGTTTCTGAACGCGGTGGTTGCCGTTGTCAATAACGACGTTATCACGACGGGCGAATTGGCAGAACGCACCCATACGGCCGCGCTCAACTTAAGACGCCAAAAGATTGAATTGCCGCCCATGCAGCAGCTGCGCATCCAGGTGCTCGAGCAGTTGATTTTGGAACGCGCAATGGCTCAACGGGCACGCGAAACCGGTATTCGAGTTGATGACGGCGTGGTTAACGCCACCATTGAACAGATTGCTCAGCAAAATAAGATTTCCGTTGCCGAACTTCGCCGCCGCCTGCAGTTAGACGGTGTCACTTTCCCGCAGTTCAGAGAAGAAATCCGCTCACAAGTGATCGCTCAGCGCCTACGCGAACGCGAAGTCAATGATGAAATCAAAATTCCCGAAAGCGAAATTGACGCGTTCCTTGCCGACCAAGCGGGCTTTAACGTCAATGACACCATCGAGTATGACGTCTCGCACATCTGGATTCCGACCAATGAAGGGATGAGCACCGAAGAACTCAATAACGCCCGAAACGTTGCTGACGATGTCCTCGAACGTGCTCAAGACGGTGAAGATTTCGGCGCCCTTGCCGCAAGCTTCTCCAAAGCTTCCGACGCCCTTGAAGGCGGCAAGCTCGGCTGGCGCACACTTTCTCAAATGCCTACGGCGCTCGCAGCAGCCGTGCGCGAAGCCCGTCAGCAATCCTCTAAAGTGGCGATGAATGTGAGCTCCGACGGCTACTACATCGTTAAAGTCAACGCTCGTCGCGACGGTGTGAAGACGAAATTGGCGGGCGGCCCTGTCACCCAAACACATGCCCGTCACATCCTGATGGCGGTCACCCCCGTCACGGATGAAGGCACGGTTCTTAAGCGCTTAAATGACATTCGTGATCGTCTGATCAATAAGAAGGAAGACTTTGCCACGTTGGCTCGTCTGCACTCGGTTGACGGCTCCGCTACGCGCGGCGGCGACCTCGGGTGGCTGCAGCCCGGCGACTCGGTTCCGGCTTTTGAAGAGGCTATGAATCGCCTCAAACCCGGTGAAATCAGCCAGCCGATCAAGACTCAATACGGTTATCACATCATCCAAGTGGTGGAACGTCGCGAAGAGGCGATGAACGATGAGCGTATGCGCTACATGGCCCGACAGATTCTGCGTCAGAGAAAGATGGCCGAGGCCACGGCCAACTGGCAGCGCGAATTGCGTGACCGCGCCTACGTTGAAATTCGCCGCGAAGAACTCTAATTAAGGAACGCCACAGACATGCAAAACGGATTAGCCGGGCACCGTGCTCGCAAGCGCTTCGGACAGAACTTCCTGCACGATGAGCATTGGATTGAACGCATCGCGCGCACAATCGATGCCAAGCCCGGTCAAACCGTTGTGGAAATCGGCCCGGGTCAGGCAGCCCTTACCCGAAAGATGATCGCCGATGCGGGACACGCAACGGCCATTGAAATCGATCGAGACCTTGCCGCGTGGCTCAAGGAAACCTTTCCCGATACCCTCCTGACACTCATTGAAGCCGATGCCCTGAAATTGGACTGGACGACAGTTCATCCGGGTGAGGCGCTCAGAATTGTGGGCAACCTCCCCTACAACATTTCCAGCCCCCTGCTTTTTCACTTAATGAGCGTAGCAGACCGTGTGATTGATCAGCATTTTATGCTTCAAAAGGAAGTGGTCGACCGCATGGTTGCAGCGCCCGGCAGCAAAGTGTACGGGCGCTTATCGGTGATGCTGCAGTATCGCTACCGGATGCAAAAGATGTTTGACGTACCTCCCGGCGCCTTTACTCCTGCTCCGAAGGTAACGAGTTCCATTGTGCGCATGGTTCCTAAAAAGCTCGAAGAGCTGATACCCGTGGATGCTGAACGCTTCTCTGCGATTGTGGCTGCGGCATTTAATCAGCGGCGCAAAACGCTTCGCAATGCGCTTTCAAAAATTCTGACCGAAGAAGAAATTAAAAAAGCGGGCGTTGATCCGGCGCTGCGCGCTGAAGCCCTAAGCGTTGAAGCCTTTGTTGCCCTGGCTCAAACAGCTTAGAACGGTAACGTAGGCATATAAACCCCTTTAAGCGCACGCCTGGCGTTTTCATAGTCCGGATAGATTTCTCCCACCCGTTTCCAAAAACGAGGACTGTGGTTCATTTCATCCAAATGCGCCAATTCGTGGGCAATCACATAATCAATAAGGTTGGGAGCCAAATGAATCAAACGCCAGTTAAGCCTGATGCGTCGGTCAGCGCTGCAGGAGCCCCAGCGTCCTTTAGCACCTGATAATCCCCAACCGCAAAAGCTCACCAAAGCCTGACTGGAGATCGCTCGGATGCGCTCGCCCATATAACGTTCGGCTTCTTTCTTAAACCACACCTGAACCCAATCTCTGACACGCTCTTCCTGGGTGTCTTTGGGGGTGTTGACAATAAGTACCGGGCCGTTCTTATCCTCAGAAAGAAAGACTGATCGGGCAGAAGGATCCAAGCGTATGGTCATCGGCCGACCGAGATAGGGGATGGTGGCACCATCGACAAAATGCACGGTCTGTATGCCGATTTCTTTTTGCCAGTGCTCAAATTCCGAGAGTTTTCTTTGAATCCATCCTTCTTTTTCCTGAAGCATCTTTTCAATTTCTTTAACTGACACCCACTGCGGCGCCCTTACCGTCACTCCTCTTTCATCAACGATAAAACCCACTGTTTTGCGTTTGGCGCGCTCTAAGCGGTAAGAAAAAACCGGAGTCAGGTCAAAGTCCTTTTTTGCAGATGCAGGATTTTTTTCAGGGCGTGAAAAGCCCTTTGACACCTGAGGTTCTTTTTTCAGTGTGCCGTTATTCTCAGGACGCTTTTCCTTAAGAAGATCATTAAAGAAATCAAATGAAAGCTGTTTCACATTGGCCTTCAGAAACAAAAAACAACCCTTTTCCCCACAGTAGCATTTTTTCAAACGACTGAGGCAAAAATTATTTAGCGGCAGAAATCACCGTAGCGTCGTGATTTTTTACTGGCCTTCAAATTCGTTCGTGATTTTTCCCTGATAAAGATCGGGCGAAATGACATGCATCTCCCCTTCAATCCAGGCGACAAGCTCTGTCTGCACTTCTTCAAAGGTTCGCCCTTCTGTATGAATCATGGGGCCTACCGAAACGGTAATCAAACCGGGCTTTTTAGAAATGGAATTTCTCGGCCAACATTCGCCGGAATTAAGCGCGATAGGAATAATGGGAGTGCCGGTTGCCACCGCAAAACGAGCGCCGCCCGACTTATAGTGAGTCATCTGACCGGGAGCGGTTCGTGTTCCTTCAGGAAACATGGCAAGCCACCATCCGTGCTTTAAAAAGTCCTGTCCCTGGCGCAAGAACTGTTCATAAGCTCTGGTGCCCTTTTTGCGGTCAATAGCCATCATGTGAAGAGTGGCCAAGGCTTGACCGAACACCGGCACATAGTGCAGCTCTTTCTTGTAAACAAAGCTTGTTTGATGAGGAATCATTCCCCCAAGCGCAAAAACGTCCCAAGCGGACTGATGCTTTGAGAGTACTAAAACAGAGGTTCCGTCAGTCGGAAAATTCTCCAATCCCTTAAATTGGTAACGCATGCCGCAAATGGTTTCTCCCATTTTGAGCATGAATCGAGCCCAACTTGTCGCTAAAGAATAGCGAAGCGACAACGAAGCCGGGTAGAGAATAATCAAAGCGAGCGCGAGCGGCACTAACGTCACCGCCAACACAAGGTAATAAATCCAACCGCGGATTGCAGACATTTTTATTTCCATTAATGCGAAAGGCCCCGAAGCGGAGCCTTTCGCAGAAGTTTGCTTACGCAAAAATTACTTTGCCAAACGAGAAAGCTCGGCCACCATGTTCATTGTACGGTGTAAACGCCACAAAAGTGCCAGACGGTTGGCCCGAACTTTTGCATCTTCCACGTTAACCATTACGTCTTCAAAGAAGCGGTCCACCGGCGCCTTCATCGGTGCAAGACTCTTCAGAAGCTCGGTATAGCGGCCTGCTTCGTAATCAGCCTTGGCACGAGGCTCGGCTTCACACAAAGCGCTGTAGAGTGCTTTTTCTGCATCGGAATCAAAGAGCGCTTCATCCACCGCATCGGTTTCAGGAGCCGACTTCTTGATGATGTTGCCGATACGCTTATTGGCTGCAGCCAATGCTTCGGCTTCAGGCAGCTCGCCAAAGGCGCGCACGGCTTCAAGGCGGGCAGGCACGTCCAAAACAGTCGTCGGATGGGTGGCAAGCACTGCATCGACTTCCTGGGCGCTGTAGCCTTTATCTTTAAACATCACACGCAGGCGATCTTCAAAGAATGCCAAGAGCTCATCGCGAGCGTCTTTAATGTTGGCCACTTCCTTCATGGCTTCGTAGCCGATATTGACCAAGTCGGTAATCGCGACATTTAAGCGTTTTTCGATCAGCATGCGCAAAACGCCCAAAGCGTGGCGACGCAAAGCAAACGGGTCTTTATCGCCGGTGGGCATTTGACCGATACCGAAAAGACCGGAGAGCGTTTCAAGCTTATCGGCTAATGCAACGGCGAGGCTCACAGGCGTTGAGGGCAATGCATCGCCTGCAAAGCGCGGTTGATAGTGTTCGCGAATAGCCAGTGCCACTTCTTCGCTTTCGCCGTCATGCAAAGCGTAGTATTCGCCCATGATGCCCTGCAGTTCGGGGAATTCGCCAACCATTTGCGTTAAGAGGTCAACCTTGGCGAGCTGCGCCGCGCGCACCGCTTTATCGCGATCTGCACCGATTAAATCAGCCACCTTGGCCGCAATCGCCTTGACGCGCTCAACGCGTTCGGCTTGAGTACCAAGCTTATTGTGATAAACCACATTCTTTAAAAGAGCAATGCGGCTTTCAAGCGTTTGCAGACGGTCTTGATCATAGAAGAACTTAGCATCTGCCAAACGGGCACGAACCACGCGGGCGTTACCGGAGCTGATGGCTTCACCGCCGTCCTTGGCTTCCAATTGAGAAACCAGGAAGAAGCGATTCATCAGGCGTCCCTTTTCATCCTGCACCGCGAAGTACTTTTGATTTTGCTGCATTGTCAAAATCAGGCATTCCTGCGGCACCTTGAGGAACTCTTCTTCAAAAGAGGACTGATAAATCACAGGCCACTCGGTCAAAGCAGTCACTTCATCAATCAGATCCTCAGGCATGATCGCTTCGCCATGAATCTCGCGAGCCCCTTCGGTGACGTCGTGCACAATCTTTTCGCGGCGTTTGGCAAAAGAGGGCATCACTTTGCCTTCGGTCATCATCTGCTCTTCATAGCCATCGGCCGTACGCAAAGAGATCAAGCCTTGAGTGTGGAAACGGTGACCACTTGTCACACGATCTGCACTAAGCCCCAAAAGGCTCACAGGCACCACCTCGTCACCATAAAGCGCCACGAGGTGCTTGGCAGGACGCACAAAAGACACTGTCGTCTGACCGTCAGCCAACTGGTAATGCATGACTTTCGGGATAGGCAGATTAAAAGCTGCTGCATCCAACGCCGTTTGTAAACCTTGAGCCAATGCCACACCGGGACGAATGCCTTCGTAAAAGAGCTGTTCGTTTTTGCCGTCATCGACGCGCTTTAAGCTCTTCACATCGGCAACGATCCCCAAGGCCTTCATCTTCTTTTCCAGTGCAGGCGTCGGGTTGCCGTCAGCGTCAAGACCCACCTTCACGGGAACAAGTTTCTGTTTGAAAGCCTGGTCAGGCGACTTGGCTAAAACCTTAGTCAGCAAGGCGGCTAAGCGACGCGGAGAACCGAAAACGGTTGTTTGGCTGCCTTCTTCCAAAAAGTGCTGAGAGGCCAAGCTCTTTGTCAAATTCTGAGCAAACGCTTCGGAGAGTTTCTTCAGCGCCTTCGGCGGCAACTCTTCGGTTTGCAATTCCACTAACAAACTGGTCATTTTCACTTGCCTCTTAGGAATTCTTTTTCAACATCGGGAAGCCCAGGCGTTCGCGGGCATCGTAGTAACTTTGAGCAACCGAGCGGCTGATCGTGCGGATACGGGCAATGTAAGCCGCGCGTTCGGTGACGCTGATCGCGCCGCGTGCATCAAGGAGGTTAAACGTGTGACCGGCCTTGAGCACCATTTCGTAAGCCGGAAGCGCAAGATTCAAGTCCATCAGACGCTTGGCTTCGCTTTCAAAGTAGTCAAACTGATGCAAGAGCTTGACCGGGTCGCTCGCCTCAAAGTTGTAATGGCTTTGTTCGACTTCGTTTTGATGGAATACGTCACCGTAGGTCAAGGTACGGGTAGAACCGTCGGCATCCTGCCAGCGCGTATAAACCAAGTCAAAGACGTTGTCGCAGTTTTGCAGGTACATCGTCAGACGTTCGAGACCGTAGGTGATTTCACCGGTGATGGGCTTACACTCCAGACCGCCCACCTGCTGGAAGTACGTAAACTGCGTCACTTCCATACCGTTCATCCACACTTCCCAACCGAGACCCCAGGCGCCGAGCGTCGGGTTTTCCCAGTTGTCTTCCACAAAACGGATATCGTTGATTTCGGTATCAATCCCCAAGGCACGGAGACTGCCCAAATACAAGTCCACGATATTGGTGGGGGCAGGCTTAATCACCACTTGGAATTGGTGGTGTTGGTGCAAACGGTTGGGGTTTTCGCCATAACGGGCGTCTTTCGGACGGCGAGAGGGCTGCACATAAGCGGCGCGCCACGGTTCCGGTCCCAAGGCTCTTAAGAAAGTCGCGGTGTGCGAAGTCCCCGCGCCCACTTCCATATCAATCGGCTGCAAAAGCGCGCAGCCTTGTTGGTTCCAATACTGCTGTAAACGCAGGATGACTTCCTGAAATGTAATCATTGGTTTAATCCAAAAATTGAGAAATCAGTTAAGAGGTTCTTAAACCCCGAAAATTTTTTAATTTTAGTCCTTTTATTGGCGCTTTACGGCAAAAGTGCTGATAAATGCTCCCGCCAGCATCAAAATGGACAAAATCACGATGGGCCAATCGCCGAATTTAACGTAAGGTGTTGCTTCTCCCTTCATCGTCGTCACGGTCACATCAAGCGTGGCGTCAATGTCGGTTGCCAATTGCTTGACCACCTGACCTTTTGCATCCACATAGGCGGTTTCGCCGCTATTGGTGACGTTTAAGAGCGGGCGTGCAGTCTCAAGCGCTCGCATACGCGAAATCTGCAAATGCTGGCTGGCCGCTTTAACCGGTCCGAACCACTTTAAGTTCGAAAGATTAATCAGGAGCTCAGGCGAATCTTTTTCCCACGCCTCGATCCATTCGCTTCCGAATAAATTTTCGTAGCAAAGGTTGACGGCTGCCGAGTGGCCGGCAATATTTATAGTCAACGCGGAATTCTCACCGCTTTCCAGATCCGTCATCGGAATGCGCATCGAGTCAATGAACCAACGGAATCCCCACGGCACAAATTCACCGAATGGCACGAGGTGGCGCTTTTGATAAACCGACAAATCCCCGTCAGGATTCATAGTGATTGCCGCATTGCTGTAGCGGTTCTCGTCAGAAAACCAGAAGGCGTTAAATAAAAGGAATTTATTTTCAGACTTCACCCAATCGATCAGGCGCTTTTGCTGGCTTTGAGGAAACTGCTGCCAAGCAAGCGGATAGACAGATTCAGGCATAATCACGGCATCCACGGGCGCTTTTTCCACTTTCACGTTATCAAGATAGAAGTACGCTTCATCAAAGCGCTCGCTCACGGATTGCTGCAAAAGGCGCGGTTCAAGATTGGGCTGCACGAGGCGCACACTCACTTCGCCTGAGGGTTCACTCCAAACAATTTTCTGACCCGCCATGGAAAGAAGCAAAACAGAAAAAACCGTGATGCCGCAGGCTGCCACATAAAGCCACTTCGTGCGAAGCGTCCAAATGGCTCCCAAAAGACCTGCAACCCACGCCAAGCCCAACAGCACGCCAAAACTTCCTACAAAAGGCGCCAATCCTACCAGGGGCCAATCCACAACAGCGTAAGCAGGATTTAACCAGGGAAAACCCGTCAGGATCCAACCGCGAAGCCACTCAAAAATCGTAAACGAGGCGGGAATTGATAGGCCCATTCTCAAAGCCGGATCAGACACCCATTTCGTCGCAACGACAAAGGACAGTGTCGGAAAAAGCGCAAGCGCCAGAGAAAACACCGCCGTTGTCACATAGGTCCACTCAAGCGGCATATAACCGTAGTGATACATGCTGTAGTAAACCCAGTTGATGCCGCTTACAAACCACCCGAAACCGAAGGAAAGCCCCCACATGACCACATGTTTGATGTTTTCCGTGGTACCCACAAGGTAAAACATCACAATAAGGGAGGCTAAGGCAAAAAGCGGCTCATTGGCAGGCGCAAAGGCGCTGGCAAGCGACACACCGCAGCAGAACGTTAAAACAAAACGGTAGAGGTAGTATTTTTGAGTCTCTGAAAGCAAATGAAACATTTATTCTTCTTTCCTGACCGGGTCCTGAGTGGGTAATTTTTCTACTTTGAGAAGTCTGACCTGACGTTCATCGGCACGCAAAACCGTAAAGCGGAAACCTTCAATGACAACGGTTTCACCGATCTTGGGCATGTGCTCCAACCGGTCGGCAATTAGCCCGCCGATCGTTTCACAGTGGCAGTCTTCATCGGTATTGATTTCAGTGGCAAAAAACTCGTTAAACTGCTCGATTTCCGTAAGAGCTTTTACGCGCCAACAGCCGTGTTTGGGATCTTCCAAAATGTTATCGGCGTCTTCATCGACCTCATCGAACTCATCATCGATTTCGCCCACAATCTGCTCGAGCACGTCTTCAATCGTAATAAGTCCCGAAACACTGCCGAACTCGTCAACCACAATAGCCATGTGATTGCGCTCAAGTTTGAAGTCACGCAAGAGATCATTTAAGGGCATACTCTCGGGAATAAACTTCGCTTCCCGCAAGTGGTCTTTCGCCTTAAATTCAGGATCAACCAACACGCGCAAAATCGTTTTGGCATGCAATATTCCGATGACGTTATCGCGGTCATCATCCATGATGACAGGAAAGCGCGAGTGACCCGCTTCGATCATTTTCGGCAGCCACACGTCTTTGCTTTCACTTAAATCCACTACCTGCATCTGTGAGCGCGGCACCATCAGGTCGCAGGCTCTAAGGTTGGAAAACTGCATGACGCCTTCCATCATTTTCAAGGCGGAATCGTCAATGAGCTTCTGTTCGTTCGCTTCGTGAAGCGTATCGATAAAGTCTTCGCGCGTCGGCGCGTGGAAAACGCCCGTGAGGCGTTCAAGGAATGTACGGTGTTTTGTCGTACCCGCCTTAAGCGGAGGTTCGGTACTCATGAATTCTGTTGCATCCAACATCTATAAACAGCGAAAGTTTAATGTTATCAAGGATTACGTAGTCTGTCACACCTAAGCAGCAAAAGCGGCTTCTCGTTTTTTACTCTCCAATGTTCATCACGCGAACGTTCACATCACGAACGTTCACATCACGAACGTTCGCTACACGAATGTTCGCCCTGCGAACATATGAGCTTTCTTAAAAATTACAGTTTCTGTATCCAAAGGACTGTTTTGCGCCTTAAAATCAAAGGAGTTCATCATCGTTTAATCATGACCGTAAACAAACGTATCGTTTTTTTTGATTGTGAATTCTCAAGGGAAGACAAACGACTCCACGATGCCGGAGCCGTCTATGAGGACGGTTCTGTCTTTCACGGCAGCGATATCGGTGAATTTCAGGATTTTCTCCAGCCCGCTGACATCTTGTGCGGTCACAACATTCTCGCTCACGATCTGAAGCTATTAGAGCCGCACTTTGCGTCACGTATACCGAAACTCTTTCAGCAAAGTTCTCTGAAAATTTTTGCTCCGCTCATTGGCAAAGTCTCCAGACCCAAAATTGACACACTTTATCTCTCTGCCCTGCTTTTCCCAAAAAGACCCTACCATCGGTTGGTCAAGGATGAAAAGATTATTTCCGAAGAGTTTTGCGATCCTGTTGCTGATGTCAAAAAATGCCAAATACTTCTTGCTGAATCCGTTAACGCATTCAAAGCACTGGATTCTGACCTTCAGAAGATTTTTCATGCGCTTTTATCTGATACTGAAGCATTTACGGGCTTTTTCGAATATTTGGAATTTCAGGGCGATGCTTCGGGCTTGAGCGAATTAATCCGAAAGCGCTTTGATAAACAGATTTGTGCTCATGCTGATATAGGTTCTCTTATCAAAGATTTTCCGCTTGAACTTGCCTATTGTCTCGCGCTCATCAACACCGATGACAAAGCCTCGATCTTCCCCGCTTGGGTATTGAGACACTTTCCGAATGTTGAGGCGGTTTTCAAAAAAATCCGCTTCACCCCCTGTTATCAAGGCTGTCCATATTGCAATGAACGTCTCAATGCGCGCAGTGCGCTGAAACGCTTTTTCGGCTTTGATGAATTTCGAACCTACAACGGAGAACCGCTGCAAGAAAAGGCCGCAGAAGCTGCGATTCACGGACAGTCGCTTTTGGCAATCTTTCCCACTGGAGGCGGCAAATCACTCACATTCCAGTTACCCGCCCTGATGGCAGGCGAAGCCTGCCGCGGATTAACGGTTATTCTGAGTCCGCTTCAGTCTTTGATGAAAGACCAGGTCGACCATCTCAACGCTGCCGGCATTTCCGACGCCGTCACAATCAACGGTCTGCTTGATCCGATTGAACGGGCCAACAATTTTGAGCGGATCTATAACGGCAGCGCGAGTTTGCTTTACGTCTCGCCCGAACAGCTTCGCTCCCGTACATTGGAAAAAGCTCTGTTGTCTCGGCACATCGAGCGCTTTGTCATTGATGAAGCCCACTGTTTTTCTGCCTGGGGCCATGACTTTCGCGTGGACTATCTTTATATCGGCGACTTTATTCGGTCGCTCGAAGAGAAAAAAGGCGGTATTTCAATCCCCGTCTCCTGTTTCACTGCTACCGCCAAACAAAAAGTTGTGCAGGATATTCGGGACTACTTCAAAGATAAACTCGGTATCGATTTAAAGCTTTTCGTCTCAACTGCCGCTCGCGAAAATCTGCACTACACGGTCTGGCACATTGAAGATCCGGAAGACAAATACCCGAAACTGCGGGAGTTGATTGAACAGAAAAACTGCCCCACCATTGTTTACGTCTCGCGTGTTGACAATACCACGGCCTTGGCTGAGCGTCTCACAAAAGACGGTTTTACTGCACTGGCCTACAACGGGCAAATGAGTGCTGAAAAGAAAACTGCCAATCAGGAAGCTTTTTTAAGCGACAAAGTCCGCATTATGGTGGCCACCAATGCGTTCGGGATGGGGGTGGATAAAAAAGACGTAGGACTAGTCATTCACTACGATATTTCCTCGTCATTGGAAAACTACGTACAGGAAGCAGGCCGCGCGGGGCGAGATCCTCATCTTCAGGCTGAGTGCCATATTCTTTTTAACGAAGAAGATCTCGACAAACATTTCCAGCTTTTAAATCGATCAAAACTTTCACTGAGTGAAATTCAGCAAATTTGGAAAGCCATCAAAGACGCGACCAAATTACGCTCAACCATGACATGTTCGCCGCTTGAATTGGCACGCATGGCCGGGTGGGATCGCGAGAATCAGGAATTGGAAACGGCCGTCAAAACCGCAGTTGCCGCTCTCGAATTAGCCGGTTACATTAAGCGTGGACAAAACGTGCCTCACGTCTATGCCACAAGCCTTCAGGCTGCCAATGTAACAGAAGCCAATAAGAGAATTGACGCCTGTCAGTTATTTATCGATGACAAAGAGAAAAAGACTGCCAAACGGATCATCCGTTCTTTAATTTCCAAACGCTCCGTTACCGCTGCCACAGGTGAAGACGCCGAGTCCAGAGTCGACTATCTCGCTGACCGCTTAGGGATCGAAAAAGCAAAAGTAATTCGCGCGATCAGCACCATGAAAGAAGCCGATCTTCTTAAAGACGACATGGATATGTCAGCCTACATTTTCCAGTCGGACACGGAACGGAAGTCTTTCGGTGTACTTAAAAAGTTTGCGGCCTTAGAGCGTTTTCTCATCGATGAACTTGAGCCTCTTGACTCAGAGCATATCCATAATCTCAAAGAACTTAACGGCAACGCCCAAAGCCGAAAAATAGCTTCTAGCGTCAAAAACATCCGCACCATTCTGTATTTTTGGAAAATCAAAAATTTCTTTGAGAAAATCGCCAATTGCGGCAATAACCACGTGCGGCTGACAGCCAATGAAAAAACCGAGAGTTTACAGAGCGCCTTCCTATCCCGAATTTCTCTGTGCCAGTTCATCCTTAAGGAACTCTTCCGGTTGGCTGAAAAACAGAAAACAATCAGTACCGATCAAGATCGGGTAGCCGTGAATTTTTCTGTGGTTTATCTGCAAAACGCCTACAACAGAGAAAACGCACTTATTGAGGGGAAGGCTTCACTGGATGATGTAGAAGACGCACTTTTATACCTCTCAAAAATCGGCGCAATCCGTATCGAGGGCGGTTTCCTGGTGCTCTACAACGCCTTATCCATCACGCGTTTGGAACTGGATAATTCTCGTAAATACAAAATTGCCGACTACAGGCAATTAAACGATCATTACGAACAAAAGATTCAGCAGGTTCATATTGTCGGGCGCTTTGCCAATCTGATGCTCAAAGACTATCAGGCGGCATTGGCCTACGTTCATGACTATTTTCACGCCGACTACAAAGCCTTCATTAACCGCTATTTCAAGGAAAATAAAGCCAATCTTTCCCGCACAATTACGCAAGGGCTCTTTCGCAAACTCTTCGGTTCCCTGTCAGAAAAACAGCTGGCGATTATCAACGACAAAACTTCTCAGCATATTGTGGTCGCTGCCGGCCCCGGCAGCGGCAAAACCCGCGTCCTTGTTCACAAATTAGCGGCGCTTTTACTCATGGAAAATATCAAGCGCGAACAACTTTTGATGCTGACATTTTCTCGAGCAGCAGCCACCGAATTTAAGCAGCGTCTCATTGAACTTACGGGTTCCGCAGCCTTTTACGTTGAAGTGAAAACTTTTCACTCCTACTGCTTCGATTTATTGGGACGGCTGGGCACACTTGAAGAGGCAGACAATGTCGTTAAAGAAGCCGCCCGAATGATTCGGGAAGATGAAGTTGAACAGGACAAGATCACCAAGAGTGTACTGGTCATCGATGAAGCGCAGGACATGAGTGAAGATGAGTTTGCACTGGTTGAGGCACTTATGAGCCGCAACGAAAACATGAGAGTCATTGCTGTAGGCGATGATGATCAAAATATCTATGGTTTCCGTGGATCGGACTCGCGCTTTTTCAGATCACTTCTATCGAAATACGAAGCCACTCAGTATGAGCTCACTGAAAATTTCAGAAGTGCTCCGCAAATTGTTGCAATTGCCAATGACTATACGGCTTCAATCAGTGTACGCATGAAAACAAAGCCTGCGTTTGCGCACCGCAAAACACCCGGTGAAGTTACATTGATTCACCACAGACGACCACGATTTGAAAAAGCTATTGTCAATGCCCTTTCCTTGTCGGGAAGTTCTGAAACCAAAGCGGTATTAACCTCGACCAATGAAGAGGCTTTTCTTATCCATAACGGACTGCAAAAGGCAGGACTCAATTCCAGACTCATTCAAAGCCGTGGCGACGTTAAGCTCTACAATCTCCTTGAAATACGATCATTTCTTGTTTACCTGCAAAAACGCCTTAACGGGAGCCCCGTGGTCAATCGTAAACTTTGGAAAGAGGCTATCAAATCTTTGCAAGAACGCTTTGCAAAAAGCCGATTGTTGCCCAATTGCCTACGGCTCATTTCTTTGTTTGAAAGCGTAACGGCAAAGGAAATTTACTTCTCAGACTTTGAAGAATTTGTCAAAGAGTCGCAGCTCGAAGATACTTTTGAAAACGACAATAAAGCCATTTTCGTTTCAACCGTTCACAAAGCCAAAGGACGGGAATTCGATACGGTTTATTTGCTTTTGGACAATGTCCGAGAAAATACCGATGAAGAGAAACGAAGAATATTCGTCGGAATGACTCGCGCGAAAACCTCCCTTTATGTCCACTACTTCGGCAATCTATTTGCCGATCTTCACACTCAGGGAATCTCTCGTCTTGAGGATAAATGGGCAGCGTCACCACTTTCTGAGATTGCCATGAGCCTTAACTTGTCTGACGTGTACTTGGACTTTGTTTCTGGCAAAAAAGATCAGCTATGCCAGCTGCGCTGCGGACAACCACTGCGCTTTCAAAACAGTACCTTTTATGCAAAATTGGGTGATAAGTGGATCGATTGCGCTTATCTTTCTCAAGCCTGCAAAACCAAGCTCGCCAAATATCTTCAGGCAGGTTACATGCCAAGCGCTGCCGAAATCGGTTTTATCGTAGCCTGGACCAACCAAGAGCAAACACAAACTGTAGCAGTGGTTTTGCCTAACCTTTATCTAAAAAAAGTCCCGCAACACAACCGGCTGCGAGACCTTTCTTCACTTAGGGCTGGACGCAAAAATTAATTTTTGAAATGAAACTTCTTTTTGCCGGTTAGCAAAATTCGATCTTCGTACGGATTGTCAAATCCCAATTCGAGCAAAGCACCGATTTCCTTATCTTCCATGACGTTAGCGTCTGCCTCATTCATGTGATCGTAGCCATGAGCATGAAGCGCACCGTGAATGAGCAAGTGCGCCAGATGTTCTTCAAAGGATTTATTCTGCTTTTTGGCTTCCTTAATCAAAACAGGCACACAGATCACCAGATCGGCAATGGCCACGGGCTCATGCTGATAATCGAAAGTGAGCACATTCGTTGCATAATCTTTGTGGCGATATTGAGCATTCATTTCGTGCCCTTCTTCTTCGCCCACGAACATGACGTTCAGTTCTGTGTCTCGTTCAATAGCCGCCTTTACCCATTTTTTCATCTTCTTGGCTGAAGGCAGCTTAAAGTCACCGTGCTCAAATACGTTAAATTTCAGTTTCTTTTTCGACATGATTATCGGGTCTCCTCTTTGAGAGCCTTAGCCAGTTGTCGTCTCTCATCAGCTTTAGCGTACGCCTCTACAATGCGGGCGACAAGGGGATGACGCACCACATCGGCTGCGGTGAAATAGGTCATGGCAATACCCCGCACCCCTGCCAATACGTTTTGCGCTTCAACCAATCCCGAACGGGTTCCGCGCGGCAAATCGATCTGAGTCACATCACCCGTGATTACCGCTTTGGAACCAAAACCGATACGCGTTAAAAACATCTTCATCTGCTCGGGGGTCGTGTTCTGAGCTTCGTCCAAAATGACAAAGGCATTGTTGAGCGTGCGGCCGCGCATGTAAGCCAAAGGCGCGATTTCAATCGTCTGTCGTTCAAGCAATCGCTGCGTCTTATCAAAGCCCAGAAGATCAAAAAGTGCGTCATAGAGCGGGCGCAGGTAGGGATCCACCTTTTGAGAAAGGTCCCCCGGCAAAAAGCCAAGGCGCTCCCCGGCTTCCACCGCAGGTCGCGTCAAAATAATGCGTTCGACTCGGTCACGCTCATAAGCGTCCACTGCGGCGGCGACTGCCAAATACGTTTTACCCGTACCGGCCGGGCCGATACCGAAAGCAATGTCGTTATCCAAAATCGCCTGAATGTAGTCATTCTGGCGAGGTGTTCTGCCTTGAAGCTCGCGACGCTTGGTGTGAAGCACGGGCGAAGTCGGTGAATCCCCATCCACCTTTTTGGCATTTTCCCCCACAAAAAAGAGCTGCACATCATCAGTTGTCAATTCATCGGCACTGCTTTCAGCTTGTGCGGCCAATGTCTGCAAAGCATTCAGAGCCTCACGGGCTTTTTGCGTTTCGCCTGCAATTCGGAATTGATTGTTGCGGCGGGAAATGGATACATCCAAAATCACTTCGATTTGACGCAGGTTCGCGTCCATCGGCCCCACAAGGCTCGCCAACGCCGCATTGCTCAAATCCAAATTAAGTGACAGTACTTTTTCTTCTTCAGCCATTCTTTAAACCATCTCACCCAAAAGCGTATGGGGATTAACTTCCGTGATTCGGACATTAACCATGGTGTTAGTGAGCGACTCATCACCCACAAAATTAACGATTCGGTTGTTATCCGTTCTCGCTGCCATCATACCGCGACCGCGGCGCGAAGGCCCGATCACCAGCACCCGCTGCACAGTGCCCAACATCGATTGCGCAATTTCCGTAGCCTTGGCGTCGTTTTTAGCTTGAAGAATCTGAAGCCGTTTTAACTTCACTTCCAAAGGCGTGTCATCTTTTAAATAAGCCGCGGGCGTCCCCGGGCGACGACTATAGACAAAGGAAAAGCTCGCATCAAAACCCACATCGTCCATGAGTTTTAACGTAGCCTGAAAATCTTCCTCAGTTTCTCCCGGGAAACCCACAATGATATCGGTCGCGATCGAAATATCCGGGCGGACAGCCTTGAGGCGTCGAATAATCGACTTGTATTCGAGCACCGTGTAGCCGCGCTTCATTGCGGCCAAAATTCTGTCGGATCCGGATTGCACCGGTAGGTGCACATGATTAACCAATTTATCAATTTTGCCGTAGGCGTCAATCAGGCGCTGCGTGAATTCTTTCGGGTGCGAAGTGGTGTAACGAATGCGCTCGATACCATCAATTTCCGCAACGTACTCTAAAAGCATAGCGAAGTCCGCGATATCGCCGTCGGGTGTTTCGCCTCGATAAGCATTCACGTTTTGCCCCAATAGCGTCACCTCTTTGACACCCTGGGCGGCCAACTTTGCCACCTCAATGAGCACATCGGCCATAGGGCGCGAAATTTCCTCACCCCGGGTATACGGCACAACGCAATAAGAGCAATACTTGCTGCAACCCTCCATGATGGAGACAAAAGCCGTGGCCCCTCGAGCCTGAGGTTCAGCCAAATGGTCAAACTTTTCAATTTCCGGGAATCGGATATCCACCTGAGGACGATGGGTTTCGTTGACTTTTTTAACCATGTCGGGCAAACGGTGAAGCGTTTGCGGACCAAAAACGATATCCACGTAGGGCGCGCGGGACAATATCTTTTTGCCTTCTTGACTTGCGACACATCCGCCCACGGCGATCAGCATGTCGTCCTTGTGGACTTCTTTTTTAGTATCGCGAATACGTCCCAATTCTGAAAAAACCTTTTCTTGGGATTTTTCACGAATGGAACAAGTATTCAAAACAACGAGGTCAGCCTCGTTAACTTTTTCAGTACGCTCATAACCGTTGGCAACCATCAGGTCAACGATTTTTTCCGAGTCGTATTCATTCATTTGGCAGCCGAAGCTGCGGAGATAAATTTTTTTCGCGGTCACGGTTTACATCCGTTGCACAAAATTTGATTTGTCTTTAAAAACAAATCGTTGTTAATCAAAAAATTGGGGAACAAGTATAGCAACTCCCTTTCCAAATGTTCCCCTCTAACACCGGTTCATTTCTGCTATTAAGTCACTTTAAATATTTGCGAAAATTTGATAGATAGAGTTCTGGGATAATTAAACAAGATGTATTCACAATAAACGCTTCGGAACACAACAAAAGTTTTTCACACTGCGTTTCCAACAAAGAATTGAAGGCTGTTTGTGTAACTGCATCGTCTAAATCTACATTAGCAAGCTTGGCTGTTTTCTTGAAATGTTGATTAATAACCAACGCCACCTTTTGCCTAAGGACATTACACTCATCCTGTTTCATAGGCATTTTCAGAATTGATGTCGTAAAGCGAAAACCTTCTTTATCCACACGTGATTTATATTGAGATAAATCTTTTAAATCGAATGTTCTCTGCTCAAAGGCTTGATCTTCTTTTCCAGTTTCGTAACAAACTCTATCTATGTGTCGGAAAGACTCCACCATGGGATAGTTAATATACAGTCTCCCATAATCGGAAGAGTCATTAAAGTGGGTCATTAATTTTTTGAGCTTCTCTGCACCAAACAAAGGATCTTGAGGGTCCCAATCAAAAATTAAAAGCGTTTCACTGTAATTTTCACACAGCAGTTTCTCTTTATCTTGATCTGTTAAATTTTTAACTTTTTCCAACAACACATTTTTCAGATCTAGATCCGAATAAGGTTGTTTATACGACTCATAGTATTGATAAAGACGATAAATATTTGTCTTGAGCAAAAAGATACTAGCATCGCCCGCATAAAATAACTCAAACAATTTATTTATAAAAATCTTTTCTGTAGATCCCTCGGCGATAATCAAAATCTTCTTTTCAGCCATTGAACTCTCCGGCAACAAATAATTTTTCTAAATTATTACCCTGCCGTAATTCGCGATCAGTTAGATTGGGAAATGACTTTAGTATTCCGTTATTCATAATGAAACACACATCTGGGCGAATAAATTTATGATTGAGAAGACCCGTATTATGAGTGGTTAATACGCTTTGGCATTTAAATTCTTTAGTTTGCTTCAAAATACTTTCCGCTATCGCGAAGTGATAGAAAGCATCGAATTCATCCATAAATAAGAAACTAACATCCTTAACAAAATGAAGCCAATAAAAATAAACAGCTAATGCAATCGTTCCACTGGATGCTACGGAAAAGAAAGGTAAAAGACTTTTATGCTCAAAATACAAACCGTCTCGACCATCGGGAGCTTTTTTGACAGTTAACTTTTCATTAACTTGATTTTTCTGCAAAAACGCCTCAAACTCCCCGACAAGATTATTTTGAATAATAAATTCATCGATATTTGTAATGGTTGACTGCAATCCCATAAAGTTGTTGTTTTTGTCAACACGGCGGAACCATAGCATTGAACCTACAAACTTAACCAACTGACGAATAGGAGATTTGGGGGCTAAAGCCGCATTATTGGCGATGTAGCGTAATAATGACAACTGAGCATCGCGAAACACAAAATTTAGATTTGCGAGATCAAATTTCTTCAGTCCCTCGAAATTTTGTTTATTTTCTGCCATATCCCAGGAAAAAACTTCATCACCGTTCACTACCAACTTTTCTCTGATCAATTTAGTGGCAGTTTGTTTTGCATAACTATATGTAACTACATCTTTATCAAACAAAAATTGATAAGAAAATTCTGCAAACTCGTTCGGATGATTGGCATTAAGGTAGTAATCATAAGCATCTACTTGCTTCACTCTATCAACCAAGTGATAAACAAGGTCAAAAAGGGCAAAGCCCAAATTGCTTTTGCCTGAAGCGTTATAACCATAAACAATTGCAGTCTTAATCAAAGATTCGCCGTGCACAGTTGCCAAGCAATCCCGACAAAATTCATAATCTCTGACATCTGAGAAATCCATTGTCAGAGATTCAAATTGCTTGAAATTCTTAACGCTAAAACACTTAAGCATCGTAAATCACCTTACGTCGAGGAATTTTTATCGAACGGTAACCCAAGGTTGTAGTTGCAATCATATCAATTTTCCCGCATGCCGTAAAAAAATTACGGCGACTACATTACCGTTAATGGCCACTTTTAGGGGAATCACATCATCAACACTCAAAAAAACTAACAAATTGTTTTTCTTAGAACTTTTATCTAAAAGTTGAGGTTGTTGCAATTATTGTTTAATCAAAGTATCTTCTTAACTATCCTAACCGTTAGAACCGTTAGCTAACCGTTAGATTGAAATGTCATTACTAAAAGAAGACCTAACTACTGAATTTAAAAGAGAATTCGCTGACGATGTCAAACCGACTGTTCTTGCTTTTGCAAACACCAACGGTGGAGTTCTTTACATCGGCGTCAATGACGACGGCTCAATTTGCGGCGTCGCCAATCCCTATGAGGTTATTTTGCAAACACAAAATGCCATCCGAGAATCCATTGTTCCTGACATTATGAGCTCCGTTCGAAGTTCTTTCGTAGAGCACGATGGGAAGAATATTGTGAAAATTGAAGTTCATCGCGGGGACAAACGCCCCTATTTTCTGAGAGAAATAGGGATGCGTCCAACGGGGATTTATGTTCGCCAAGATAAGTTCAATGTTCCTGCAAGTCACAATATGATTCGCCAAATGTTGATAGAAACCAGCGGTGGAGAATATGAGAAAGGGGTTGCTTTCGAACAGAACTTAACGTTTGAAACCGCCTATTCTTACTTTAAAGAAAAAGGTGTCACATTCGGCGCCTCTCAAATGCAAACCCTCGGATTAATTAATTCAGACAAGCTTTATACCAATCTCGCACTTTTGTTATCCGACCAATGTCAACACACTATCAAAGCCGCTGTATTTCAAGGGGCCAGAAAAAACATTTTTCGGGACAGAGCTGAATTTTCCGGTTCAATTTTTAAGCAGTTGGAAGAAAGTTACGCTTTCATCATGCGTCACAATAATATTCAATCGACTTTCAGTGGCTTGAATCGAGTCGATACTTTAGATTTCCCTCAAGAGGCCGTCCGTGAGGGGCTTTTAAATGCCTTGGTTCATCGAGATTATGGAAGTAGCGGTCCTATCCTCGTTAGTATTTTCGATGATCGTTTAGAAATACTGAACCAGGGAGGATTGTTACCCAATATGTCCGTTGAAGAAGTTCGACGAGGCGTTTCAGAGCAACGCAACAAAGGGTTAGCGGCCATTTGCTACCGATTAAAACTCATTGAGGCTTATGGCACAGGTTTTGACAAAATGGACTTTGCCTACAACGGTTCCGGCGTAACATGTCAAATTTCCGTAACACCCTATAGTTTCTGCCTGACTCTGCTCAATAGAAATAAAAACAACAATCAGGGTTCTGAAGACACAACGTCTGTAATCCCTCTGCAATTAAACGATCTCAATCCTACTGACCGGGAGAGAGCTGAAAAACTCGTTGGGTTGTGTCAGAAAAATGGTTTTGTCACCAGAGAGCAAGCTCAAAAAGAACTCATGATTTCTCAGACAACCGCGGTTGTGCTTCTCAATCGAATGATAAACAATCGTCTTTTAGTCAGAAGTCGTAAAGGTAAACAGGTTATTTACAAGCTTCTTAGCTCAAAATAATTTTTCTTTTCACTCGCTTCAAACAAAAGTCCCCGTAATGATTTGATTACTGAACTCATCATTACGGGGATTCTTTTATGTGCCTAAAGCACAAAACAGCTATTTAATTTTGTTGAAATCAGCTTCCAACAACTGAGCGGCTTTCGCTAAACGATCCTTTTGCGCTTGAGACCACTTCGCATTGGCAGCCAACTTCGTTTGGGCAGACTTAAGCATCTTTTCCATTTCAGCGGGTTGAGGCCCACCCAGTGTCTTACGATTATTCACAATGGTGCGAGGATCAATTGTCGCTTTGAATTCCTCTTCACTCATCGGCAGTACCGTAGAGCCCTTTGGATATTCTTTCTTAACAACTTCCGCATAGATGACCTTCATCTGTTCATACGGGAAGTCCAACGGCCGGAGGTTATGGTTCTTCGCATAGGTCACCATTTGACTTGCAACGTGGTGACCGACACGGAACGGAAGCTTATATTCTCGCATCAACCGGTCTGCCACTTCTTGCGATGAAGTCCAGTCGTTATTTAACTCTTCAAGCGCCCGTTCAGGGTTAATCACCAACGCGTTAATAACTCGATTTAACTTATTAATCGCATTGATGGTTTCCTTAACAACCAAAGTGTTGTCCGCGATATCCTTCGGATCGCTCATCCCAGGCGTGATGTTGTGCGCTCTGAGAATGCTGCCTTCAGCATAGCCAATCGCGGTGGAGGCCGCCTGACGGGTGTCATTGAGCAAGCCAGGATTGCGTTTTTGAGGCATTGCTGTTGAAGCGTATGTATTGCCGCCACCTTCTTGCAGCAAAATCCAAGGACGCGTTTGCGCATATTGAGTCAACGTATCTTCAACAAAATGACCAATATGCAAATTAAGAGCCGTCACCACACCGGCCAATTCAACCGGATTTTCCATGGAAGAAATTTGGCTTGCATCATAGGCGTTTTCCACAATGTTGGAAAAACCTAAGTACTTAGCCATTCTCTCGCGATTCAAGGGCCAAGAAGTTCCGTTCAAAACAGTGGTGCCCATGGAGCTTCGGTCCAAACGGACCATGAAATCTTGAATTCGATCGGCGTCACGCAAAAAGCCCGCGATGTGGCCTAACAATTGATGACCATAGGTATTGGGTTGAGCAGGAACACCATTGGTGTAATTAGGCACTAACGTCGCTTTATGCTCGCTAGCCAACTTCCACAACGATTCGGTCATCTTATGAAGAGCATCGGACATTGCGATGACATCTTCCATCATGATGAGGGAGCGGTGTGTAGCGTGCATATCTTGGCTCGAACGGCCAGCGTGAATCAACGAAGCTTCAGGTCCAGAAGCCTTAATCAAATGGGGCTCAAAAGTGAGTGCTTTTTTCGGACGCGGTCCGCCGTTGTTGCCGGCTTCAATCACCTTCCGTAAACCATTGGCAATTTTCACCGCATCTTTTTTATCCAAAAGACCTTCATCGGAATTGATGACGATCGAGGCCTTATTGATTTGAGAAATCCAATAGAACTCATCGTGAGCAGGATTGACCTGAGCCATGGCCGCTGCGGAAAAAGCCGCCATAGTCATCAATGAAACGAGCTTTAATTTCATACGATAGTCTCCTTGGGTGTTGAACCAGTTATTACAACTGCTTTGATTATATGAGGGAAAAACAAAGCTTATCCAGACCGAAATTTCGCGCCTTTTAATCACTTTTTGATGATTTTGCAATCCAATTAAAAACCAGTTGTCAATTCCAAGCAATTTTTAGGCATTAAACGCAATTTTTTGAAAACAAAGTGTTTTTAAGTTGTCAAAAATCGCCCGTTGATCAAAATCAAGTTTTCGTCCCGTTTTCTCAAATCAATCCCATAGTCTTGTCTCCTGAACATTTGGCAAAATTGCGCTTCTGGCATATCTCCTCTAGAAAATATTCATCTTTTTGATTTTTATCAACATTTTTCATCTGACAACTCTGAAAACATAACTTTTCAAATTTAAAAATCCCCATTTCCAATTTGAAATAAAAGTGAAAACCTCTCAGGAATTTCTTTTCACGACCTCGGGTTAACCCCTATAAAATCATATCATTTATAGCATTTTCATCTATATACGAGCTCAATGACAATACTTCGTAAGCGGTTCTGCCGCATTATCTGAAACTCACTCTTGTCAAGGAGATCCTTATGATGAGAAAACTTTTAGCAGTCGCTCTGTCATTGGCCGTTTGCACAGTCGCTCAAGCCACCGCTAAAGATCCCGCGATCGCACCGGACGCCAACACTCAAAAGGTTTATCCGGGCGCTGAATATATCGTTCCAGGCCGCCTGGAAGGCACAACGGGTTTCATCAGTGAATCTGAAGCTCCGAAGAAATCCAACAAAAAGTATCCCGCTTGGTTCCGTGGCAACGGCAAAGATGGGGCGGCTGATAAAGACGCCCTCTATTGGTACACTGAATTGATTGGTCCCAAAGCTTATAATATCACCAAGGGGATGAATGCCGAAGGGGCTTATTGCGGCACATTGATGTTGGCACCGGGCGCCACTTACCCGGCCCACAATCATCCGGCCTCTGAATTCTATTTCGTCTATGAAGGCGAAGGCGAATGGTGGATTGACGATGAAAAGAAACATGTCAAACCCGGTGACTTGCAGTATCACCGCCCGTTTGCCGCTCACGGCTGGAAGAACACGGGTAAGAAACCGATGAAGGTCTTCTACTGCTGGTGGAAGGAAGCCACGGATAAGGTAGACGTCATGAACTACAGCGCTGGTTGGATTAATCCTGAAAAATTCACCGGTCCGAAGGATACGGTTCCGCACGCGATCCCCTTGCCCAAAGTCAGAACGAAGTAATCCTTTCTTTGTTCTCTTCGGTCAAAGCCGCTACCAGCGTGCGGCTTTGGCCGTTTGTGCTTTTTATCGATAAGGGAGAAAACGATGACTGTGTCTCTGCGTTCTCTAGCTAAACTTCTCGCTCCCATTGTTTTTGGTCTCATCACGTATGTCCTGCCATGGCTCATCTGGGGCGCTCCCTCTCCCGAGGGTTTAAGTCCCAAAGCTTGGCTGTATTTTTCGATTTTCTTTGGCTTGGCCGTCGGTTTGGTGCTCGAACCCATTCCCCCCGCGTTCCTTGGCCTTATCGCTGTTGTCCTATCCGTTCTTTTTAAAGTGGGACCTGCAGGATCCGGGCAAATGGATAAAGTGGTCAGTTCGGCTGCGGCCATCAACTGGGGTATCAGCGGTTTTTCGAACGCAGTCGTTTGGCTAATTTTTGCCGCCTTCACCATTGGCATCGGTTTTTCCAAAACGGGACTCGGGCGGCGCATCGCGCTATGGATCGTCTCTAAATTAGGGAAGTCCACGCTCGGCTTGGGCTATTCCATTGCGATCGTCGATGGCATTTTGCCGCCTTTCATTCCCAGTAACGCAGCACGCAGTGGAGGTACGGTTTATCCCATTGTCACCAATATCGCTCCCATGTTCGATAGCCTTCCCGATAAAAATCCACGTCGCATCGGCGCTTATTTAATCTGGGTCGGTCTGGCGAGTTCTTGCGTTACGAGTTCTATTTTCCTCACCGGCCAAGCGCCGAACCCCTTGGCCCTGACACTTATCAGTAAAAGCGGTGTCGCTGTACCCGATTGGTTCGGATGGTTTCTTGCCAACCTTCCCATCGGTATTCTTTTATTTATTTTGACACCGCTTCTGGCGTTTTGGTTTTATCCGCCGGAAATTAAGGGGTCACGAGAAATCGCTCAGTGGGCCCGCGATGAATACCAAAAATTGGGCTCCATGACTAAAGAGCAGATCTATATGGTCATCATCGCGCTCTTGGGATTAACACTTTGGATCGGCTCAAGCGCCTTTAAGATCAATGCCACGACAACCGCATTACTGATGATCGTGTTGATGGTCGCTACGCGCGTTATTGAGTGGAAAGATTTCTTACACAACACCACCGCTTGGAACACCTTGGTGTGGTTTGCCACGTTGGTCGCCATGGCCGATGGGCTGAAAAATGTCGGATTCCTCTCTTGGCTTGCCACCTCTTTTGGCAGCACGCTCTCCGGCATGAGTTCCACCATGGCGGTTTTGGTGCTTCTGGTGCTCTTTTGCTTACTGCGCTATTTCTTTGCTTCGGGTACGGCCTACGTCACCGCCACCATGGTGATTTTTGTGACCATTGCGCAGGCTATCCCCGGTATCGACATTGCCAAAACGATGCTCCTGTTGTGTCTGCCAATGGGCTTTATGGGTGTGATCACTCCGTACGGCACCGGCTGCTCTCCGCTATTTTTCGGAAGCCGTTATATTCCTGGTCCGCGATTCTTCCTCTTGGGTGCAATCTTTGGCGCCATTTACCTGGCAGCGTATATGTTGATCGGTATCCCATGGCTTAATTTCATCTATCCGCATATCACAATGGGGTAGTGTTCTGAGAAAGGAACGGATTATGTTAAGAAAAACTCTCGCCGCAGTTGCCCTAGCGCTTACAGCACTGGGCAACTCTTCCTGGTCGTCTCCGCTTTATAACGACAATATTGTCTGCAATCTCAAAATCACCGGAAGCGGCTACTACGAGGGTGACTGCTATGTCCCTAATCAAGTTAACGACTTAGCGGTCAATTTTGACGGTCTCAATACTCAGTACACAAAAGCCTACTTCCCGGATCGCCGCGTCAATGTGAGGTTGCATAAAGACAAAAAAGGCAATCTAACAGGACAAATGCAGGGACGAAAAGTGGAAGATCCCACTTTGTTTGAAGTGGTTTACCTAAAGGGGAAACCTTCGTACGGGAAGCTTCCCTACGGTTGGTTTAATGTGAAAAAATCTTCCGTCAGTGACAAAGAGGCCAATTTCGTCTTTGACGCGTCACGTCAGAGTCCTCCAACCCCAGATGACTTGAAAATTATTAAACGTGCTAAAGAATTAATCAGCAGTCCATCAAAGTGGAACCGCAAAGACAACCGTCAATGCAAACCAACAGACCAAACTTACAGCATCTTCTGCGCGATGATGAAGGCTCAAAATGAAATCCTTGAGCAACCTCACTATCGGCAACCTGCCATGCAGGCTTTCCGCGAGGTGTTAAACACCATGGGACAGGGGCGCTTTGACAAACACCGCCTGCAAGATTGGAACAATCACCCCGATACCACTTTTGAAGAGGTTCAAAAATTGTTTGACGTGACCTATGAACGGTTGGATACTCTGATGAAAGAGAAGCGATAAGCGACTCAGTTTTCGTAAGGTAGTAGGTTTATGAAAGCCCTGTGGATGCTTTTGTCTTCGTTTTGCTTCACCCTCATGGGGGTGTTTACCAAAATGGGATTGGAGCATTTCGGGGCTTATGAATTGGTGTTTTATCGCTCCGCAGTGGCGCTCGTTGTTTTAAGCGCCTTTCTTTATCACAAGAATATCACCCTGCGTACTTCCGTCCCCTTATTGCATTTAGGACGCAGCATCTGTGGCGCCCTATCCGTTTTATTTTTCTTTTTCAGCCTAACCGATCTCCCGATTGGAACCTCGACAACACTCACCTACTCCTCGCCTTTATTCATTGCCGCCTTTGTGTTGATTTTCTCCACCCACGTGGAAAAGAAATATTCGCTATTGGCTACCATCCTGATTGGCTTTACCGGGATCATTTTGGTTGCACAGCCAACCTTTTCTGTGAGTTTTCAAGACGGGATTATCTTCGGACTTTTTTCAGCGTTGTGTTCCAGCATTGGCTACCTTCATGTCAGACAATTAGGCAAACACAATGAACCGGTCGCCCGCATTGTGTTCTATTTCTCGGTCGCAGGTCTCCTGCTTAGTCTACTGGGAATTGCCGCTACAGAGGCGGAATTTTCATCCTTGGATACTCACAATGTTCTGTATCTATTGGGCATGTCGGTGAGCGCGATGCTGGCTCAGTGTTTTTTGTCACTGGCTTACGGGTATGGAAATATTTTATTGGGCGCTTGTCTGCAGTTCTCAGTCATTGTGATGTCGGAGATCGCAGGAATCTTTTTGTTTGGCGATCGAGTCGTGGCGCAGGTCTGGCTGGGCATCGCGATCGTGATCACTGCGATGATCATGGCGACAGCGATTTTGGCGAGCTCCAAATAATTTACTTCGTCACAAGAACATCATTTTCCGACATCACCGTTTCGAAATTTTCTATGCAGCGTTTCACATTTTCAGCGTTGCGCTGACAGTACCTCAACACCATGAAATTAAGCGCTGTCATGATGGATGAATAACCGGTCGTAAAGCCGTAGTAGTTAAGATAAATTTCTAAAAAGACGTCGGCGATTTCACTAAAGACAGAATCATCAGAGTGGCCAATGCAAACAATAAAACACCCCTTGTTTCTCAAGTAACGGGCGGCTTTCAGAATGTTTTTAGGATAGCGCGGGAAAGCAAAAACGATGACGATGTCGTGTTCGTTCGCGCTTGAGAGTTGCTGGTAGGTGTTTTGATCAAAGCGCGACACCATGAAAACATCTTGCCGAACCTTTCCCAACTCATAGCTTAAAAGCGAGGCCATGGCGGCTGAGGCGTGTTGCCCAAGGACAAACACCCTGCGACAAGCAATGATTTGATCGACAATGCACTCAATTTTTCGAGGATCCACCGCTTTCAGAGTTTCCAACTCATTTTGTTCTCCCTCAATCATTTTTTCGATCAACTCTTGAGGTTTTAAGTGTTCGCACCACGAAAGCCACTCATCAGTTTTATTGAGTACTCGTAATGAATCATAAAAGGCCTCACGAAAGTCTCCGTAGGATTGAAAACCCAACGAATGAACCGTTCGCAAAATCGTGGATACGCTGACCGTGGATTGAGCGGAGAGCTCGTCCAACGTCATGCGATAGACATCCTGCTTATTTTGCAAAATAAAGTTTGCCAACGTGCGCTTTTGCGATGCCCGGTTGGTTCTGAGTTTTTCAATTTCGTTGATTAACACAATGAGAGCCTACAGGAA
Organism: uncultured Sutterella sp.; assembly: GCA_905201055.1. Lineage (GTDB taxonomy): Bacteria > Pseudomonadota > Gammaproteobacteria > Burkholderiales > Burkholderiaceae_F > Aphodousia. Next base: position 17,926 of record CAJKMT010000004.1, on the reverse strand, counting down.
ATGAGAAAGATGAAGGAAATTTTAGCAGGTAAGAAAAGAGCCCAGAGACCGAAGTCACTGAGCTCTCTAGTTAGCTAATCAAGCAAAGATTAGAACTTGTGAACCATACCGAAGAAGGCTTGGTATTGGTCTTGTTCAGCCTTGAAATCGGTTTCTTTGTATTCGCGGTTGTTGTACACACCAGCGACATACAAGTTCGTACGCTTGCTCAACGGATAGGTGTAAGCCAAGCCAGCGGAGTAAGCCGTCACGTCAGCGTCAAGATTTTCTTCTTCAGCATCCGTGTAAGCCAAGGACACCAAGAAGTTACCACCGAAGGCGGGAACTTCAGCACCGAGGGCAACACCGTAGCCCTTATATTGGTCAAAGAAAGCACCGTTAGAGGGTTCGACCTTGGTGTATACGTCGCCTAAAACATTACCATCTTCATCCTTCACTTCCGTTGCCTTATAGTAGGCTTCGAACGCATCTGCTTCGTCCATCATATCCACGATACCAGCAACGTCATTAGCGTTCTTGAAGTATTGAGCAGCCAAATAGGTCTTCATGACACCAAAGTCATAACTACCACCGACGTTGACCGTGTATTCGTCCTTACGATCCTTGTAATCTAAATCGGTAACGTCAACGCCATCGGGTTGAGCCTTGTAAGCTTCATCCTTCCAGTCAACCACAGCAGCCAAGTTCAAGTTACCGGCAACAAAGTTCACACCCAAAGCAGCATAACGGTCGGCGCGGTGTGTCATTTCGTTGTCATCGTTGCCGCCCATGGAGTATTGAGCGTAGACGGTCGTACCGGCAAATGTCGGAGACTTGTAGGTGATCGTGTTGTCATAACGGGTATCAGCAGCGGCAAAAACGTCACCAGCAATACCGGGGAGGTCAGACCAACCCGTACCGAAGGGGTTCACAGCACCGGCGTAGAAACCGAAAGAACCGGCATCAGACTTGATGGAACCGACACGGCCCAAAGCCAACGTACCATAGTTGTCGCTGATCAATTGCAACGTGGCTTCACGGTTGAACATGCGATCATCATCACCGTAACCACCGTTATCAAAGTTAAAGCCGTGTTCCAACACGAAACCAACTTTGAAACCTTCAGAAATTTCTTCCGTGCCCTTGATACCAAAACGGGAACCCGTAGATTGACCGGAGCCCATCTTGAAGCTGGATTCATCAGCCTTATCGAGAACGTTCTTACCGTCGATTTCAACCTTGTTGTGGTTGTATTGGAAACCACCGTCGATACGACCGTAGAGAGTCACATCGGCAGCCAAAGCTGAACCGGCAAAAGCGCCTAAGACAGCAACAGCAGCTAAAGTCTTTTTCATGATTTTTTATTCCTATAAAAGAAACTTGGAATATCTATCTTTGAAAGTCAATCATCACGATGACAATTGCTTTGCTGTCTCGAATTGTCCTACCACATACCCCCCCCGCGTCAAATTTAAACAAGATTTTCTTGCTTATTCTGTATCTTTTTAGAGACATTTTTCTTTTAACAGTTTCCGCTCTATTAACGACGAATTTGCTAATACTTTGATTTTCTAGAAATTTTCACAATTCCGATTTTTTCACAATCTTATTTTTTTGAAACCCATTTCTGGTCTTATGGCCACCCATTATTGTCATTGCGCAAATTTGGCTTTGCTTTACAATCGAGGGTCATGTTTTGGAAAAGTAGATATGCCTTTAGTTATTGATGCGCCACAAGCCTCTTTCCGATTGAATTACCTCTTCAATCGCATTGAAATCAGTCACGACTTCCGTCAGACGTGGTCTATTTTCTACGAAGATGAAGCGCAGCCGATGGGAGCCTTGCGGGGGCTGACCTTTCATCGCGGACTGCTCTTTATTGTCACGGATGCCGGTATCTTCAGCACTTCGCCTGACGCTCCCGCTTTCACTCAAGTGAGCCCACAGCGCAAAGGCGCTGAATTTGTCGATATTGAGAGTTTTGACAATATGCTCTACGCCTGCACAAATGAGGCGATTTTCCAAGCTTCTTCTGGCTCTCGTTGGCGCCTCAAATACGACGGCAACGCCTGCGGGCACTTCTTTTCCCTTTTAAATTTCCAAGGCAAACTCTTTGCCGCCTGTGAAAAAGGCATCTATGTCGCCTCTCAGGAAGGTCGATTCTGGCACCCCCGCTTTATTAGTAAAGAAATCGGCATGTTTGTCGCTTTAGACGGTCGCGGCGATAAACTCTTTGCACAAACCGACAAGGGCTTTTACATGAGTGACGACGACGCCCAACACTGGCGGCCGCAGGAAAACGTCCAGGGACCATGGACTGCCGCCATGGGTGGAACCATGCTCTTTGAGCCGAGACTTAAAAAACGCGAAAAAAATTCCTGATTTTGAATGTGAGGATTATTCCTATGTTTGAACGTCCTTCTCACCGTCAACCCAATGAAATGCGCCCGGTGCGCTTTACGACTCACTACACCAAGCACGCCGAAGGCTCTGTTTTGGTGGAAGTGGGTGACACAAAAGTGATCTGCACAGCTTCCGTTATTGAAGGCAAACCCAAATTCCTTAAAGATCGCCCTGAAGGGTGGGTGACTGCCGAATACGGCCTTTTACCGCGCGCTACGCACACGCGCTGCGATCGCGAAGCCGCCAAAGGCAAGCAATCGGGCAGAACGCAGGAAATTCAACGCTTAATCGGCCGCGCGCTTCGTGCCGTGGTGGATCGCACGAAGATTGACAACTTTACGATTCAATTGGACTGCGACGTTATTCAGGCCGACGGCGGCACGCGCTGCGCCTCCATTTCCGGTGCCTGGGTGGCGCTGGCCCTGGCCGTTCGCACCATGCTTGAAAAAGAGCAGATCACCGAAAATCCCTTGAAAGGTCATGTAGCTGCCATCAGTGCGGGCATCTACGAAGGTGTTCCTGTGATTGACCTGGATTATCCGGAAGACAGCAACAGCGAAACCGACATGAATTTCGTGATGACCAGCGATGGGCGTTTCGTGGAAATTCAAGGCACCGCCGAAGGCGAACCCTTCACAGAAAATGAAATGGCACAAATGACCGCCCTTGCCAAAACGGCGATCGCCCAAATCATCGAACTTCAAAAAGCTGCGCTTGCCGCTTAAAGGACGCAAAATGAAGATAGTATTGGCCAGCAACAACAAAGGAAAGCTTCGCGAATTTAACCGCCTTTTGGCGCCACTCAACGTCCAAGTGCACCCGCAGGGCGAATTCAATATTCCGGCAGCCGAAGAACCTTACGGAACATTTCTTGAAAATTGTCTTACGAAAGCGCGCCATGCGGCAAAACTTACGGGGCTGCCTGCCATCGCTGACGATTCCGGCATCTGTGTGAATGCCCTGGGCGGTGCGCCGGGCGTACACTCTGCCCGCTTTGCAGGGGAACCGGGCGATGACAAAAAAAATAACGCACTTTTGGTTCAAAAACTTCAAGGTTGCGCTGACCGCAGTGCTCACTACACCTGCGTTTTAGTGGCTGTCAGAAGCGCCGACGACCCCGAACCCATCATTGCCGAAGGCCGCTGGTACGGCGAAGTGATCGACACTCCGAGAGGCGAAGGCGGCTTTGGCTACGATCCCCATTTTCTTTTGCCGCAAGTCGGCAAAACCGCGGCGGAACTCACAGCAGAAGAAAAAAATGCGGTAAGCCATCGCGGACAGGCAATGGTCAAACTCATTGACGAAATGAAAAAACGCTGGACCTTATGAGAAGCGCCGACATTCCGCTTTCTCTTTATGTTCACTGGCCCTGGTGCGTGAGAAAGTGCCCCTACTGCGACTTTAATTCTCACGCACTGCCTTCGGGCGACAATCCGTCACACCGCTACGTTGATGCACTCATTACTGATCTCAAACGATCTGTCCCTCTTGCACAGAATCGCAAACTCATCAGCATCTTTATCGGCGGAGGCACGCCCTCTTTAATCACGCCTGGGGAACTTGCTCGTTTTCTGGACGAGGTTTTTTCACTTTATCGGACAAGTCCCGAGATTGAAATAACGCTCGAAGCCAACCCGGGCACAGTCGATATCCGACACTTTGAAGCCTATCGCCGCATCGGCATCAATCGGCTTTCCATGGGGGTTCAAAGTTTCAATGATGACTTGTTAAAACGCTTGGGACGAATCCACAACAGTGCCGAGGCTCATGAAGCCATCAAAATCGCCCGAGAATCGTTTGAAAACTTCAATTTGGATGTGATGTTTGCCCTGCCAGGTCAAACGCTTGGAGAGCTCGAATTAGAGCTTCAGGAGGCCATCGCCGCCCAAAGCAATCATCTGTCCTTTTATCAGCTGACGCTTGAACCTAATACTGTTTTTGCCAAACATATCCCCGCCGGTATCCCCGATGCCGACACAGTCTTTCAAATGCAAGACCTGGTCGCCCGAACCTTGGAAGAAGCAGGGTATGAACACTATGAAATCTCAGGTTACGCCAAAGCGGGCTTTCATTGCCGTCATAACCTAAATTACTGGCAGTTCGGCGACTACATCGCGTGCGGCGCCGGCGCTCACAGCAAAGTCACTTTAGAAGACGGGAGAATCCTACGGGAAGCTCGTTACACACAGCCGGAGAGCTTTATGGCACACGCGGCCAAAGACAATGCCGTTGCCCACCAGAGGTGGGTAGCCAAAGATGAGCAAGCCTTCGAATTTATGCTCAATGTCTTAAGGCTTCGAAAAGGCGCGCCACTGGACTTTTTGCAAAAGCGCACGGATCTGACTCTTGATGACATCCATGACAGGATTTCTAAAGCTCAATCGTTGGGGCTAATGCCCGCCCCTCTTACCCGTTTCGTTGCTTCGAACAAAGGTTGGGATTTTTTGTCAGATTTGCAGGAGCTTTTTCTATAACCTTCATTCCTCTAACGTTTTAATAAGTTTTTGCAACTCTCAAAAACATTCCGGTAGTAGGCTCTGGACTCCTCCGAAAACCATTGCGCAAAAATTCTCACGCGAGGCTTATGCCAGGCAATTTTGTCCACTACGGTGAAAAGTTCTTCATCCGCTTTATGCCAACCGTGCAAAATAGGGATCATTTGTCCTGAAATCATTTCTTTATAGCAGTGAATCAAGGGCAAATCGATGGCCACGCCTTTGCCATCCAAAACTGCCTGCTTAATGGCAGAAATGCTGTCGGTATACAGACATTGTCCGAAATCGACTAACTGTCTTTGAGATCGATTTTTTACCAAATAGCGTGTCGGCTCTCGCTCCGGACCACTGTAGGCGAAAACTCTCAGACCGCTCAAATCAGCCGGATCTTTTATCCGTCTATTGAATTGTTTTAAGAAATCCACCGAGGCAACTGCAACGTAATGATTTGTTCCGCGATAAATACATATCACATCATTATCTTTCGGACGACCTGTTACCGTGACTAAATCGCAAGCGCCGGAACGTAACGCGGGAATTTTTAGACCAGAAAACACATTAAATTTAACCTGCGGGTACATGCGATTGAATCGCTCCAGGCAATCCAAAAGATATGTTCCCGCAAATCCTCCCGCAACCGACAAACGGATCACTCCGGCGACAACCGGTTCAATGGTATGAATTTCACCCAAAACACGGTCAAATTGTTCAATCACAGGCTTCATCAACCGATAACTGGTAACACCCGTTTCGGTCAGTTCTAATTTTTTTGTGTTCCCCTTGACCAAACTCTGTCCCAATGATTTTTCCAGTTGACGAATGCTGCGACTGATTGTTGAAACATTTAGATCAAAACGGTTCGCCACATCATTCATATGACCGCTTTCGGCAAAAGCGATGAAATAACGCCAAGCTGTCAGACTATGCAAAGAAGACATAAGAAATCCATTGTTGCGGTTTATGCAAAGATTAAATTGAATTTTAAGCAATCATCAGGCATAGCTAAAGGGCTACCATAAAGAGGTCGTCTCGAACGTAACTTCTGAATTAGGAGTCAATACTTATGAAACCCTCTTTAAAACTTATTGTGATCGCCTCCGCCTGTGCTTTTCTTGCCCAAAGTGCGCAAGCAATTGATAATTCAACAAAACGTGATGAGTTTTTCTGGTTAGGAGAAATCAATAAGGCCTCTTTGGTCATCAATACCGAAGAAGGATTGCTTCCTAAACAAACGGCCGGCAAAATCGCGGCCGGTCTTCAAACTGTGCTTGATAACGGTAACAAAGAAAATGGCGCTCGTCCTAATCGTGTGATTGCCTTTGAGCCCTATCTGATTAAAGAAGTCGGGATGGACGCAACCATGCTTCATGTCGGTCGTTCCAGCCAAGACATGCACGCCACGTATTATTCGGCCATTATGCGTGACAATGTTCTGGCGGTTTCTTTGAAGTTAGCCGATATCATGGAAACGCTCAATGAGATGGCCAAAGCAAATACAAAGACGATCGTTCCTAATTACACAAACGGTGTCGCTGCACAACCGAACAGTTACGCTCATTACCTTCAAGGATTTTTAGCCAGCTTCAAACGTGACGCACAACGTCTCGAAGAGTTTTACGCCCGTCTTAACTTATGCGCGATGGGCACCACTGTGCTCAACGGTACGGGCTGGCCTCTTAACCGCGACAGAATGGCGCAATACCTTGGCTTCGATGGTCCGGTACCCGACGCCTATGATGCTGCTCAAATGAAGCCTGTGGATGAACCTGTCGAATTTGGCGCCATTCTCACCTCCATTGCTTTACATGTGGGCTCATTCATTGAAGATGTTTCTGTGCAATATGCGCAGCCGCGTCCTTGGATTTTGCTGCAGGAAGGCGGTGATAATACCTATGTGTCTTCTGCGATGCCGCAAAAACGCAATCCGGGTTTGATGATCAATGTCAGAATTGCTGCAAGTAACGTGATCGGACAAGCTCAAACGCCGATTTATCGCGCGCATAACGTTGTTCCGGGCATGGTTGACGCCAAGCGTGTCGGTCCGAACACTCAGATGGCCTCCGAAACGATTAAGATGCTCGACACATTCCAACGAGTGCTCAAAGCGCTTCGTATCAATCCGGAACGTGCCATGGAAGAACTCAATAACGATTGGACGGCCTCTCAGGAAATCGCTGATGTCTTGATGCGCGAACATAAGCTTCCGTTCCGTGTTGGTCACCACGTCGCAAGCCAAATGGTCTCCTACGCTAAGGCCAACAACATCAAACCGACAGACTTCCCGTACGATCAAGTGAAACGGATTTACGCGGAAGTCATTAAGAAAGAATATCCTCAAGCTTCCACCGAGTGTCCAATGTCGGAACAAGAATTCCGCAAAGCGCTTGACCCTGTTTCCATCGTCAATAACCGCAGAACAGCGGGCGGTCCACAAGTCAAGGAACTTCAAAAAGCGCTAGATCGCACGGATAAGGCAATCGCAGACAATCGCCAATGGGCATTGGGAGAACAAAAGCAAATTAATGACTCTCTTGCCAAACTTGACAAGGATTTCAAGAAATTCCTGAAATAAATTGACTTATTGATCCGCCGGTACTCCGGCGGATTTTTTGTATAAAAAAAGAGACCGGCGAAACCAGTCTCTCTTTTCGAATTCCAATGGTCGGGGCGGCGGGATTCGAACTCGCGACCCCTTGCACCCCATGCAAGTGCGCTACCAGGCTGCGCTACGCCCCGACGTAAGGATGGGAATATTACACAATCCCCGTGAGTTTGGCAAACTGCCGCACCCTATTTTTTCTTCCAAGCCGCAGAAGACGTATAAATAAACGCCCTATCCGGGCTCTTCGGCACCTTCATGCCCACCGTAAAGCCATGACGCTCACCGGGCAGAGGCGGCACCACCAAGTGCGACGTATCTACCTTGGACTTTTGCTCTTTAGCAGGCTGCTCGGACTTTTTTTCAGAGGAAATCTCCATGTTGCCGATCTTGGGACTGGGCTGCAGGAAATCTTCGCTGTCCACACCGATTGCTCCCAAGTCATAGGAGTGAGGTGCCGTGACTTCTTCCTGCACCTCATTTTCTTCAGCGACTTCTTTTCGTGCCGCTTCCTCTTCTGCTTCTTTCGCCAGAAGCTCGTTTAAATCTTCCGATACCAAGGTGAAATTTTCTACCGCGTCACGCTCGGCTTTCTCCTTGACCAGACGCTCCTGGCGAAGGGACTCCTCCAGGGCTGGCGAACTCAAAATGGCACGAATGGCCTTTAATTCAGCCAACGTGGCTGATAAATCCAATACAGGTTCTTTGGGCTGGGTATGCAGCGGGGCGCTCGCCTTTTCATCCAAAATATCCTTGACTTTATTTTGGACCTGCAGCTCGTGAATCTTATTGCGGGCACCCAGAATCGTGTAGTGTTCTTCGTAGAGAAGATGCTGAATCGTGCGAATCAGCGCCACGTCCTCCGAGCAGTAGTAGCGGCGGTTACCGCGCTTGGTCGGACGCAGCTGCGGGAATTCCTGCTCCCAAAAGCGCAAAACCGAAGGATTTACGCCAATGGACTTTGCCACATCCCCAATCGGCAGATACCGCCCCAGAAGTTCCTCTTCCGGTGCGTCAAGCTCGGTGAGCTCGAAGTCTTTGGCATCGCCTTCGAGCATGCGTACGGGTTCTTCAGAAGCCATGATGGTCCTCCCGAAGCATTAAAGATTATTGGTTTCGCGCAAAGAGGGGTGGGTTTTGGCAACCGCTTCCTTCAGTTTCTGACTGGCATGAAAGGTCACCACGCGGCGAGCCGTAATAGCGATTTCCTCGCCGGTCTTCGGATTGCGGCCGGGACGCTGAGCCTTATCGCGCAGCTGGAAATTGCCGAATCCTGAAAGCTTCACGGTGCGACCGCTTTCAAGCGCCGAGCGGATTTCGTCAAAAAACGCATCCACCATATCCTTGGCGTCTTTTTTGTTCATCCCCATGCGGTTAAAAAGCATCACCACCAAATCGGCTTTCGTCATGGTTTTCGTATCCATCTCGCTCTCTCTTCAATCGTGATTTTTTACAATGCGAGCATTGTACCAAAGAAATGATTTTCCTTTGATTTTTCAGCTCTTTTTCTTTCCTGTAACGACTCGAGGCCTTTTTTTGCAAAAGGCCTCGGTCTGTCATTTCACCAACTTGAGGCTTTATTGACGAAGCACCGCACCTTGGGCAGCCAAGGCTTCGATAATCGCCTGAGTAGCAGCTTCGGCGTCTTCACCCGAATAGTTTTCATCTTCGGGCTGAACCGTCATGCGGAAGGCCATGCTCACTTCGGCAGGCTTATCCCCGTCAGCCGCCTTGTGATAAAGGTCGAAGAGATCAAGCGAAACAAAACCTGCCAAACGCTTATCAGTCTTAGCCGCTTCGATCACAGCCTTTTGCAATGAAGCGAAAGTGACGCCATGCGGCACGACGACGCTCAAGTCACGCGAGATGGGCTGGAACTTACTCACAGGCGTGTGCCAGGGCACGGCCTTGGGCAAAATAGAGGCCACATCAAGCTCAAAAACGATAGGAGCGTGAGGCAAGCCGTACGTTTGCTGAAGTTTCGGATGCAGTTCACCCACAAACCCGATTTCCTTGCCGTCCAACATAATCGCGGCACTGCGGCCCGGGTGAAGTGCCGGGAAGCTCTTCGCCACATAAGTGGCGTTAAGAGGCGCTAGCAACCGTTCCACATCACCCTTGGCATCAAAAAAGTCTGCCTGACGGGCAGGAACCGCCCATTGCTCACCCATGGCGTCGCCATAAAGTAAACCTGCAATACGAACGGGCTGATCAACACCCTTCACAGAGTGTTCCGTCGTTTCAACAGAATCGTCGCGGCGGAAAATACGGCCCACTTCAAAGAGCTTGGCACTGGTGACCTTACGGTTGAGGTTGTATTTGAGAATATCAACCAAACCGCCCACCATTTGGGTGCGCATCACGGACAATTGGCTTGCGATCGGGTTGAGAAGTTCGATCGGATTGTCGTTGCCCGCAAAATCCTTTTCCCACTGACGGGGAACGAAGCTGAAATTAATGAGTTCCTGATAACCCAAATCAGCCAACTTCATGCGCAGTGCATGAACACTTCTCATTCCTTCGGGACGAGTGTGCATATAAGCGCGAGCCTTGGGCGGCAAATCGGGCAATTTTTCGTAACCCACCAAACGGGCCACTTCTTCGATGAGGTCCTCTTCGATTTCAATATCAAAGCGATAGGTCGGCGCCTTCACACTAAAGACTTCATCTTTGAGCGTAAATTCAAAGCCCAAACGCTTAAAGCATTCAGCCATTGTCTGCGTATCGATGTCCATGCCGATGACCTTGCGGGCACGATCGGCACGCATCGTCACTTCACGGCGTTCAGGCAATACCGTCACCGCATCAATCACGGGACCGATTTCAGTCTTATCGGTTGCGCAAATTTCAACCACAAGGCGCGTAATGTAATTGAGCACTCTTTCGGTCTGACCGAAGTCCACGCCGCGCTCATAACGATAAGCAGCATCCGTTGAGAAATTCAAACGACGGCAGCGCCCTTGAATTGCCTTTTGGTGCCAGAAGGCCGATTCGATAGACACACAGGTCGTCTCGTCGGTCACTTTCGTGTCTTCGCCGCCCATGATGCCTGCGAGCACCTTGGGGCCGTTTGCATCACAAATCACACCGAACCCGGGATCCACATCCACCGTTTGACCGTTTAAGAGGGTGATCTTTTCACCTTCCTTACCCCAGCGAACGGTGTAGCAGCCGCCGGCAATCTTCTCGGCGTCGCTAAAGTGTGTGGGAACACCCGTTTCCAACATCACGTAGTTGGAAATATCCACTAAAGCAGAAATGCTGCGCTGGCCGCTTCTCTCCAGCCGATCCTTCATCCATTGAGGAGTCGGCGCATGAATGTTGAGATTATCGATGCGGCGGGTCGTATAGCGGCCGCAAAGATCAGGCGCCTCAATCTTGATATCGATCTTCGTGTCGGAATTGGCGGGCACCGCGGGCATTTCCGGCAGCGTCAGAGGGGCGCCCGTGATGGCATGAAGATCACGAGCTACACCGATCAATGACAAGGCATCACCGCGGTTAGGCGTGAGCTTGATTTCAATCTTCTTATCGTCCAAGTGACAGGCCTTGCGGATATCTTCGCCCACCGTCAGGGTGTCCGGCAAAATCCAAAGACCGGTATGGTCTTCGGTAATGCCGAGTTCGCGAGCCGAGCAAAGCATGCCCATGGACACTTCGCCGCGCATCTTCGCTTTTTTGATGGTGAAGTTGCCGGGCAAGACAGCACCGATTTTTGCGCACGGCACCAAAATACCTTCGCGCACATTGGGTGCGCCGCACACAATCTGCAGGGGCTCTCCGCCGTCACCGACATCGACCTGGCAGATATGCAGGTGATCGGAATTTTCATGGTCTTTCACCGATAAGACTTTTGCCACCACAACGCCGCTAAAGGCCGGCGCCACGGAGCTCACCTCTTCGACTTCCAGACCTGCCATCGTCATGGCTTCACACAATTCATCCGTCGTCAGATCCGGATTAATGTAGGAACGTAACCAGCTTTCAGAAAATAACATCTTGTTTTCTCTTCAAAAATTGTTGAGCCATTAACGATTAAATTGCGTAAGAAACCGCAAATCACCTTCAAAGAACAGACGCAAATCGTCAATTCCGTAGCGAAGCATCGTCAAACGTTCAAGACCGGAACCGAATGCAAAACCGATATAGCGTTCCGGATCCAGACCGTAATTGCGAACCACATTCGGGTGCACTTCGCCGGCACCGGAAATTTCCAGCCAACGGCCCTTCTTCGGACCGCTCGTAAACATCATGTCGACTTCGACAGAAGGTTCGGTAAACGGGAAGTAACTCGGGCGGAAACGCACCTTCAATTCATCGGTTTCAAAGAACTGGCGCAAGAAATCCGTATAAACGCCCTTTAAGTCCGAGAAACTCACGTCCGTGTCAATCCACAGGCCTTCGACCTGATGGAACATCGGCGAGTGAGTAGCGTCACTGTCCACACGATAGGTGCGGCCCGGAGCGAGCACTTTGATCGGGGGCGTGTGCGTGCGGGCATAGCGCACCTGCATGGGAGAAGTGTGCGGGCGCAAAGGCAAGAGTTTGCCCGTTTCATCCTTCATGTCCACGTAGAACGTATCCTGCATGGAGCGGGCCGGATGGTTGGGAGGATTATTAAGTGCGGTAAAGGAATACCAGTCGGTTTCAATTTCAGGACCGTCGGCCACATCAAAACCGATGGAGCGGAAAATCTCTTCAATGCGCATCTGCGTCATGATCACAGGATGCACGCCCCCTTGCGGGTACTTGCGTCCGGGCAGCGTCACGTCGAGCGCTTCAGCGGCAAGACGCGCCGCAAGCTTTTCATTGGCCAACTCTTCACGACGGGCTTCGAGCGCTTGTTCCACGGCGCGCTTTGCGCTGCCTAATGCTTGTCCCATCTCGCGCTTTTCTTCAGGCGTGAGTTTGGAGAGACCTTTCATTAAAACCGTGATCGCACCGGTTTTCCCTAAAAATTTCGCCTTCGCATCTTCCAGCGCAGCAGGCGTTGCAGCCTCAGCAAAAGCGCTCTGAGCTTGGGCAATGATCTGGGACAAATCTTGCATAATTATTCGCTTGTCATAAGTCAAAGAAAGTTTTAATTATAGTCTGTTCATTTTCGCTTTTCAGCCTGATTTTCAAGGCTTTTTCCTGACTTTTCCCACGTTCTGCAATCACTTTCAGGATCAAAAAAAAATGCTCGGATTACGCAATATCGGAGTACACTGAAATCAGGAAAGCAGGCAAAAGCTTCTACTCATCATCTCGTTGAATATAAAGATTTTTTTGCACACTCTCCCACAAATTTGACAGACAACAAGGAGATGCGATTTATGCGTGTGATAGTTCCTGTTGACGGCGGTAAAGATTGCCGCGAAGCGATTCGATTCGTTGCCACCAAAAAAGAGTGGTTTGAAGAAGAAAAACCGGATATTGAACTTGTGTATGTTCAAAAGCCGATTGTCGAACGAGTAACCGAGCAAGATGAGTTTGATCTAAGCGCTTACTATGAAGCGCGCGCCAAGAGCGTATGGAGCGCCATCGCTCAAGAAATTGAGGCGATCCCCGGTTCTGTTAAGAAAACCGTTTTGGTGGGTCACCCTGCCCGTGTGATTCCGGACTATGCCAACGAGCAAAAAGCCGACCTCATTATCATGGGCGCACGGGGTTTGAGCGCGCTGCAGAACCTCTACCTGGGGTCCGTGTCTCTGGCGACCATCGCTTCTTCGAAGTGCCCGGTACTTGTCTTCCGTCAGACCACTGAAGTGAAATCCGCAGGACTTCATGTCGGACTTTCCGTGGATGATTCCCCCTTCGGTCCTAAGTGTGCGGAATACTTGATCGCTCATCGGCATTTCTTCGGCAAAGATGCCACTTTCGAAATCATCAATGCCGTCCCCGATGATCCGCTCTACGCCCCTGACTTTGTCAACGAAGGGCCCGTGCCTCCGCAGATGAGTTGGGAAGAAATTCAAGGGCTTGAATTTGAGGCCTCGGTCAAGGAACCGGTGGAAAAATTCGATATTGCCGGCGTCCCTGTGAAAGCGGTTAAATTGATCGGCAATCCTGAAGACGTGTTACCGAAGTACGCCGATGAACATCTCGATGTGATGGTTATGGGCACGCATGGCAAAGGCGCGTTACGGTCGCTTGTGTTTGGCAGCTCCACTCGTGCAATGATTGCCGCCACCAATCTTCCGATATTGGTCGTGCCGAATGTCTAAGGACTGAACACTCATTTGATTTGAGTTTTCCTTCTTAGCCCGTCGGAAATTTCCGGCGGGCTTTCTGTTTGTTTGCCTTTTATCAAATATTAGTGTTTTCCCTTACTCGTTAATACGCAATCAGCGTACACTGAAATCAAGGGAAAACAATTTAAAAACCTCAATAACTCATTGAATTTTGTGAGTTATTTTGACAATGGAGTGTTATATGCGTATCTTGATTCCGATTGACGGAGGCGCGGACTGCCGCGAAGCGATTCGTTTTATCAACACCAGAAAATCGTGGCTTCACTCTCAAAAACCCACAATTGAAGTGCTCTATGTGCAAAGAGCCTACAGACCCGGCTTTGCCGAGGGCGGTGACTTTAATGTTCAGCCCTGGTCTTATGAAAAACTGATCAAAGCCGTGTTTGATGACATGGCTGAAGACCTCGCCACCCTACCCGAGGGAGCCATCAAGACGAGCAAAATCGGTAATCCGGCAACTGTCATTGCCGAGCACGCCCGTGAAACCTCTGCAGACTTAATCGTCATGGGTGCCAGAGGCCTTGGAGCCGTTAAAGCGCTTTACCTGGGTTCTGTCTCATTGGGCACTTTGGCAAAAGCAACCTGTCCGGTTCTCATTTGCCGTGAACACTACACGCCGCGTGATGACAACCTCAAAATCGGCATTGCGGTTGATGGTTCCGGGTTCGGTGAACGGTGCGCGAAATTTGTGGCTGACAACAAAGCCCTGTTCGGCGAAGGTGCATCCTTCGAAGTCATTTATGTGCACGCTGACGAAGAACGAATTCCGCCGGATCTCATCGATAAGGGCACGGTGGAAATGGATAAACTTTTCGAGCAGTACGAAGAAGAGGAATGCCGCAGAGCCTTTGAAAAAGCGTTGCCTCAACTGCAATCTGCAGAATTGAACGTAAAGACAGTTCAATTGAGAGGCCCCTTACACACAACACTCACCCGCTATGCTGACGAAAACCTTGACATGGTTGTCATGGGTTCTCACGGCAAAGGACGTGTTTCTTCACTCGTATTCGGCAGCTCCACCCGCGCCATGGTCTCTTCCTGCAGAATGCCTATTCTGATTGTGCCGGGAGAAAATTGAATTTAAGACAGCAATGACATAGGAACCTCACCCCCGAATCACAAGATTCGGGGACTTTTTTCAAATGGCTAAGAACCTTTCTGACTAAAACTTCAAACTGTACCGAGTCGCACGCCCTTGCCCAGTTTTCACCAGATAACCTTCTGCAGTCAAACGTTTGAAATGATCTCTTAGCGTAAATTTATTAATTTGAAGCACATTTTCCATTTCGGAAATGCTCATTGTCCCATGTGATTTAAGAGTCTCTATTATTCTTAGTGATGTTTCAGGCATCGCTTTCAAAAGATGCTCATTCTCAATTTTGCGTTTCAAATTCCTGACTTGGCTAACCAGTGATTTTAAGAAATACACAAGCCATACATTCCAATTCGGTTCTTCGTTTTGAAGCGTTCGTTGAGTGGCTCGCAAGGAAATGTAGTAACTCTGTTTTGTTGCCTCAATAATGCTTTCCAACGAACTATACGGTACATAAACATAGCCTGAGCGCAAAAGCAACAAAATTGTGAGTGCTCGCGATAACCGACCATTACCGTCTTGAAAAGGATGTATGGCCAAAAATACTACAACAAACATTCCGATAATAATTAAAGGCGGCAATCTCCCTTCAACGAGTTTTAAATTTGTCCACTCAACCAACTGCTCCATACATTGAGGGGTTTCAAACGCTGTAGCCGTTTCGAATACAACTCCCAATTGGTGTCCCTCTCGATCAAAAGCTGCTACATTGTTTTCAACTGTCTTATAAGCCCCGCGATGACGAGAATCTTTGTCGCTGACACGCATAAGAATCGCGTGCAATTGTTTAATGATATTTTCCGTCAAGGGCATATCTTCCCACGACTCAAAAATCGCATTCATCAGGAGTCCGTAACCAGCCACTTCCTGTTCATCTCTAGATCTGAACGACTGAGATGACAGTCCTGCCATGACACGAGCAACTTCTTCATCAGTAAGCTTTCCACCCTCTATGCGAGTCGACGAGCCTATGCTTTCGATCGTTGCTATTCGCTGCAACTCTGTCAATCTTTCCGGAGCAAGGTTGCCATAAGCCTTCCAACCACCCTTAAATTCCTCAATTTCCATCAAAAGAGCAAC
Organism: uncultured Sutterella sp.; assembly: GCA_905201055.1. Lineage (GTDB taxonomy): Bacteria > Pseudomonadota > Gammaproteobacteria > Burkholderiales > Burkholderiaceae_F > Aphodousia. The sequence continues at coordinate 2,044 of CAJKMT010000004.1, read as the reverse complement.
GATTTCTTCGTCAAAGAAAAACGATTTTTCATTCAAGGTGAACTTCATACGCAAATCCATTAGATTCCACTAGAAAGACATTATATTCCATTAGATTCCATTATATTCCATTAGAAAAACCGTAATAACATTAGAAAACACTCCTAAACCATCGCTAAAATTTTGAAAGGCAATGACTCGTGTGATTGAATTCAATTTGATCACGCAATCGCGATGAGATTTGCGTGTGAATTGGATTGATCGATTGCGATGGGAAGCCTGTAATTACGGGGTTCGTGTCAATGCGAGCCCAATCGCACACGAATAACTCACAACAGAAAACTTTATACAGTAGCTTTACAGTTCTTCTTGACAGTTAGACAGTAAATTTGACAGTTAGACAGTTAACTTTACAGTTCAAGTCGTGAGAAACAATACTGACCCCAAGCACACAATATCTGATAACGCGCCTGATCAAAGGTTGACCTATCATACGCTCCGTTGTAGCGTTTCCTGATTGAATGAAGTAGGCACGCTTCGATTAGTTCCTCGGGATACTTACCGAAGTTACCGAGCTTGTCTGATTTTGCCCATGATTTGAAACTTGCCCGAGCTGTTCCGTGTTGAGTTGCCACCTTAGGCTTTCCATCGGAGTCCAACATAAACGGATCCACCCACGGTTCCTGTCCTGCCAGGACTTGGTCTGCACTCATTGATCGGAACAATGTTGACGGGACCGAATCGCACAATGCCAAACCTCGAACACTTGGGAAAATGAAACTCGACCTGTCATGCTTACGTGATTTCATCTTTTGAAGGATAACCAAAGCCTGGGGGCTGAGAGGAACGTGATGAATTCCCCGACCTTTATTTTTGTCATGTTCCAGTGGTATACGCCATAAAGGAATCTCTCCGTCTAATTCACACTCCGACCACTCTGACAGCCGAACCGCCCGAAAGCGTGAGGCTGTCAGAATCGAAAATGCCACTGCCAGGGCAGAGTTCGTGCCATTGTCAATCAGCGCTCGCATCAAATCAGGCACCCGCTCATACGGTAACGCCGCCATGTTGTCAGCTGCCGACCGTTGAAGTGTTAACGGCTGTAAGAGAACTCCCAGTGATCCCCGTTTATCAATTGGGTTAACTCCCACGTAGTACTTCTTCACGATTGCGAACTCAAATATTCGTCTTAATAACTGGTAGATCTTGTCGGCAGAGTTCTTTGATTTCCAAACAGGTGTCAAAACTTTCACCGCATCTTCAACACCCAACTCCTGAATAACTTGATTACCAATGAGTGGGTATACGTGTTTACGGAGTCGCAGGTACGCTGTGCGTTCCCCCTTCTCATTGTTAGCCCAGGCGTTGATTGAACGTTGATATTCAAACCATTCAACCGCCACATTGCGGAAGGTTTTGAGGTATGCCGATTTTTGAGTTTCGAGCTTGTGGAGTTTTTCGATTGCTTCGACTTCCCGACGTTTATGTTCTACTCTCGGATCTTCACCACGATCCAACTGATACCGACACTCTGCACCGAGTCTTCGTGCTTCTGTAAGGGAAATGTCACGCGGCAGGTAATAGTCATGTCGAACCCCGTGACGACTCCAACGCATCAAGTATCGGGTCGTGCCGTTGCGTTTTCTAATGCGCAAGCCGACCACTCCACCTACGGCGTAAACGCCGTCATCTAATGTCGAAATGCGCGCCTTGGTCACCCTTTGGTCACCCCTTGATCGTTATTTTGGTCACCCTCTGGACACACAATGCCACGGAATCGCCCTGGTGCCAAGGCTTTGCACGAAGTGCTTGGTCACCCTCGGGGTATACATTTGGTCACCCTTCGGACGAAAAAAGGCAAGAATTCGTGTGCGATTGGGCTTGATGTGAGCACGAGATCACGGTGGGATTTGTCGACTGCGCTGGAATGCTTGAAATTACGGGGGTTCGTGTCAATGCGAGCCGCCAAGAACAAATAAAAAGGCGATGGTTTTTAGACCATCGCCTTGGGATTCTTGGTGGCGAGTCAGGGACTCGACCCCCGGACACAAGGATTATGATTCCT
>CAJKMT010000003.1 GCA_905201055.1 uncultured Sutterella sp. | reverse complement strand
TACCCCTGCCACTCCATCATCTGCGCATTCAGTCGCGCGATATTGGCTTGAGATTGAGCAATAGCGTTTTGGTGGCGCGTAATGCTGAGCGAACCAAACGCATTGACGGTATTGGCTATTCCCTGGGCAATCAGGGACCCGTAGCCGAACTGTTGACCACTGGTTAAGCTATTCCAAGGCATACAAAAATTCTCCTATACGCATGGCACTGTATCTTTCGAAAACGTGCACACGCGCATAGGAGAGGCTTGCCAAGGCTGAGAGACAAAAATCCCTTTATGAAATTTCCACCGTCGTCGTCACAGAGATGATCTTGAGCGGAAGCGGGTTTTCCTGTCGGATACAGACTTGACCGTATTTATTCCAGGTGCCCGCAATCGGCACGTCAATTTCATCATTGATCGGATCGGGAGGATTACCGGCATACTCAATCGAGCGTGCTGGGTATTCCGATAAGGTATCGAAGTCAGGACCCGCCTTGATGCCCGAGGAGTTAATTACTCTAAAGCTGACCGAGCGCACGTTCTTTTCATGCCCTGAACCATAGCCGCCATCCTGGAGCGCGACTGCCACAGGGAGCGTCTTAATGTCGGCGGTATAAGGAATACCAACGTGGACAATCATGGAATCCATTGAAAGAGTGACCTTGCCATCCTTGACAATCTGTCTTTCCTCAACAGAACCGTCAGCCACAATAGAAACTTCCATGCCTTCCAGCCAGTCCAACCCCGTAATTTCTTTCGTAGGCTCGCCGATATAAGTACCCGAACTATCCATGAAGCAACAGTGGTCCAAAGTGGTGAACCTCTGCTCCGTCATTCGTTCAATGTAAATATGTGGAACACCGGTAATAATCCGTTCAACGACGCAATAGAGGATATCCTCATCACCTTCGGAAACCACACAGCAAGAACGGAAGCGCCCATTGTTTGTTTCAATGAGACTAAATGCTCCGACTTGTTGATCGGGGACGTAAGTCATCGCCACCAGCTGACCGTCATTGTTGATGGACCAGATAATCGGGAGAGGTGCCTTGGAATAAGCCAAATCAACAATATTGTGATTGTCGAATAAATGCGGAGCTCTTAGGCATATGTCGTTAGAAACGTAGCCAGACGCTTCATAAGAATAGCCACATTCTCTTAAATGCCCTCCGCGTTCCTGAGCGTAAAGCACAATACTGGAGACAACCAACGGTTGAACATTGTTTGCACCAATATAAGATTGTGGGCGCACGGACATAGAAGAGGGCGTGATGGCATCAGAGTTTAAAGGCGATACGCGCCACTCTGCCGCACCCGTTAGCAACATAAGCTGAGACAACGGCACTATGTGCCGGATACGGTTGGCTTCACGTGCTGCCACCCGCACAGCAATACGGTCGTCATCCTGGCTCGGAAGCGAGAAAGACATATCGCTTTCGGTACCCGACTTGGTAGCCCATAGATTATTAGGACGTTGAACTGTACCGGCAAACCACCGACGCTGTTCAAAATAAGAAACAGCACCAGGATAGTCGCCAGCCTCTGCTACCGTTGCTTTAAATGTTGCGCCACTTCCAGTGGTTGATTGAATGGCAATTATTGGATCTGTATAACCCGATCCACCACTAACTACATTGACCGCAATGATTTTCCCGTCACTGATAACGGGTGTTAGCTCTGCCCCGCCTCCAGTATCATCTTCTATGACGAATCTAACATCTTCAGAGGAAGGCTCAATTAGACCGTCAACGTACATTTCAAGATATTCAAAGTAATAATCTTTGCCACTTGCACTTTCGTATGACTCTGCGACTATGACTTCAACCCTTGGTTTTACATAATTGGCACCAGGAGAAGTAATTTCAATTCTTTCTATTTCATAGGTCTTATCGTCAAATTTCCTGTAATAACCTCTCGCGGTAGCGCCTGAACCATTCCCTTCTTTATCAACGACTCTAAAATGTATCGAGGTGTGAATATCTCCAGTATGGCTCCCAGATGAATTTAAATAGATAGGAACGGGAAAGTAATATGCCAGGTAGTTGTCGCCAGTTGGATTTTCATATCGGGAATAACCTATATTTTCTACCCCTGCAACACCTCTCCTACCAAAGTAGCCACTGCCTTCAGTAAGGACCTCAACCGCAGTAATACCGCCAGGGCGCGAAAATGCCTCATCATAGATCGGAGGTGTAATAGACGCATCAGGATCAATATTTTCGTCACGGATAGACAAGGTATCCGTTTGACCAACATAAGCCCAAACACCGCCTTCGTTACGATAGACACGGTACATCCCAGCGCCTTCTACGGCATCCCACGAAATATCGTTATAGGCACCATCGCCATACGGCTGACAATCCAAAATAACGGAGGTACTGCGAGCCGACTCTTGCGATCCATCTTTCAGCAATGCCGTCACACAATATTCACGTTTATACGTGCCACCGCCTGATCCATGAGGCGTTACTTTTACATTTGTCGGCGCTGATAATATGGACGAAAACTCAATATCAACTAGGCGCCAATCAGTCGCACCGTATCGGCGCAATTCCTTCGGATGATAGGACGGGTGAACCAATGTCAGCACGTCGCCAGACTGAACGTAGTGAATGTCAAACACATCATCAATTGCATACGGAGTTTCAACTTCATACGGCTCGCCGTCACTGCCCATCAAAGTCTGACCTTGAGTATGGAAGCGAATGTACTTGTCGCCAAACTCCAGCACCATTGTCTGATCGGTTGAGAACGTGAATGGAATGAGCTTAGGCGGCTTATCCTGCTGCTTAGTCTTATTCACGTAAGCAAAGCCCGGGCGCATTGTGATCGGACCCTGGGGCTCAACGAGAAAGTTTTTGCACGTAGCCAAGCCCGTCTGATACTTGCCGTCATCAATACGGGCATACATCGAGGGCGCAACCTCACCCCCGTTAAATGAACGCTGATAAACCTTGACTGCCATTTTCTATACCCACCGAGCGCGTAATTGAGAAGCGATATACGGATACTTACGAAACACCGAGTTTTGAGCATCATCAGTCTTTGCCTTGGACAATGCCTGCTCATAGGCTTGACGCAGGTTTTGAGCCATCTGAGAAGCCGCATCAGAGCGCTTAATCGGACCGACAAGGTAAACAGCCAAGCCCAGCACCAGGCACTCTATAAAGTACGTCGGAAATAGCGCAGGCAAATCTTTGTAAGCCGTGTACTGGACGCAGGCATTATCAATGTCCGTGAGCAGAATGCGGTTTTGCGTGGTCGTTGAAAACTGAATCTCGTAGTTTTTCGGCAGCTCAGCCATCCACCGCGTGCCGTCTTGACTAAGCTCACCTTGCTCATTGAGCTTGTTAATCGTCGAAACTCTCGTCACTCGGACGCAATCCGAGGGCAAGGCGTATGCGTACTTGTAGCCATAGAGTTCCGAATCAAAGCTAGTGAGTTTGCTCAAGCGCGCCCTGGTTTGTGAAAAGCTCCAGTCAAACTCTTCAAAGAGTCGGCGCAGGGCAATCGGATAGTATCGCGAGCACTGAGCCGCCCAGTCGGAGCCGTCAGGCGGGTTAAGACCGGTAATTGAACCGCGCTCGCCTAACTGAGTAATCGCAAGGTTACAAATATCAACATTGGTAGCCATATATAAATAAGGGGGCTCGATTAAAAGCCCCCTCCTCCTCTTCCAGTCAGATCAAGCGGTTAGTCAGCCGTCGGCAAAATATCAATGCCAACCTTTTGATATTCCATCGGAAGATCAGGTGCATTGGTAATGTAAGCCGAGGCAGTACCCGTCACCGTACCGGCAACAGTAGTCGTTACCTTCACATAGCGACGATGGCGAACCGGCATCGGGATCACCACATTGTCCTTCAAATCCACGCCTGCAATCTTGCCCGTAGAGGCGATAGTCTTATAAGAACCGCCTTCGGTATCGCAGTCTTGGATATTGAACACCACAGAGTTTGTATCACCGGCGCCAGTACCAGCCGTCGGGAAATTCACCACGACAAACATGGGATCGGTGTAGGAACCCGTGTTCGGTTTTTCCTGCTTGAAGTCAATTGCGTCAGACGTAATGGCGGCGGCAACGGACTTGTTTTCAAAAAGGACTAATTCCAAATCCAACATTTTTCAATCCTCCTTTTCTATCTCTCGATTAAGACAAGACCGCTTCCGTATTCAACAGAACGTCGGAGCCCAACTTGTGAACCGGAACATCACCAAACTTGAGAACTTCGCGACCGGCAACTTCGCCCATGTTGAGGAACACATTGTCCTTGTTGGCGATTTGACGGCGCAGCACAGAGCGCAGCGTGTCGTTCATGTAGAAAGCCAGTTTGCCGGAATTGTCATCAGGCATCATTTCCAAGGCTTGAGTCATCAAGTCGATCAAGTCAGCAGAAGTAGCAGTGCTGTTCTTCTTGCTCAACTTCGTGGTATCAATGTTGGCGATACGAGCCACGCATTCAGGATCGTACAAAGCCACACCAATGTCCCAAGCAAATTCAGTGACCAAGCCAAGGTAGTCCATGCCGTTCTTATCCGTCACGTACTGTTCTTTCATATCACGGACTTGAAGACCAGGACCTTCGCCGCCTTGCGGATAGAACATGTAAGCACCGTCAGGACGCCAATTGATCAACCAAATGGAGGCTTCCTTATCAGCCGTCGTACCGCCAGCGTCGATAATGCGACCACCAAAAGCGACGTTGCTCGGCACAACCAAGTTAGCCAAGCCCTTAATGTCGCGGGCATTAGCAGCTTCATCACCATAGAAAACGGATTTCACGGCAGAGCGAGCCAAGCCACGCATAAAGCCCTGATCCTTGCGGAGACGCCACGTTTCGCGTTCACCCGGCTTACGGGTGTTGTAAAGAGCGCTGTCAACCACGCTACGCGTGCGGATCATGCAGGAGCCGTAGCGAGCTTCAGAGCCGAGGACCTCTTCGGACTGCCAACCTTCGTTGTATCCGCGCTTTTGACCTTCAGGGTACTTCGTGATGATTTGACCCTTATCGCTGTCGCCGTTATTACCAGCCAAGACAATGCCTTGATCAAAGAACGGCATATAGTCGCGAATCGTGTTAATCAAAACCTTTCGGCTTACATCCTTGTCATTAACCAGGCTTTCGTAGTCAGCCAAAGTCAACGCTTGTCCATCTGCGATTAAACCAGACATATTTCAACCTCACTTTTTAGAAGCAGATTCATAAAACTGAGCAGGCGTGACTTTTCCGTCATGGTCCACAGAACCGCGCGGAAAATCAGCCTCGCCAAAAGCTCGACCGACACGGGCAAGTAACTTCAAAAGCCCGGGATGGTTACCGATAGGCAGACTCATAAATTCCTGAATGTCAGGATCGACTTTGCCGTCGGCGCCCACGCTAAACTTGTCGCGTACACGGGCAATGTCACTTGCCGCGCGCGTCCAGTTTTCGCCCCCGATTTCCTTATCAGTCTTGGAACGCTCCACCCACTGATCAGAAACGGCTTTAATCTGTTCAATCTGGCGTTGAGCAATGACCGGCGCACACTTATCTAAAAGGTGCTGGGCTTGCTTTTGGCTCAAATTGAGTTCCTTCGCCACGTCCTTGAAAGAGCCGATCACCTGATCATCGAACTCAACGCCTTCGGGAACTTTGAAATCCGCGTACTGCTCGGGAGCGCCTTCTTTGACCTCTTCCTTCTTTTCGCCTTCTTCGGATTTCTCTTCACCGCCTTGAGCTTTCGTTTCATCGGCTTTCCCTTCGGAACCTTCGCCGTCAGAGTCTTTAGCCTCTGTCAGCAGGTTTTCTGTCCCTGCGACTTGAGGTTGCTGACCTGCCGGTGCGGCGGGTGTGGCTTGCCCGTTTTCCCCGCCGTTGGCGCCCGCTTCATTTGTCGTTTCGGCTGCTGCGCTTGTTTCTTGTTCGCTCATAACTTTCCTTCAACATGAGTTGGTAAAGTTCAGGATCAATGAGACGCTTGAGATCAATGCCGTAGGATCGACGGCCTTCGTTGAAAGCCATCGTCAGCGCGTTGGTGTTAAAAGACACCGTGTCACACTGGGAAAGATCGAGCATGAAGAACACGAGCTCGCGCCCGTCTTTGTCTTGCATAACGTTTTTGAGTAAGAGGCGAATGCGGGTAATCGCCCGCTGGCGCTCAAACTCAAGTTCTTCGCGATCTTTTTCAATCGCGGCTAAATCAAAAGGGTCTCTTTGTTTCATGTGAGGAATTGTCAGAGACGAAAACGTGCACACGCGCACAAAAAAAAGAGCCGGACCGCTTAGGAGCAAATCCGGCAACTGAGGAGCATCAGAGAACTACTCTGCAACTGTCAAAACTTTTTAAAATCCACCGCCCATTTGTTGGAGGTTTTCAATAGCCTGACCAGCCATAGTTTCGCCGCCCGCAGGGACTCTGCCGAGTTTGGACAGGGCATCAATGGACTGCGCCGCCTGTTCGCCCTGAGCGGCTTGAGCCTGCGCCTGCTGCTGTGCCTGAAGCTGAGCATTGGCTTCATCATCGGGCACCAGGATCGAGGGCGCTACGCTGAAGTAATCGGCGAACTCATTGGCAACCTGGAAGGCATTGATCTTGTTGAGCACTTCGGGCTTGAACTGTGCAACCTGTCCCACCATGCCCAAGAAGTTTGTTAAGGACTGGGCACGGATAGCACGCTGAGAGCGAGCCAACATGGAGGTGTACTCAATGCTCAAAGACTGCCCCTGCAATTCAGGCGGCGGAGGCGGGATTTGCCCAGCACGCTGGAGGATATTGAACGCACGCTCGATCAAGGGTTTCAACACTTCGTTGTTAAGACGAGAAAGCACAGGACCGAGCATCATCAGTTTCTCTTCGTGCCGTTCAGCCACTTCAGTCGCCGTCATGTTGGCGCGCGCGGCGCCCGCGAACATGAGGAACATATCGACGTTAAAAGCCTGGTTGATGCGTTCCTGGACCTCGGCAATATTCTGGGCAATCGGCGTAATGTTGAGCGGAACATTCCAGGCAGACTGCACCTGATTGTTTGTGCCGGGCATATTGATATAGGAGCGCCCGCCGGGGAGGAAGTCAATGGGATTGTCCTTGGCATCAGTCGGCAGGATCAACGGCGGCTCGACGGCGTAGTCAATGGCATTGCCCTTTTGCAATTCCTGGTGATTGAGCTGGCGCACATCACCAAGCGCCACCATGCCAGGTGCCTCTTCAGAGTAAACGTCAGAAGCCGACGCGCCCCAGCGCCCCACAACCGCAGGAAACTCGTTATAGCCCGACTCTTCCAAAATGCCGCAATTCTTTTCGTCATCGCCTAAAAGGAGAATGACAGAGCGCCACGGCATATTGAGATTGTCTTGCTTACGGGTATCACGATCAAAGCGAGGCTCAATCGCATGGATCAAGCGGTATTTGTGGTCGTAATGGTTTTGGTCGTACTCGTTGACGATTGAGGACGGCAAACCGCTGCGCCCGTAGCGTTGCATAAGCTGACCGACAGTCATTGTGAAACGGCGATAAAGCGTATCAGGCTGACCTTTGTAGTTCGTGCCGATGCAGTATTCGCCCGCCACCAGAGGATTGCAATAGAAGCCGTCTATGGGATCTTCAATAATGACGTTAGCGAGCACGCCCATAGTGCCTACTTCGCGCCAGCCGTGATGCAAAGCCTGGTAGGTGTTTGTACGCTGAAACGCCATTTCAAGAATGCGCTGAACTTGATCCATCCACACCTTCGTGGAGGTGTTGGCGTCCAGATCAGGATCACCCGTCGTCAGTGCAAACCACTGGGAACTCGGATCAGTCATGCCGCTCATCAAGCCGGCAGAGAGAATGTTTGCCGCCCTGGTCGCTGTATTGTTGTAAATACGATTCCAGCGACCGCGAGCAACGTCATTATGACCTGTGCTTAAGTCGAGAAACTTGCCCGAAGCAGGCGTGATGAGTTCCGAAATCGCAAGCCACTGCGACAGATACGGCTCGCGCTCCTGCTTCAACTGCGTCCAGCGGCGCAGAATTGAATCACGCAAATCCTTGCGATCCATAATCACTCACCCCACTTACTTCTTTAGCCCAGCTTATTGCCGGCGCCCAGATTCAATTGGCTGTTCGAGACGCCGCCTGCGCCCGTCAAGAGCGTACTGCCACCCGACAGAGCGGAGTTAATGTTGTTTTCCAAAATACCGGCAATGTCCGCGCTGTTTTGGTTTTGACGGCGCTCATCGGCGCGAGCCTGTTCAGCCACTTGCTGTTGCTGGCGCTCGGCTTGACGCGTGCCTGCTTATTTGCCGCACGATTGCTCGCAACAGACGATGCTAGTAAAGCGGCACCTAAAATAGCTCCACCAATCCCCATTTTTCTTACTCCTTAGTCTTTGCCCAGTATGTCCGATCAGTCTCTTTGAACACCTTGGCAAAAAGCAGTGACAATCTTGAGTGTGCAGGCGCCGTGAAGTACACGCCCGGCAGACCTTTTCCCTTCGCCATTTCCTGAACTCTTCGGATGAGCTTCAGCCCAGTCGGACCTCTTCGGTAGTCTTTCCTGACGAAAATCGCATCGCAGACGCCAATATCTTTTGAGTAGTGCGGATGCTCATTGACCATGAGAACCGCAAATCCCACCATTTCATCAGCCACAAAAGCACCGACACAAAAAGCGCGTCCTGCGCCCTCCAGTGCCTCATACAGCGCCGTATTAGGCAGACCCAAACCAAGATCCTTGTTGCCGCTTTCTTTGGCGTACTCAATGCAGAGATCGGCAAAGAGCGGATGATCGAAGAGTTCGTTAAAGGAAATAGCTTTCAGTTTCATGCTGGGGATTGTGAATCCCTGTTGCCTGCACACGCGCACAGGCGATAAACTGAGAGAAACATCTGAGGTGGAAAATGAAAAGACTTACTCTTGCTCTTGCTTCAATCGTTCTTTTATCCGGTTGCCAAATCATGGCCTACGAACCGGAAATCGTCTCTATTGGAAATGGCAATTACACAATGGCCGGTGAATCGTATTGGACAGACAATGCAGGCCTTTTACGCATAGAAATGATTAAGCATGCTCATGCCTACTGCCAAAAACAAGGCATGGAGGCGGTTATTCTTGACAGTTACGTCAAAGACGGCGTTACCGTTGGATACTACGGAACAAACGCCACTTCTACCGTGAACTTCCGCTGCGAATAGAAAAACGCCCCTCGGTTGAGGGGCTAAGGTTAAGCGGCGAAGCCTTTGGCGATGAAGCTAAATAATGTTCCCTCTCCTCCGTAACCAGTACCGTTCGATGCGTAAGAAAGAATGTATTGAAAACTCGATTCCGTTTTCTTTGTGTAGTCCACCTTAAAACCGTTTACGGCGCTACTAGAACCTTCAGCATGAGTAGTACCAACAATCAAATAATTCGTGTTGCTAAACGAAACTGGCAAACTCATTGTTGCTATACCAGCAGGCGCAACACAATCTCCCTCAATAATCAGGTATCCGTCACTAAAACGTGTATATCGAATCGCCCCATCTTCACTTGTTCCAGTTTCCACAACATAGCGCTTATTTGTGCTCTCTAGCACCGCACTTACTGTTTGCTCTGCCGTTGCCATTTAACCCTCCGTATCGGTTGTTTCGGGAACTGAGATCCCATGCTCGTCTGCGAAGTCTTGGAAAGCCTGGAGAATTGCCGCCGCCGTATCGTCCTGCACGTCACCCATCGCCGCCTGCACGAAGGCAGTGGTAGCAATCTGCGTGGTATTTGTACCCTTAGCCGCCGTGGGCGCCGTAGGCGTACCAGATAAAGCAGGCGAGGCCAGAGGCGCGTAGGTACTTGCCGCCACCGTTTGCGTGAGCATATCCGTAATGTCAGTGGTAACCACCACTTCAGCACCACCAACCGTGACCGTGCCCGTGAATGCAGCTCCGGCTAGCTTCGCGTATGTCGAATGAATCACCGAACCATTGGCATCTTGCGTAGCCTTCGTTGCGGCAGGAACCGTGCCCGTGACGTTGGCGCCAGCGACCGCCGTCACATTGAAAGTGATATTCGCCGAACCATCAAAACTCTGTGCCTGTGCTGTCAATGCACCGCTCAGGGCGATTGATCTAGCCGTGGCGAGTTTGTCTGCTGCGCCAGCCGTAGCAGGTTTGAAAGAGCTTAAATTGGTAATATCGCCCGTCACGTGCGAGTGCGTCGCAGCGGCGTAACTGCCAGCAGGCTGATAAGTGGAAGCCGCGTCTGTCTTAGTCAGGTAAGTAGCGGTTGCATCAGTCTTGGCGAGGTAGGTTTGAGCAGCGGCAGTCTGAGTGAGATATGTTTGCCCTGCCGCCGTAGTCGTCAAGTAGACAGAAAGATCAGGCGTGCCGGTAATGTCGGTTGCATACGCTACTTTGTCCTTACTGGAGAGCGCTCCGAGCGTAGGCTTGTTTTGAATGTAGGTTAAGGCGTCAGGATTGGTTTCAGCCCAGTTTGCCTGGAGCTGACCTTGAGATGCTTGTTGCGCCCAGTATTTTGCAGAGAACTTACCCTCTTCGACCGGACCATCGAGCTTTTCAGCCCAATCGGACGCCAACTGCACACTGCCTTCTACTGCGGACAGAGCTTCAGTCTTAGCCGTGTTGACAGACTGCACGGCGCTGGTGCCTGCGGTGCCGACAGCGGAAACCTGCTCCGTACCCTTGGACGCCACGAGCCCGACCTGCTTTGTGCCTTCAGCGGTAACCAAGCCTTTCTGAGCAGTACCTGTCGCCTCAACTGCATCGACCTGATTAGAACCGGCAGTGTTGACCGCAGAAACCTGCGTACTGCCTGCCGAATTGACAGCCGCCGTTTGAGTTTGACCTGCGGAGGCAATAGCCGTTTGCTGGTCTTCGCCTTCGTCTTCGACCGCCTGGACAGCGGTTGCTTGTGCAGCCGAAATGGCAGAAGTGGCGCTGGAGCCTGCCGCCTGGACCTGACTCAAAACGGCATCAGCCTGACCCTTAGTCACCTGCGCCTGCTGCGCCCAATACTTGGCAGAATACTCACCGTTTTCAACCGCGCCATTGGTTTTGATTGCCCAGTCCTTAGCAATGGCAACCTGTGCCGCCGCATCCGAGACCGACTGCGAGGCGCTCGCGACATAGCCCTGCATGGTTTGCAGGTAGCCTGGGATTTTGTCCAGCTCGCCAGCGACTTGGATCACGTCATCAATGTTGTTGCCGACCGCAACAATCTGGTCTTTGTACTGGGAGACCGAGAGGATTTTAGCGACGTTTGGCGAGAGCGTCAAGATGGCTGCCATATTGTCGGCATCACCGACAGCCGCCACTGCGTCGATATTGTCTGCCACGTCTTGGAGATCAGCAGCATAGGGCTCAATCACTGCCGCCGCCTCGGCGTATTCTGCCGTTTGATCCTTGATTTGCTCAGCCTCGGTTGCACTGTCAGCCGCCGCCTGAGCAGAAGCCGCAGCCGCATCAGCGCTCGCCTGGGCTTGGGATTGCGCAGCCAAAAGCCGTTCAATCATATCGTCAGGCGTTTCAGAAGACGTAGCCGGTACTTTGAGCGTGCGCCCCGTCTCTTCCACAATCTGCTGGATCATGATCACAATCCGGTTGAACTCGGTGTTGATCATTTCAGGCGGGAAGCGGCTGTAGTTCGTCAGCTCAATGTTTTTGACGTACTCAAGACAGGAGCCAATGACCAGCGTTTCGCCCTGCTTCAATCCGCCCTGCGTAAGCAAAGTAATTGAACCGCCAGGCGTAGCATCCTGATCAGAATTGAGCGTGACCGTGTAGTCCACGCCCTGCTCAAGAATAGTCGACGCCTCATCATCGGACATAGCCGTGCCGACGTAGATATCCTCTTCTGCGTATGTAAAGAAGCCGAAGCTGAAAGTCGTCTGCCCCGCCCCCGTGAACGGACCCGCCAGACGTTTGATGTACTCGCTCATGACACAAAAGCCCTCTATAAACTATGGCAAGCATTTTGGAAGTTAAGCGAATGCACACGCGCACAATGGCAAACTTTGATCCAGATCAAACTTGATTGGTAATATTCTTTTTTCATGTTGACAATCTTGATTGTTGATATGTATCATTCAATCAACAATAAACAAAACCTGGAGCAAATGATGAGACGCCCGACCTGCAAGACCACATTAAACGCTGAACTTCAATCCGAACTCGAAGCGATCCGCGAAGAAATGTTTTCGATCCTTGATTTTGATTCCGTTCCGTTCAATCGCCCGATCAAGGGCAAGGAAGAAGAAGCCAAGCGCTTCAACGAAAAGATTGTGGCTTTCAATGAAAAGCTGGTTGCCGCCGGTGCAGGTGCTTTTGCGATCCGCGCCTTCACGATCTAACGGGAGCAAGAGATCATGACAGAGAAAGCCTGGGGAGGAAAGCGAGCCGGCGCAGGAAGAAAACCGGCAGGGACTAAAGCCGTCCTGATCCGCTTGACTGAAGAGCAGCACAAGACGCTTAGAGACATGGGCGGCTCGGCATGGATTGGAAAGATCTTGAATGAATTGAAGGGACACAAAATGCTTGACACAAGAACTTTGACCGAGGAGCAACAACAGGCTTTCATTGAAGGCTGGGAGAGTGTTGGCGGCTACACCGATGACCTTGAAGAATCGCCTGCTCCTTGGTGTTGCCCATGGCATCACGGCAACCCCATCATCGAAGTCGATGGAGACAATCCTCGCGCCTGGGGCGCTCAGTGGTGGAACCAGTGCAAAGATGAAATAAATAAAGAGCTGGAAGAGTTAAGCGAACAGTAAACTACAGTAAAAGCCGGAGCGATTGCCCCGGCGATTTTTTTTATGCGTAAGGATCACGCGTCCGATGCGAACCTCGATTGACGCGCTGAGGCGAGGGCAGATTGTCAACGTACTCATTCATCTGGACCGCGAACGTGAGCGCTAAAGCATCGGCATCGTCAGGCGAAGACAGCCCGCGCTTTTTCATATCCTCTTTCTTTTCGAGCAGGATTTGATTTGTCGGCGTGTATGAGTATTCGACCGCAGTGAGGTCCGTGACCAAATCATCATCTTCGGGGATACAGCCGCCCTGCTCAAGCCACTCGCGCATCCTGCCCCACATTTCAGCGCGGAGGTTTTTGTACCGCTGACCGTTGGTTGCGACCGAACCGAAGTTAATCGCATTGACCGGGTACCCATTGTGCCGCAGCCAGTCAACCGGCGACGCCCCGACGCCGCCCACGTCCAGATTGATCACAACCTTCGGCACGCCCATCCGCATGAGTTCCTGATACCACTCCGCGACCTTGGCGCCAAGCTCCCAGCCGTCGAGCCCGCGATACTTTTTCTTTTCCATCGAGCGTCCTGACCGAAACGGACACGAATCACCGAGGCATCATCACCGAAACGGGCGCAGTCAACGCCCATGATGGCGACCATCTTTGTGTAGGGAACATGAGGCATCGGGCGCGCAATCGCATCATCAACGGTCTTTCTGCCGATGAACTGCATAGCTGACTGGCTCGGGAACACGCCGCGCACGCGGACCTTGAAGAAGTCAGAATCTTCTCCGTAGTCTTCCTCCCACGCCTTGAGAAGTTCCTTGTTGCTAATGGCAACAGTGCGAGAGTCAATGTGCCGAGTCTCCCAGCGGTGACGGAACTTGTTGAAGCATTCAAAGAAACGCCCTGTGTTTCGAGTCGGGTTACCAAAGCAGCTCCAGATGATTTGCGTATCTTTGTCGGTTAAAGCACCCTCGATAACCTCCCAGATTTTGTCCGCAATAGCCGACGCCTCGTCAAAAATCACCAAGATTCTTTTGCCCTGATTGTGCAAACCGGCAAATGCTTCAGGGTTTGTTTCTGACCAGGGAATCGCATCAATGCGCCAAGTCTTATCGTGCCCGGGCTGTTTTGAAAAGATTGAAGTCGCGGTGAGTTCAAACCATGATTTGAAAATGCAGAGGTGAAACCACTTCGCCAGCTCAGCCCAAGTCTTTGTACGCAACTGCGTATCCGTATTTGCCGTCACTACGCCACGGGTATCGGGAAAGGTACACATTGCCCAAAGGATAAGCCAAGACACGGTAGCCGATTTTCCGATACCGTGACCGGAGGCGATGGCTGTACGGATAACGTCTTGCGCGTTTTCGCCTGCCTTCAGTCTTTCGCCGATGACCGTGAGCAAATCCACTTGCCACTTGTCTGGTCCAGTCATGCCGGCAAGAACGCCCTTACCCCATGGGAAAGCAGACTGCACAAAGCGCAAGGGATCTTTCGAGCAACTGGCTGCCACGTGCAGCAGTGCCTTTTTGATACCTGCCTTAGTAGTTAAATCAAAGGATTGACCGCTCATTGCTTATTGACCAGTGCATTGAGAGTTTCAGCCAACGTTGTAATGGCGGCGGCTTTTTCGTCTTTGTCTTTGCCCAGTCCGATGCACTGCGCAAGCGTCTTGAGCGCGCCTGTGGCACTGGGCGCATCTATCATTCTGTAGGCAGGCTGACCGTTTTTATCTACTTCCTGGTTGCCTTCAATATCTCGTTTAGGGACCTGAACCATGCCGGCAATGGCAATTTCCTTCAGCCCGTTGAGAACGAAAGCCGCATCAACAATCGCCTCGTCCATGACCTTTTCCTTAGCCGCTTTGATAGCCCCCTGAACACTAACATTTCCTAACAGCCTAGCTCCGACAACGCCTGCCGCTTTATCGCTTTTGCACTGATAGCCCGCCGCCTTCACTGCCTCTGTCGCATTACCACATTTGAGGTACTCGGCGACAAAGGCTTGCTGCTTGAGAGTTAGTTTTTCACCTTTTTTAGTCATTCTTTTTTGTACCTTCTAACCTTTTTCCAACCTGCCACGCTCTGATTTCGGCGTGTACCTTTTGCATAGTCGCGGATCGTACGAATTGGCATATCGAGCATTTGCGAGATTTCTCGTAGCGTATATTGTCCCGAAGCCACGAGCTCACGCGCATGCTCCACATCCTCGTCCAAATATTTGGCGTTGACATGATCTTCACCGATAGCCCTACCGCTGTCATTCACAGTGACCATAGTCATCACGGAAGGCGTGCGGGCATTCACTTTTCGCCTTTTTTTCCGCATTCCTGATGACTTGAGCGCGAGCCAAGGAACCGACCGGGAGCCCTCTTGCCAATTCGCTAGCCCGGACCAGAGCCAAGGCTGTGCTTCTAGGAAGGACCTCCGCGATCCACGCCTGGGCTTTCGTATCTTCTTTCTCGTTTTCTGCTGCATCGGACATCAGAACTCCTCTTTTTCCCAACCGCCGCCGTTCTTTTTCGCGCGTTTCCTGACGGCGACAAAGCGATACATAGGGTTTTGCTGAGCGGCGACTTTCACTTTGACACGAGCATCATCGGTCCAGAACCCCTTGACTTCGTAGAAAGTAATCGTGCGGTCGTTTTCAAAAACGCGAAAGTCCGGCGTATAGCGACAATCCTTGCCCAGCTTGAATGTCTCAACTTCAAACTTCCAGTCGGCGATTAGCCCGGCTTTAAGCTGCATATCGAGCTCACGCGCGAACTCAGCTTCAGTTTTATTCATCACGCCGCTGGGCAATCGCCCCAAGGCATACATTCTTTTTTGTGCTTGATTCATCGGTAGAGCTCCCACCCGACAGTGCCGGAGAAAATATCCGCAGGGTCCACTTCGTAGAAAGTGAAGTCAAAGGTCCAATTGGGCATTTCATTTTGGCTCGCATCGACTTGCTCATAGCGAGCATCGAAAGCGGAGATATGAAGCCCTGTGGCTTTTTCAAACTCTCTGCGAACATCATTGAGTTTCGTGCTGGTTTTGCCGCCGAGGTCTTCGCCGATTGAGAAACCCTTGATGGAGACCTTGCAGCGCAAATTTCTGACAGCGAGGTTGTTTGTGTGTACCTTCCCAAACTCACGAGAAAAGCCCCTGTTGAGTTTTTGGGACACGGTTAATGACTTTGCATTAAAGAGGCATTGAAACTTCACTGTAAGGCTTTTTCGCTCCCTTGAGACGGCTTTTTCTGCTTTCATGACTGCCGCCCGTTCAAACTCATTCATTTTTCCGTGCCTCCGTTTTTGTCATTGGTTTTGTCAAAGAAGACCACGCGAGCCTTTTTCTTTCGGGTGACCTTGGCATTGACGGTGTTGAATTTCTGCTGCATGCGTTTCATTGCTGCGCGCTGATCGTCGTGAATGACCTGAAGCGACTGGCGCATGATCTTTTTGTGCGCATCTAGATCGGTGTTGTTGACCTTTCGTGAATCGAGTTCAGAAAGATCGTGATCGAAGTTTTTCGCGAGAGACAGAAGGAAGAAGGCATTGATGAGCCCAAGCACAAATGCGACGCAGGCGATGATTTCAAACAAACTCATTTGTCCCACCCTTCTTTCCAGCTCATGTAAACCGCCCAGGCGTTGACACCAAGCCAAGCAACAGCCGACAGCACGAGCCAAGTCAAACCACTGAAAGGAACCACGCCCCCGCAAAAGACCAGCCAGTAGAAAAGCAGAGTCAGGAAGACCAGCCAGCCTACGGCGATGAAAAGCAGTAGTTCGATGAGAAGAAAATGCCAGTCCATTTATGCTGCCTCCCTCTTTGCTGAAACCAATCCAAGTTTTTGCATCCAAGGCTTGTACTCTTTGAAGTAATCGGGATCGTGGAGCCGACTGGATACTTGGTCGATAAAGGTATCGAAGGACTGGTGACCAACACCGAACGTGGATTGGAAACTGACGTCTTTCACAAGCCTTGAAGCGAAGTAGCCAGCCTGCTTATCGGTGATCGTTTCTGCCGACAGCTCGGGCTTTTCTCTTTTTTCGTGGGGAAGGACGGAGTTGGGATCTTTGGAGGCATTCTCCAGGATACCGATGAAGTAGCCCGTGCCGGTATTAGTACCCTTCCATGCCTTGACGCACTCGCGCAGCACCACAAGGTTGATTGTTTTTCTGTCGGCAATAGCCTCGGTCTTCGGCGTATTGCTAAGCTTGATGCCAAAGGTCTTGCAAGCCGTGATGAGTTCAATGAGAGTCAAAGGCTTTTTCTCGTCCTCTACGTTCTCGAGAGCGCTCAATTGAGCGTGTTCAACCTGTACCTTGACGGGCGCATCAAAAACCTCATCCTCAGAAAAATTATTTTCAGAAGTAGAAACAAAACAAACACCTTCAGCCAAAGTCTCTATATCTTCGGATACTTCAGTATTCTGTTTGTTAGTGTTTATATCCTGTTCCTGTTTCTGTTCCTGTTCCTGGATACGGGGAGCATCCTTTATATCATTCGGTATGGCATGAGTGATGGCATCCTTTATATCATTCGGTATGGCATTACGCAACCCTTCGGAAAGCCCGTCAACAAAGGGCTTCAAGGAGAAAACCGCATGATCAAGAAGAGCGCACTCCGGCATCTGGTCAAGCAATCCCGCCCAACCTTTTATTGCGTTTGGACCATTGGGAGGGTTGTACTTGAGGAAGTTAGGAATGAAGATAAAACCAGCCTTATCATCGACCATCAGCATACCCATCTGGCATAGCGTCAAGATGGCATCTGACATGGCATCAGGATGCCATCCAAGCTCCATAGCCAATGCCACCGATCTTGACCTAAGCATCCCAAGTTGATTGGTATCTGGATGAGTAAGAACAAGGAAGAACGCGAGCTTAGCTTTGTCATCAAGCTCCCTGAACTTCCTATCATTCCAGATTCTCACGTCTATCTTGCGATATCTAGCCATGATGACCTACGCTTTCCGGCGACTTTTTACCGGCTCTTTGAAATACCTTGGACAAAGAATGAACTCAGGGATACCGGTAAGACGTGCAACCTCTGCAGCCTTACGGTAAGAGACGTATCCTTTTTTCCTCCAGTCGCTGACAGCCTGATGAGTTACCCCCACCGCATCAGCAAGGAATTGATCTTTTCCGCCTAGAGCGTTGACCGCTCGATTAACCGGATTCTTTTCAAGTTGAGTCACTTGCATCTCCGCAATTTTTATTGCGAAATCTTACACCACTTTCGCAAGCAATAGCAAGTGTTACTTGCGCAATATATTTTTACCTACCGTTCCAATTGTGTGAGAGAATGCAAGTAAACATTGAGTTGGAGAATAAAATGTCTTGTGGCGAACGTATTAGTGAACTAATGAAAATGAAAAGATTGACTCAGCAGGAAGTCGCTGAGAAGGTTGGCGTAGCCCGTCAGTCTATTTCTCTCTGGCAAAAGAATCAGACAGCTCCAAGCGGAAAGAATCTTGAAAAGCTGGCAGCCGCATTAGGCACTACCTCCGGTTATCTTCTTTTCGGAGAAGCAAGCTCCGGCATAAAGACGTTCGATGATGGTGACGTACCTCCAGACGATGTAGTTGTTATCCACGAATACAAGCTGGTCTTTGGAGCCGCATCCGAGGGACAGGAGCCGGAGCCCGAATGGGAATTGGTTGAAGGAGGCGACGACTATTGGTACAAGCGCTCTTTCTTTCAGAAGCGCCATTTAAACCCCGACAAATGCAAGCGCGCCAAGGTGACCGGCGACAGTATGGAGCCCTTCATCTACAGCGGTGACACAGTGCTTTTCTCTGAAGTTCCCGATGAACGCCCAACTTGTGTAATCATTCAGGACGGTAAAGTCTATGTGATCAGTGTTGACGGCAAACTCAAAATCAAGCGCCTAGCGTCAATCAAAGACGGTATAGCCGTCCGCTCAGACAATCCTTCGTATAAGACCGAAGAATTTACCGGCGAAGAATTGTCTCGCCTCCGCATTTATGGTCGCGTGGTAGAAATCAGTAGATCCGTATAGGTGCCCAGATGGACAAACTGATTGAAGCAGACATAGCCCAAACAAAGAAAGAGGCTGACTTTATTTTTAGATCAGCCGTTGTTTTGATTATCTTGGATATTGTCCTAATGTTGACAAAGATAGCTCGCCCAGGGAGGTGGTTTTACGAGCTTGTCTCTAACTGGATATACCCGATTGTCGTAACCTTTGGCGGAGTAGTCTTCTTATATAGCATCTATAAGTTTGCTATGTTTTTCGGATATTACAGAAAACACCCGGAATACAGAAACCGATTAAAACAAACCCTGTTTAAAACAGGCGCATTCATATTTTCATTCATTGTTTTTATATTTTTTATTAACGTCGCAAACATATATATCCCAGAACGAATCCCCATAGAGAACTGGATATAGCTTATACACCTCACATAACCGCCTTCGGGCGGTTTTTTATTGTCCTCTTTTGATCTAACGCAAGGTTTACTTGCAATACTACCGCTCATTTATGCAAGCATATCTTGCAATCCTCTTGCGTCAGTGTAAAATTATTTGCAAGTTAAATTGCGTTATAACGCAAGTTAATTTAACGCCCGGGCGCTCAAACCTTTCATATCTCCATGAGCAAAGCAACGAGCAGCCCGGGCACCCAATTCACCATCGGAGAGACAAATGAGACTGATCCCGAAGTTTTTGAAAGACCCCGACTTGTGGGGACTGGTCGGAATTTTCGGATTCCTGTACCTCTTGCTTCAAATCGCCTACGTTGTCGATCCGTTTTAAACAGAGGCTCTATATGAAATACGTTCTCACGCAACAGGCTAAAGACTTCGTTAAGTCTATGTGCGCTGACAGCGCCCGCGCCGAATCCATCATCGAGAAAGCTGAAAGCATTTTCAATGCTGAGCAAGACTCGTGCCACTTTGAAATCGGCATGATGAAAGACGGTTGCTCCCAAAACTGGGTAACCCTCTTTCTCTCCCGCCTCGCGTCTTGTAAGTACGTCAAAGAAGACTGGGAACTGTCTGCTGACGAAATCGCCGAAATCGGCGCCGAAGAAAAGCTCGCTGCTTAACCACTGAAGAAGGATTCACGCAAAATGACAAACGCTAAACAGATCCCCTTGCCCGGCACACGCGCCGAATGGCTCAAACTCAGACAAATGGGAATCGGTGGCTCGGACGTTGCCGCCCTTCTTGGTTTATCAAAGTGGCGCACTCCGTTGGACGTTTACAACTCCAAGATCGAAGAACCTGAAGAAACTGATAACGCCTCGATGGAATGGGGCCGCCGACTGGAGCCGGTGATCCGTCAAAAGTACGCCGAAGCCGTGGGCATGGAAGTCACTGTACCTGCCGTTATGTTCCAGCACCCTGAACACACCTTCATGATTGCCGACGTGGACGGCATCCGCGCTGACGGTCGAATCGTTGAGATCAAGACCGCTCGCACTCAGCAGGGCTGGGGCGAAGAAGGCACAGACGAAATCCCCGATTACTACAAGACGCAAGTGCAGCACTACATGACTGTACTCGGCGCAACATCCTGCGACGTGGCAGTGCTGATCGGCGCATCCGACTTCCGAATCTACACCGTTGAGTCTGATCCCGAGCTTGAATCTTTGCTGATCGAAGCTGAAGCTGACTTTTGGCACAACCATGTTGAACCGCAATTGCCGCCGCCCCCGATGACAATCGAGGAAATGAAGATTGCTTTCCCGACTTCCAAGAAAGCCGCCGTCGAAGCGACTGATGAAGTCATGGACGCCGTTGAGCAGCTCGCCGCAGTCACTGAAGAGATGAAGGAGCTCAAGGAAAAAGAAAGCCAATTCAAGGCTGTGATCCAGGGCGCCATGGGCGAAGCCGACACGCTGGCGCACGCAGGGCAAATCATCTGCACGTGGAAGAGCAGCAAGCCTGTCGCCCGTTTTGATAGTGCCGCGCTGAAGGCAGCCATGCCTGATATTTACAACCAATATCTGAAAGCCGGAGCCCCGACTCGCCGCTTTGTTTTGAAGATCTAAACCATAGGACTGAAGAGAAAATGACAAGCACCGCTATGATGAATCCGTTTGACGACGGCAAGAGCCTGGCTCCGAACATGAGTACCTCTGTTACTCAAGCGACAGAAAGCAGCCGCGCTGTGGCTGAAGTCCAGGCAGCACTCTTTATCGCACGCACGAATCCCCGTGACCAAAAGCGCGCGATGGATCGAATCTTGAACGCCTGCTGCCGCCCGTCTTTAGCAGAGACCGCTATTTACGCCTACGCCCGCGGCGGCTCCAGCATCACCGGACCGAGCATTCGTCTGGCTGAAGCTATTGCCCAGCAGTGGGGCAATATGCAGTTTGGTATCCGTGAGCTGAGTAACCAGGGCGGCAAGTCTGAGGTCCAGGCTTTCGCGTGGGACGTGGAAACGAACACCCGGCGCGAGATTACTTTCTCGGTCCCGCACATTCGTCACACAAAGAAAGGCAGCTACAAGCTCGAAGACCCTCGCGACATTTATGAACTCGTGGCAAACCAGGGTGCACGCCGTCTTCGCGCCTGCATCCTGGCAGTGGTCCCTGGCGACGTAGTAGAAGCCGCCGTCAACCAGTGCCAGCTCACGCTCCAGGCTCACTCTGACGTGACCGCCGAAGGCATCAAGAAGCTGATCGAAGCGTTTGAACCTTTCAATGTAACCAAGGCGCAGATTGAAAAATTCTGCCAATGCCGTGCCGAAGCCATTAAGCCCGCCCAGATCGTTCGCCTGCGCTCAATCTACACGAGCTTACGCGATGGCATGAGCAGTGCCGGTGACTGGTTTGAACCTGACGAAAGCACACAAACCACTGCTGCCGCCGCTATTGAAGCGAAGCCTGAAATGTCTTTGAAGGACAAACTCAAGGCGCGTAAGGCAAAGGCTGAAGCCGTGGCAGTTGAAGCGCACCCCGTGACTGAAGCCGAAGAAGTCCAGTCAGGAGAGTTGCCGTTGTAAGAGCTTTTGGCGGCTAGCTGTGCCGGAGCGTGACCGGATAGAGCCACAGCTGGCTGCCAAACCACCCTTCGGGGGAAAGCCGCTCCTTAATCCGAAAGAGGTCTAACGATGAACGCAAAAAGGCAAGTACCCCAACCCATTAAAGAGATAAAAAGCATGACTGAAGTCGAAAGATATTTACGCCCAAAGGACGTTTGCCTATTGCTCGGAATGAGCTTAAGCACCTTCTGGCGCAAGGTGAAAAATGACGAAGCCTTCCCCAAACCCGTCAAAGATGGACGACGCTCGCTCATTTCCGCTAGCGAGTTAATCGCATACCAAACCCGCTTGATCAGGAGATCGGAATGATCCGCGTAATCATCACTTTCGTTCTCATGCTGATTGCCGGGGGTGTGCTGATCGTCGAGTTTGGTCTCGGGAGAATGTGATGCCAAAATCTAAGAAACCTCGCCACGCACATCGGCGTAAGTTCACATACTCAACGATCTGGTTGCCCGAAGAGCAGATCAACGCAATCAAGAATCTTTTCTTACACGCTGAGATGGTTGCCGAGATAAAACTTGTCCGAGGCATGTGTACTTATGACGATGTTGCGTGTATGCGTGACACGATGAATTTCTGCTCTTGGTGCTCAGTCTATTTGTACAACATCACAAAGACACTCAATGAGGATTGGATCAAAGATAGCTACGCAAAATTCCTCGAAGCGCAAGACGCATTCCACACTTACTACCAGCGTGGCATTAAAGCCGGTGCAATTGAAAACCCCGACTACCGCTTTGTGGCCACGGGTGAAGAGAGCGTGAAAATCAGGGACGGAATGCTTGTTGCCGGTGACGTATGTCAGCAAATGCTAAGCACGGCGCCGAAGCATTTCATCCGATTGTTTTGTGCAATGAAAGATTACCTCGCGGCCGTGGCCCTGGCCGACTGGAATATGACAGTAACGACATCGAGCAGAAGATTAAGCACATTCTGCACGGGTGCTGAGAAATCATTATGAGTAACGTCACAGCTTCAATCACATTAAACGATCGGTGCAAGCGAACGGATATTCCTAGAGTACTGGTTGCTGTGGACTACTTCGATAAGCCGAAAATGGACGAGTTAGAACGTCTGAGTTACAAGGTGCGACTAATTGATGTGAACTATCAAATCAACATCACAGCTGAGACGGGATACAAGCCACGCACGGCCGAGCACCGATTGAAGCAAAGACTTCGACTACTTGAAACGAGAGCTAAGAAAGCGAGTGAGTTGTTCTGGAAAGAGATTGTCGATAGTGAAATTGCAAGACGACCGGACTACTACACGCTCGAAGGCGTGAGGAAAACGATGGCTGAGATTGAGAGGTATCTAGCCGATTCCGAAGTCAAGCACACACCGGCGTTCACGTTAGACGGACTAAGGGACTGGCTAAGAACACAGTCGCCGTTTATCAATCCTAACTTAGACCGTTTAATGGCATTTCGCTACCAGTGCTTGGAAAGACAAAAGCAGATCAATGCGATGTCGAAAGCGGAGCGTGAAGCGTACTTAGCCCAAAGACGAGAAAACGACCCTCTTGTCAAAAAGGCTTTTGAAGCCGAAGGCGAAAGAGAAATGTTGAACTTAATGCGAGGAGTTTAAAAATGACGTGGCATTTAAAGGACAGAGAGCTTGAAAAGAAGCTCATTGCGATTGATCCGAAGTTCGTTTCTCGCTTGGATAGGGTGACTAAGGATGCCCTCGAATTTGAAGGCAAGGGGATCCTTGTTGCAGGTGTTGAGGTTTTGTTTGCGTTGGATTTTTCTATTACCGAGTTAGAAGAGGTTGAGGATTACAACCCTCACGGTTGGAATGAGTACCCCAAAATAACACCGCCGTACGACGTAATGATGCGAATTGATTTAGCTAAAAAAACTTATGGACTAAAAGGATTTTATAGGCATTCAGAAGAAGGCGATTGCTGGTGTTTCGCTGATGGCTCGACCGTACCCACGTATCTTTCTGAGAAGATAATTCGTTTCCGCCCGTGGAGTGAGGACTAATTGATATGCCAAGCATTAAAACAAATAGACTTTACAGAATTTGGGGGCATATTAAAACAAGATGTTTTAATCCAAACTACGAAAATTTCCATCGGTACGGAGGAAGAGGAATCACCATGTGCGATGAATGGCGGAATAACTTTCGTTCATTCGAGCGTTGGGCTTTGTGTAATGGTTATCACGAAAAATTGTCTATTGACAGAATTAACAATGATGGTAACTACGAACCATCAAACTGCAGGTGGGTATCCCAATCTGAACAAAACAAGAATACAACCGCGAATAAAAAATTTAATGGAAAGTGTATATCCGACTGGGCTAAGGAATTGGGAATTGATTGCGATCTTATCTACGCAAGAATAAACAGATTGGGATGGGATATTGAGAAAGCGATATTTACACCCGTATCAAAAACTGGAAGAAAAAGAAGAAAAGGAGCAGGCAATGACTCACGTTGACTGGCACCAGTTCCCGAAAGAGAGACCGAAAAAATCTGGAAAGTTTCTCGTTACATTAAGCGGAGACACAGAAAAAGACGAGCCAATCGTCACAGCTCGTGAATACAAAGCGAAACTAGAAATGTTTTTACCAAAATGGTGCTCAGACATTATCGCATGGGCTGAGTCGCCCGAGCCGTACAGACCGGAGGACTAAAATGAGCGAGGCTAAGATCCAGCGCATATTTAAACACTATGGCGAACAGTCCCAGCTGAAAAAGACACAAGAGGAACTGCGTGAGCTTGATGAAGCGATACAAAAACTCATTGACCTTCGGAGCAAAGGCACAGACACTCGCACTACTTTCTTTCACACCGAGCGCGACTTTCTGAAAGATCATATCGCAGAAGAACTCGCTGACGTGAGAATCATGCTAGAACAAATTGAGTACGGACTCGGAATAGGAAAGCGCTGCGCCGACTGGAGAGAGTTTAAAATACAGAGACAACTAAAACGCATGGAAACAGAAAATAAGTAAAATACAGCCCTCAAACAAAGAAGCCCCGGCACCTATCGCGATGAACAGCCGGGGCATTCTTTTACTTAACCATCGAATAACAGTAGTCCGCCCATGCCTGCATAACCTGTCGGCGCTCTGTTTCAAGCCTGGCGCGGTTATAGGCGCCGTCGTATGCGTCTTTTAGGTTGTGCGCCATACACAATTCAACCGCCTCTTCGTCCAGCAATTTCCGATTCTTTCCTGTTCGCGTCCAGGTTTTAAAGGTAGCCCGCGCTGTCCCGTGAATCGTGACAACAACAGGCTTTCCCTGCTCCTTTGACTGCTCAGGATCAATCCAGCCCTTGCCGCCGGCAGATACACTGGCTTCATGCAGCCTGCGGATAACGTCGCCGGGAGTCGCGTCAGAAAAAGGCTTCCCCTTCAAATTGGGGAATACCCAGTCACACTCTCTTTTCAATCCCTTCAGAAGCGACAACACTTGATCAGACAAGAAAACAATGTGCTTTCCCATGCCTTTAGTCTTAATCGAACTCTCATCAACAACCGCTATTCGATTTTTGAAGTCTATGTCAGACCACTTGAGCATTCGAGCCATCTTTGAACGAGTCGCAGTAAGAATAAGAAACTCTGTCAATCGGGCAGACATAGCATCCATATTTCTTAAGGCAACCATAAAGTCAGGCATATCTTCAGGCGCCAAAGCAGGATAATTAACAGCCTGCGCCCTGTCGTTTTTGTAGGGCTCAAGCAATACGCCGAGTGTTCCCTTGCGATCAGCGGGATTTTCACCTGAAGCCCAGCCTTTAGCTTTAGACCATTTCCAAACGCTCGAAATAATTGTCAGACACTTTTCAGCGGTGTTTGGTTTGGATTGATATGTTGGGATAATGGCATCGAAAACATGATGAGCGTCCAAATCAGATATTGGCACTTTGCCGACAATCGGTCGAATGTAGTTTGTCAAAAAACGCATTGTATGCGCTTCACCTACTGCATTCTTTGACCAAAAACCCGAGCGGGCTCGCTCATCAAACCACAGCGCAGAAACATAATTAAACGTCCGAAGCGCCTTTTCAGTTTCTCTTTGTTTTAACTCTGCCTGTAAACGGATTTCCGCTGCCTCTGCTCGCTTAGCCTCTGCGGGGTTAATCCCATCGTCAACCTTCAATTTCCATTCTTTAGCCCGGCGCCTGGCTTCCGCTAAATCAATCGCTCCAAAAGGCGCGATGGAAACGAAAGAGCGCTTTCCATCCTTGGCTTTATAGCGAAAAACGTAATAGCGATTGCCAGATTCTTTGACCAGAAGATATAGACCGACGGCGCCGCCAATTGCCGTCAACCCCACCTTTTTAATGGCATTGACTTCTTTGACTGTCAGAGCTTTTGGGATAATCATAGTTCAAGGTATACACTCGGTTATACCTAAAGTTATACATTCAGTTTTACCGAGTTTTGAAAAATCGAAAAGTTATACCATAAGTTATACACTAGAGCGTGCGCTTTAATGATACTATATGACACGGTATGACACTATGAATTTTTAAAAATCCCTTGAAAATCAAGGGAATCTGACATTGTATGACACGTTATGAGACGTTAGATTGGTGCGGGGAATCGGACTCGAACCGACACGCCGTTTAAGTGGCGTCAGGACCTAAACCTGGTGCGTCTACCAATTTCGCCATCCCCGCACGCAGGCAGTGATTGTACATGAAAATGGCTTTGAGCTCAGAAAATTAATCCTGAGAATTAAAGCTTTGTCACATCAAGCCATTCTGCCTGCAGCATTTGCTGCAAATAATCGGGAGTAATTCTGACCGCATTATTGGGAGAACCGGCTGCCGGATAGACCACATCATATTTCTTAAGACTGTTGTCCAAGAAAACCTCTACCCCTTCATTTAATGCAAAAGGACAAACGCCGCCCATGGGGTGACCGAAAAGCTCTTCAAGCTCTTCGGCAGGACAAAAGTGCGAGGTTTCTTTAAAAAGCTTTTTAAATTTTGAATTATCAAGACGAGACTGACCCGAGACCACAATCACCAAGCGCCTGCCGCTTTTCAGTTTAATTGCCAGGGACTTGGCAATTCGATCAGGTTCACAGCCGAGCTGCTGAGCCGCCAGTTCCACTGTTGCAGTCGATCCCGGTAATTCAATATAACTTTCAAGAAGTCCCTTTTCGCTTAAATAGGCTTTGACGTTTTCAATACTCATGACAACAAAAGGCGGACTCAAAGCCCGCCAAAGAGGTTATTCAGTCTTATTTTTTTTGGCAGCCGCACTGCGCATCTTCGTGATGATAGTGGTGCTGATGCTGGTGATGGTGGTGTTCATCACCGCAGCCGCACTCTTCACCATGCTCGTGATCGTGGTGTCCGCCACAGCAGCATTCACCTTCTTCATGGTGATGGTGGTGATGGTGTTCACCGCCACAGCCGCAGTCGTCACCATGTTCATGATCATGATGATGTCCGCCGCAGCAGCATTCACCTTCTTCATGGTGATGGTGGTGATGGTGGTCGCCTCCGCAACCGCAGCCTTCACCGTGTTCATGATCGTGGTGATGTCCGCCGCAGCAGCATTCGCCTTCTTCATGGTGATGGTGGTGATGGTGGTCGCCGCCACAGCCGCAGCCTTCACCATGCTCGTGATCATGATGATGTCCGCAACCGCAACCCTCACCGTGTTCATGATGATGGTGTCCGCAGCAGCATCCTTCGTGGCGCTTGGGCAGTTTAATGGGATCAAAGGGCAAATGAGCTTCTTCAAGTTCAACCCCGGCATCAGTGAGCATATGAACAAGTTCGTCATCCTTAACGATGGCAAAACCTTCATCCATTTGAGCCACACGCACACCGCGATTTAAAAGAGCAACGGCTACTTCAGAGGCAAAATCCTCTTCGCCCTTAATCAGCATTACGGCTTCAGGAGCCGCGTCGACCACATAAAAATGACCGCCATCATCCAACAAAACGTCTCCGACTTCAAGCGGGCGTTTTTGGGCAACAGCCGTTTCCACAGAGTCTTCGCCGACAGTGACCTCTGCCGGAAGATCGGCACGCTCAGCACTCGTAAGAGTCAAATGGCGGGCACGATCTAAAATCGCTTTGGCGGGAGAGGCCTCAGCGGCCAAAATCTTCGTAATTTTCATTTCTTCATTTCTCCACTTATTAAATTCTTTCTTTAACAGACGGCATCAATCGCGTTGCTTAACCGATCCACCGCGATCACTTCCAGGCCCTCAATCGGCTGCTTGGGTGCGTTGGCTCTCGGAATCACCGCCTTGGAAAAGCCAAGCTTGGCGGCTTCCTTTAAACGTTCCTGACCTCTGGGCGCGGGACGAATTTCACCTGCCAACCCCACTTCTCCGAAAACAACCAGGCCTTCGGGCAGTGCTCGATTTCTCATCGAAGAATAAATGGCTAACAAAACTGCCAAGTCGGCTGCCGGTTCCGTGATTTTGACCCCGCCCACCGCATTGACAAACACATCCTGGTCAAAGCATGCCAGTCCGGCATGACGATGCAAAACCGCCAGAAGCATTGACAAGCGTTGTTGATCAAGACCGACCGACAAACGTTTGGGAGATGGCAGATGCGTACCGTCTACCAGAGCCTGGATTTCAACCAAGAGAGGTCTCGTCCCTTCCTGTGTCACCATGACGACAGAGCCGGGAACATTGGATTTATGTTCAGACAAAAAAATGGCGCTCGGATTATTAACACCTTTAAGTCCGCGATCGGTCATGGCGAAAACACCCAGCTCATTGACCGCACCGAAACGATTCTTAAAAGCACGGATCAAGCGGAAGTTGGAGTGCGTGTCGCCTTCAAAATATAAGACGGTATCAACAATATGCTCTAAAACCCGGGGACCGGCTAAAGCACCGTCTTTTGTCACATGACCGACAAAAATCAGTGTGATGCCGGCGCTTTTGGCAATTCGGGTCAAACGGGCAGAGCATTCCCGCACCTGAGTGACCGAACCCGGAGCGGAATCGAGCTGATCGGAAAAAAGCGTTTGAATCGAGTCAATGACAACAAACTGCGGCTCTTCGGCCAAAAGTGTCGATTCAATTTTTTCGAGCTGAATTTCACTCATCAGGCGCAAGCCCTGAGGCTCAAGCCCCAAACGCTTGGCTCGAAGCGCAATCTGTCCGGGGCTTTCTTCGCCGCTCACATAAAGGCAGCGTACATCCTGATGCACCAGCCGATGCATGACCTGCAGCAAAAGGGTCGATTTACCGATACCCGGATCGCCGCCGATAAGAGAGACGCCGCCTGCGACCAAACCGCCGCCCATCACGCGGTCAAATTCCTGAAGCCCCGTAATAATGCGCGGCACTTCCTGAGCCTGCACGTCATTGAGATCGAGAACTTCGGAAGCACTGACCAAACCCTTATGGCGTGAATCCCCGAATCGGGCTGCAGCACCGGACTCTACAACGAACTCTTTGAGCGTATTCCACTCGCCGCAATGCGGACAGCGTCCCGCCCACTTCACGGTCGTTCCGCCGCACTCCGTGCAGACCCACTCGACTTTTTTCTTTTTCGTTGCCATAAATGCGTTTTCAATCAGTTTTCGTCTTCAACGATAGGCACACGCAGTGCAATGGCGCACAAAAGCTCATAGCCGATTGTGCCGCAGCGCTTAGCCACCTCGTTGACCGGAATATGAGTGCCC
This sequence comes from uncultured Sutterella sp., assembly GCA_905201055.1. GTDB lineage: Bacteria > Pseudomonadota > Gammaproteobacteria > Burkholderiales > Burkholderiaceae_F > Aphodousia. Next base: position 32,780 of record CAJKMT010000003.1, on the reverse strand, counting down.
CAAAGTTCCACTTCACTGCCAAGCTGCGCTTCAGGGATATCGGTAACATCAATCGTGAGCATATCCATGGAGATGGCCCCTGCAATCGGCGCAATATAACCTTCCACGTAAGTGGGCGTTCCGTCAGGCGTTGATCTCGGATAGCCGTCAGCATAACCGCAGGCCACCACCGCAATACGGGAATCTCTCTTTGTTACGAAACGGGAACCGTAGCCGATGGCTTCTCCGGCGGGCACATTCTGGATAGCCAAAATTTTTGCTGACAGCGTCATCGCCGGTCGAATTCCCAAATCTTCAGAGCTGTAATGACTGTCAGGACTTGCGCCATAAAGGGCAACACCGGCACGAACCGCATCCCCCTTGACTTCCGTGTGCCAAATGGTGGCCGCGGAATTAGCCATACAAAGGTGTTCGGGAAGAGGGGTAATCTGCCCCATGCGATTTAACTGCAAAGAAACCGTTGCGGGCTTTTCCTGATCATAAGTGGGCTCAGCGTTGGCAAAGTGAGTGACAACACCCATCACCTGAACGCCTTCAATCTGCTGAAGTTCTGCGCAGACAGTTTCTTCTTCATCGGGATGAAAACCCAAGCGATTCATCCCTGAATTGATCTTAATGTGTGCCTTAAGGCACTTGTACGGTGCGTGCGCTTTGAGCAATTCGATCATGTGACGATTGTGAACGATCGTTTCAATATCAAACTTTTCCAATAAAGGAATGTCGCTGGCATCAAAAAAACCTTCCAGGAGCAAAATCCGTTTGCTCCAGCCGTCACGGCGGACTTTTTCTGCGTCGCACAAATCAATTAAGGCCAAACCATCGGCTTTTTCAAATGCACGGGCGGCTCGAAGCAAACCGTGTCCGTAAGCGTTGGCTTTGACAACGACCCAAAGCGTGCGGCCGCAAGCGGCTTCACGCATACGTTGTAAGTTATGTCTGAGTGCCCCCATGTGAATGGTGGCTGCAATGGGACGTGGCATAAATCAATACTCTGCTAATTACTAAAGAGCCCAAAAAGCTCTGACAAAAAACAATCGTCTAATCTTAGCGCAGCAAGTCAAAATTTTCCGTTCGGATTCTTCGGTCAGTTGTGTGTCTTCTTCTGAGTCGAAGTGTACGTTTTGTTACGTTTACTGGGGAAATGTCCCTAATGGATTCTCAAGTCTAGCCTGCGGCATCTCTGCTAGAATCGTTGCGTTTAGATTTAGCAGAGCTATTATGAATCGCGGTTTTTATTCCATCATGTGCGCTCAGTTTCTCTCGAGCCTGGCCGACAATGCGCTTTTGATTGCGGCCATTGCGCTCCTGACGCAGATGAACGCTCCTGACTGGATGACGCCGCTTCTGAAACTCTTTTTTGTGGTGAGCTACATTTGCCTTGCGGCCTATGTCGGTCTTTTTGCCGACTCCATGCCCAAGGGCCGGGTGATGTTTCTCACCAATATGCTGAAAGTCGTCGGCTGTCTTTTGATGCTCTTCGGCTCTCATCCCCTTTTGGCTTATGCCGTAGTGGGAATCGGTGCTGCCGCCTATTCGCCTGCCAAGTACGGTATTCTCACCGAGCTTCTTCCCCCGGTTAAACTCGTTCTTGCCAACAGCTGGATTGAAGGGCTCACCGTTGCCTCCATTATCTTGGGCGTTGTGATGGGTGGGGTGCTCATCAACGATGCAGTGAGTTACGCCATTCTTCATTCAGGCTTCCCCTTTGAAGCCATGGGCATTGCCACTCCCGCTCAAGCCGCCATTTCCATCATTGTGCTGATTTACCTGGGCGCAGCCGCTGTCAACCTTCTCATTCCCGACACCGGTGCCCGCTATCCGAAAGCCGACTTCAGACCAATTGAAACGCTCAAAACCTTCTACCAAAGCTGTGCCATTTTGTGGAAAGACCGTCTGGGTCAGATTTCCCTTTCCGTCACAACACTCTTTTGGGGCGCAGGTGCCGTTTTGCAGTTCCTGGTTTTAAAGTGGGCTGAATATGCTCTCGGTATGAACTTGTCCGAAGGGGCTATTTTGCAGGCGGTTGTAAGCGTCGGCATTGCCGTGGGCGCCGTGCTTGCCGCTCAGCTCATCAGCCTGAAAAACTCTCTGAAGGTCCTTTGGATGGGAGTCATCATGGGGGTGCTTGTCACCTGCTCGGCGTACTTTAACCAAACCATGGTACCCGCCGGCGGCTTTGACTGTTTCGGTTTCTACATCACCTGGGCCGTATCTGTTGCCGTCGTCATTATGATTGCCGTGGGTATCTGCGCGGGCTTTTTTGTCGTTCCGATGAATGCGCTGCTTCAGCACCGCGGTTACGTCTTAATGAGCGCAGGTAAGTCCATTGCCGTGCAGAACTTCAATGAAAACCTTTCTATTCTGACGATGCTCGGCATCTATTCACTTTTGATTCATTTCGGCATGAGTGCGCCTGCCACCATGATTACGTTCGGTTTGTTTGTGGTGGTTTCCATGCTGCTTGTGATCTATAAGCACTATCGCAACCAGAAAGAATACGATTCCACTCACCTGATCGGTGAAGCTAAACGTCATTAATCGGTGCTTAACTCAATTGAAGCAGCAGCTTTTTGGCGAAGTTGAAATCGCGCCAGGCACAGATTTTTTCCGTGGGAGAACGCAAGAGGTATGACGGATGGTATGTCACCACCGTGGGCACCTGACGGCCGTTGACTTCAATGTGATGCGTTTGACCGCGAAGTTTCCCGGTCGAAGCCTCCGTCTTTAAGAGCGCATGCGAGGCAATCCGCCCCGACAGCACAATGACCTTCGGATCCAAAAGCTCAAGCTGACGAGTCAAAAACGTCGCACAGGCGGCAATTTCATTGTCGTGAGGATCGCGGTTGTTGGGCGGACGGCATTTAAGCACATTGATAATGGCAACATCGGCCCCGCGTCTTAAACCGAGTGCTCTGAGAATATTTTCCAAAAGCTCACCGCTCTTACCGACAAAGGGCTTACCCTGCAGGTCTTCATCACGACCGGGCGCCTCACCGACAATAACCATTTTGGCAGTGCGCTCGGCTACGCCGAAAACCGTAGAAAGCCGGCTTTGACTTAAAGCCTTGCAGGCCGTGCACTGAGAAACCAACTGTTCGAGCGTGCGCCAGTCAGCCGTCTGGGCCTGCGTGAGCAGTTCAGAGTCGACTTCCACGATGCCGGGATCGGCAAAGGTTTTGCGAATGGGTTTAAGTTCAAAGGTTTTCGGTTTACGAGATTCCGGAGTCGTTAAGACCGCGCGTTCATGAGACTGCGGTTTCGCCGATTTCGGTGCGGGCTCTAAATCAAATATCTTCTGAGAGGAGACTGCAGTGTTGTCTTTAACCGGAACTGCCTCATGCTTACGATCTTCCGCTTTGATTGCCGCAGGCGACAACGGATCATCCTCGTCTCGCCCGATCCAGAGCGGTCCGATGTCCATCGCCATCCAAAGGCGCGCGGTTTGTTCAGAATACGTAGACATGATCAGCTTAAAAGTTTTTGCATCACGATCGCATCTTCACGACCGTCACGAGTGGGATAGTAACCTTTTCGGCGGGAAATTTCCTCAAAACCGGCACTGCGATACAGGCCGCGCGCCGGCGCATTGCTCACTCTGACTTCTAAAAAAAGGGACTCTGCCCCATTGGCTGCCAGCCTTGCCATCACCTCATTGAGAATAAGTTTGCCGTAGCCTTTACCCTGATGACTCGGATCAACGGAAATGGTGAGGAGTTCGGACTGTTCAAAAATCTGCATATAAACAGCCATCCCCAACAGTATCTTATCGTCTCTTAAGAGCAAAAATGAATGACCGGCTTTTAGCGACCCCTCAAAATCATTGCGGCTCCAAGGAAATTCAAAGGCGCTTGCATCCAATCGCGCCACTTCATCAATGTCTGCTGTTGTCGCCGAGGTGAAACGCAAGGTCAAAGTTTTTCTCCCTGAAGACGCTCATTGATAGTGAGTGCCACGTGATCGCGTACATAAAGCGGCGCCGCTTTATCAGGATCAATCCAGCTATCCTTAAGCTCAGTCCTGCAGTCCCGATACCAATCGATCATATAGGCAGCCTCGGGGCTGGCGTATTCATGATCGACTGACAAGTCCATTTCGTAGACGCCGATTGCGGTACCGAGAACAAACTGCACCTTATTCTCTTTAATCCACTCACCGACCTCCTCGGGCTTAATCAGGTGTTCGTGCATAACTGTTTTAAAGCCGCTTTCTGTCGTTTCATAAATCGCCGCATAGCATTCATTCATGCGTGCGTCATTTAATACGGCGATGCGGCCGGCACGATGACGGCAGTGATGAGCCATTGCTGTCAGAGTGGAGGCGGCAAGGACTTTTTTATCGAGCCCGTAAGCAAGGCCCTGTGCCACGCCGCAGGCAATTCGAAGACCGGTAAAGGATCCGGGACCGGCACTGAAAATAATCCCCTCGAGCGCCTGAAGAGAAGTGCCCGCCTGCTTGACCATGTCATCAATCCAAGGCAAAAGCGCTTCGGAGTGGCCGTTGCCGAGTTTTTCAGTGCGCTGATAAATATTGTTCCCGACAGCCAAAGCCACCGAGCAGTATTCCGTAGCGGTATCGAAAGCCAATAAAATGGATTTGCCGTTCATTGTGAAGAGTCAGAAAAATAAAGGACCATCTTAGCACGGCAAGACAGTCCCGATAAATGACAAAGGATTCAAAAAGGCTTTAGCGCTGAGAGGAGTTCTCCGGCTGCACTTCTGATGCGACAGAAGGCGGACGATTGAAACGGTGAAATTCAATATGCATTTCGCGGATTTGCTCGCGCATCCTAGCGCGTTCCTCCGGACTCATACGGTATCCTGCGCGATGTGAGGGTTCTGCACAGGGCGCGGTGCCCATCGGAGAAGCATAGCGCTTGCGGAATTTCTCATTAGTCGACGGACTGAATTCTGCCCGCATCGCACGGCGCTCGGCGTCTGTCATGCTTCGCCAATAATAACGCTGCATTTTCGGTGACAAAAAGGGCCAGATCTCGGCACGCTCTTTAGGCGTCATCTCAGTCCAGAGCTTTGGGTTTTCATCAGAGCCCTGCGGCTGAAAAAGCATATTGTCGATTGATTGCGGAGAATAGTAATTGTCTTGTGAATGATGGTGAGACGCTGACATATAGAAAGGATGTGCGGATGCGCAGGAGGCGACCCCGACGCATAGTACCGCAGCAAGAATTCGAATGCCATTGCTTTTAACCATCAAAAAATCCTCTGCCGACAGGTCGGCATATATTTACTACAGTCATGATAGTACGGTGATTCACAACAAAAAGGTGAAACGAATTTTTAACGGAGTCCATATTGTGTAATTGAGTGTAAAAAGCCCGTTTTTCCTCTTTACAAAAAAAAATAATTTATTCAAAATACAAATGTAACAGAAAGGCCTTTTGTTCAATCTATTTTTTAAAGTGAGTTACAAATATTATGCCGGAACGTACACCCAAATTACTTGTTGTTGATGATGATCCCCGCCTGCGCGATCTGCTGCGCCGTTATTTAGGCGAAAACGGTTTCCAAGTGTTTGTCGCTGACAATGGCGTCACGATGAATCGTTTATGGCTTCGTGAACGCTTTGATGCTTTGATTTTGGACCTCATGATGCCCGGCGAAGACGGTCTTCAGATTTTGCGCCGCCTGCGCGAACAAAAAGATATGACGCCGATCATCATGCTCACGGCTCGCGGTGAAGATGTTGACCGCATCGTGGGTCTTGAGATGGGTGCTGACGACTATATCCCGAAGCCCTTTAATCCGCGTGAACTTTTGGCACGCATTCATGCTGTGCTTCGCCGCCGTCCGGTCGCCGATGCCCCGGGCGCTCCCTCAATGACTGACGAAGTTGTGAAATTCGGCGAATTCGAACTGGATTTGGGCACTCGAGTGCTGCGTAAAAACGGCGAACCTGTGCCGCTTACAACCGGCGAATTTGCTGTGTTAAAGGCCTTTGCCCGTCACCCCAAACAGCCTCTGTCGCGTGATAAGCTCATGGAAATTGCCCGCGGCCGCGAATACGAAGCCTTTGACCGCTCGCTTGACGTGCAGGTCTCCCGTCTTCGCAAGATGATTGAACCCGATCCTTCCAAGCCGCGTTTCCTGCAAACGGTTTGGGGTGTGGGTTATGTATTCATCCCCGACGGCGGTCAGGCAAACCAATAATGAGAAGGAATTAAAGAATGTCTTTGAAGTCACCGAGTCTGTTTTGGCGAACATTTACGCTGCTGATGCTCTTATTGATCATCACAGCACTTGCGTGGCTTCAAAGCTTCAGAGTACTTTCCGAAGTACCCTTCTCCAAAGGGGTTTCGCAGCAGATTATCTCAACGGTTAATTTAACCCGATACGCGCTTATCTCTTCGGACCCCGGCAGCCGTCCTGACTTATTGCATATCCTTGCCTATCGCGAAGGCGTCCGCATTATTCCAAAAGAAGTCTCCGACACGTGGAATCCCCTTGAAGCACAAGGCAGCATTGCCGAACTCATCGAAGCCCAAACGAAAGAAGTTCTTGGCAAAGAGACAATCATCGCCGGCAAGGTCAACGATGAACCCGGTGTTTGGGTTTCCATGGTCATTGAAGGTGATGACTATTGGCTCTTGATTCGAAGCGACCTCTTGGATCCTCCTTTCGGAACAGCATGGGTATTCTGGGCCTTTGTCGCATTCCTCGTGGGTACCATGGGGGCGACGGTTTTGACACAGAGAACCGTTAAACCTTTGGCTGAATTAAGCGAAGCGGCGAAAAAACTCGGCCGAGGAGAAAAACCGGATCCGCTGCCTGAAAACACTCGAACGGCAGAAATTGAAGCGGTCAATAAAAGTTTTAACCATATGGTCCATGAGCTCGAACGCATGGAAGATGACCGAGAGCTTCTTTTGGCCGGCGTCTCGCATGACTTAAGAACGCCGCTCACCCGTATGCGACTGGAAATTGAATTGGCCGATCTGCCCGATGAGTCGCGCGACGCAATGGTCAGTGACCTTGAGCAAATGGAAAACATCGTCAATCAGTTCATGGCCTATGCCAAACGCAGCAAGCAGCCGCTTGAGCGTGTGGATTTCGGTGCTACCGTTTACGAAACGATTGATGACATGCGTCTTCGCACCAAATCCGATGTGCGAATTGAAACGAGCATCATGGGCAATCTCTTTGTGATGGCTCATCCGACGGAACTCACCCGAGCGGTGCAAAATCTGCTTGTGAATGCCGACCGCTACGGTCGCACCCCCGAAAGCGGCCTTTTGGAACTCAATATTCAGGTTCTTTCTCAAGGACAGGATGCCGTACTCAGAATCTGCGATAAGGGTGTCGGTGTTCCGGCAGAAGAAATGGAACGCATTGTGCGCCCCTTTGAACGCGGTGACACCGCCCGAGGCGGAGCGAAAGGTGCGGGTCTGGGACTGGCCATTGTGGTTCGTGTCGTCAAACGCTCGGGCGGCAGAATTAAACTTTCAAGTAATCACCCGCACGGCTTAATTGTGGAATTGGTGATGCCGCTTGCCAATAAGAAAAATGAAAAGCCGGTTCTTGAAGAGCAGACGGCACCGACTGATACGCTGCTGCCGCCTCAAAAATAGTTAAGACTCAGAAGTCCGAGACCTGAAAATCTCGGACTTTTTTAATTAGATAGCTTCCAATAAAACAACCGCGTGTGCTTCAATAGCCTCTTTGCGTCCTACTGCATCACACCCTTCGTTGGTTTTAGCTTTAACGTTGACGCGCTGCAGATCCACGCCGATTGCTTTGGCCACCGATTCGCGAATCTGCGGCATATAAGGGGCAAGTTTCGGTGCCTGGGCAACGATCGTGCAGTCCACATTGACAATAACCCAACCGGCTTTCACCACAAGGGCTACGGCTTCGGACAAAAGCACTTTGCTGTCCGCACCTTTAAAGGCCGGATCCGTGTCGGGGAAGTGCCGACCGATGTCACCAAGTCCCGCCGCTCCCAAAAGAGCATCGGTGATCGCGTGCAGCAATACATCGGCATCCGAATGCCCCAACAAACCCTTTTCATAATCGATTTTTACGCCGCCCAGAATTAAATCGCGACCTTCGACAAGCCGATGAAGATCGTAGCCCTGACCGATTCGAAAACTCATTTTTCTTGTCCTTTCTGTATGGATTGCAGGTAGTTTCTCACAATTTGAATGTCATCCGGATAAGTCACCTTTATATTAAAGGCACTGCCCTCAACCACTTTAACCGTAGCGCCTTTCATTTCCATCACCGAGGCTTCATCGGTCACAGAGCCCTTCGCCTCTTTGAGCGCAGAAATCAGCGCCTCGGCTTGAAAGACCTGCGGCGTCTGCGCTCTGTAGCAGCGTGATCGGTCTATTGTCTTTTCAATGATGCCTTTGTCATTGACCCATTTGATCGTATCACTCACAGGCATTGCCAGAATAGCGCCGTCGACCGCCTCGTTTTCAACCGTGTCAATCAGGCGCAATACACTGTCCTTTTCCACACAGGGGCGGGCCGCATCATGAACGAATACCCAATCGTTATCACCGGGCGCTGCGGCAATAAGACCGTTTAATACGGACTGAGCCCGCGTCTCCCCTCCACATCGATAAACCGTCACATTGCCTTCAAACCGACAAGTTTCGATATAGCTGTCTTTGTCAGAGACCACCACAGCGATCCTGTCAAAGAGATTCATGGCCGCCAGACGGTTGACTGTCACTTCAAGCATGGTGACATTGTCGATTAAGGGAAAATATTGTTTCGGATAACCGATTTTCATACGCTCGCCGACACCGGCAGCGGGAATCAATAACAAACGTTCAGGCATCTATAAGTCCTTTTAGCGTCGACCTAAAACAAAGATCGTCGTAATAATAAAAGCAAAACCCAAATAATCCATTAATTCAAATTGTGTATCAAAAAACACAAGGGAAAATACTGCTGCGGAGATCGGTTCAACGCAAGCGATCATACTGGCCTTCACACTGCCCAAATCCGCCACGCCCTGCATATAGAGAAGAAAAGCAACAATAGTGCCGAGCAAGACAATCAAAATTAATGCGATGATGCCATGAAAATCCAACCGGTAAGGAATTGAAGGCATATCAATAAGGACAGCGGTCACTAAACCGCCCACAAGCATGCCGACACCCATGAGCGCCTGAGTGGGAAATTTCGGAAGCAGCGTCGCTGGCAAAATCGTATAGACGGCAATACCCAGGGCACTTGCCAAGCCCCAGAAAAGTCCCTGCGGAGAAATAGCCAAATGATCTAAATTTCCGTGAGTGGCGACAAAAAAAGTACCGATAAAAGCACAGGCGACCGCAAGTAATTCACGAGAGGAAGGACGGCGCGACTGTATCAAACAGACTGCGGCAAGAATAAAAACCGGATTGAAATAGATGAGCATGGTGGCCGTGCCGGAATTGGTGTGTTCAACTGCAGTCAGATAACCGAATTGACTGATCATCAGACCGCCCATCGCATATATCAGCAGCCACAGCCAATGAAGCCCCGGTTTGAAAATCGGTTTCATTGCCGCGCGGTGCGAAGGAAAAAATAAAACGCAAAGCAAAACGCCGGCTGCGATCATTCGTATGACCGTCAGCCAATCAGGACGAACCTCCTGGTAGGAGAAAAGGTATTGACCGCAGGCACCCGAAAAGCCCCAGCCGATGCCGCCCGCAAGCGTGCAAAAAATCCCTCTCCAAAGTTTGGCGTCACCACTCAAAGCCATCATTTCACCTCTTGGGCGGATTTTAAAGACGAGAGAATTTTTTTGAAATAGCCGAAAGTGGGAAAAAACGGCGATAATTACCGCCTGATTCGAAGGGAACGTTATGTTTGAAAATTTACGCGACAGAATTGACAGAGATATCAGTTATTTAAGTAATAAGGCAAAACGCACGCTCACATTGGGGGCGTCCGGCGTTGATTCGCTGTGGCTATCGCAGGCTGCGCTTCAAATGCGGGCTGACAAAAAGCTTTTTGTCATTATCGCGGACACCGCAGCGCAGTGTCTGAGGCTTAAAGATGAAATCCGCTACTTTGCGCCGTCTCTTAATGTCGTGTATTTCCCTGACTGGGAAACGCTTCCCTATGACCTTATGAGTCCTCATCAGGATTTGGTGAGCGAACGGCTGGAAATTCTCTATAAGCTCTCAAACCGAGACCTGAAGTCCGATGCGCCTGACGTGGTATTGCTGACCTGCACTACGGCTTCTCAGGCAATCGCCCCCGTGCAGTATCTTTCAGGACGAGTTTTCTTCTTTAAAAAAGGCGAAGAAATCAATTCCGCCACTTTGCGTGAGCGCCTGGTTAGCGCAGGCTACCAAAATGTGAGCCAAGTCGTCGCCCCCGGCGAATTCAGTGTCAGAGGGAGCTTAATTGATATTTTCCCGATGGGAGCTGCCACCCCCTTCCGTCTTGATTTATTTGACACGGAAATCGATTCGATCCGTGCTTTTGACCCCGACACCCAGCGTTCACTTGAACTTGTTGACGAAGTTCGGGTACTGCCCGGCCGTGAAGTGCCGGTTGATGCTGACTCTCTGATGAAATTCAGGGCCAAGTGGCGCGAGATTTTCCCGGGCGATCCCACCAAAGCCATTATTTATAAAGATCTCAGCCACGGCATTATCAATGCCGGAATTGAATACTATCTGCCCCTGTTTTTTGACGACAGCGCGACCTTCTTTGATTATTTAAATCCTGAAAAGACCCTGATCGCTCTTTTAGGCGACAACGAAGCGGCGCTCAATCGTTTCATGGAAGAAACCCAGGGGCGGTATCGTTTCCTGAAGGCCGATGCCGAGCGACCGGTACTGCCGCCTGAGATGCTGTATCTCAATAGCGAGAACTTTTTCAGTCATCTCAAACCCTTTGTACGATTCCAGAGTAAGACCGAACAAACGCCCCCTCCCAACAGAATTCTTGTTGACCGCAAGGCAGAAAAACCGCTTGACAACCTTGAGCGGCTCATTGCTGAAGAGAAAAATCGAAAACACCGCGTTTTGATCATGGCCCCCTCAAACGGCAGGCGGGAAACCATGGGACAGCTTTTTGACCGCAATGGTTTAAAAGTCCCGTACGCGGAGTCGTTCGCCGATTTTTATGACGACAGTGAGCCGGTGATGCTCACCGTAGGGCCGCTTTATCAAGGTTTCAGTGTTGAAGGTATCACGGTTTTAACAGAAACCGAACTTTATGCCTCGGCTCCCCGACGCACACTGCGCCGCCAGGCTCATACCACTAATGTGGATATGATGATTCGGGACCTCGCAGAACTTAAAATCGGTGATCCCGTTGTTCATATCACACACGGTATCGGCCGCTACGCGGGTCTGGAAACTATTAAAACAGCCAATGGCGAAGAAGAATTTTTAAGGCTTGATTACGCCAATGACGCCAAGCTTTTTGTGCCTGTGGCACAGCTTCAGCTCATCTCGCGCTACAGCGGCAGCGACGCCGAACACGCTCCGCTTCATAATCTCGGCAAAAACGATTGGGAAAAAGCCAAGAAGAAAGCCGCCGAAAAAGTCAGAGACACAGCCGCCGAACTCTTAAATCTCTATGCGCTGAGAGAAAAAAGCGTGGGACACGCTTTCCGATTCTCCCGTGCCGATTATGAAGCGTTTGCCGAGAGTTTCCCCTTTGAAGAAACCGCTGATCAGCAGGCCGCTATTGAGGCAGTACTCGATGATATGAAAGCTGACAAACCGATGGATCGGTTAGTGTGCGGCGATGTCGGTTTCGGTAAGACAGAAGTTGCGCTTCGCGCCGCTTTTGCCGCGGTCATGGGCGGCAAGCAAGTGGCGATTTTATGCCCGACGACACTTTTGGCCGAACAGCATGCCCACACGTTTAAAGACCGCTTTTCCGCCTGGCCAGTCACTGTCGCCGAGCTCTCCCGCTTTCGCAGTGCCAAGCAAAGCAGTCAGGTGATAGAAGGACTTGAAAAAGGCACGATCGACATTGTGGTGGGCACTCATAAGCTTTTATCTGAAAAGGTGAAATTTGCCCGACTGGGACTGGTGGTGATCGACGAAGAACACCGCTTCGGCGTAAGACAGAAAGAAGTGCTAAAGAAACTTCGTGCCGAAGTGGATGTCCTGACATTGACCGCTACACCGATTCCGAGAACGCTCGCCATGAGCCTTGAAGGCATCCGATCATTTTCAGTGATTGCGACAGCGCCTGAAAAACGCCTCTCTATTAAAACGATTGTGCGAAAAGAAACACCCGAAGTGATTCGAGAGGCCGTAATGCGTGAATTAAAGCGCGGCGGTCAGGTGTACTTTTTACATAACGACGTGGCAACGATTGAAAACCGCCGTCAGCAGCTTGCCCAACTCATTCCCGAGGCTCGTATTGTGGTCGGTCACGGCCAGATGAATGAACGTGAACTTGAGGCCGTGATGCGCGACTTTTATCAGCAGCGCTATAACCTGCTTCTCTGCACAACAATTATTGAAACCGGTATTGACGTGCCCACAGCCAACACCATTATCATGCACCGGGCCGACAAATTCGGTCTTGCACAGCTGCATCAGCTGCGCGGCCGCGTCGGACGCAGCCACCACCAGGCTTACGCCTATCTGCTCACGCCGGGGAAAGACGCGTTGACGCAAAATGCGCAAAAACGGCTTGAAGCCATTCAAAACCTCCAGGATTTGGGCAGCGGTTTTTACCTTTCAATGCATGACTTGGAAATTCGCGGTGCAGGTGAAGTGCTCGGCGAACATCAGTCCGGCGAAATCGCTGCCGTGGGTTATGACCTCTACAATCAGATGCTGCGTCGTGCAGTAAAGAGCATGAGAAACAATGAGACATTTGATCTCGATGCACCGTTTCAGGCCATGGCAGAAATCAATCTGCACGCTCCGGCGCTCTTGCCCTCAGATTATGTCGAAGATGTTCACCAGCGGCTCTCTTTTTATAAAGAGCTTGCCAGCTGCGAAACTTTCCATGCCATCGAAACCGTGCGTGAAGCGTTGGGCGACCGTTACGGGAAACTTCCTCAGCAGGCCAATACCCTGATTGAGACGCACAGACTGCGCCTTTACTGTCAGCATTTAAGGATTGAACGCATTGAGGCAACGGAATCGGTCATCATCGTCACTTTTGCCGCAAAGCCCAATTTTGAGCCGATGAGGCTCATTGAACTGATGCAAAAAAGCCGCAACATGCGCATGATGGGACCGACAAAACTTAAAATTGAAACGTCCACTCCGACTATTGAATCGAGACTTGCGTTTCTCAGAGGATTTGTCAAAGCACTGGACTCCGGACAGTCAGAAGATTTAAAGTGATTTAAGTCTAAAATAGGCTGATAAACGTAAATTGAAAATTAGAATGAAAAAGGTACTTTTAGCCTTATCCCTATGCGCCGTAATGACTGCTCCCTGCTCTTTTGCAGCAGGGATCAGCTTTGAGCATGCCCGTGCTTTGATGCAGGAAAGGGCTGATATGCTCAAAATGAGTCGGGCCGACATTGAACAGCGGCAAGAGCAGGTTCGGGAATCGCGCTCGTTGAGCGGCCCGAAGATCTCTTTAAATGCCCAACAGGTCGAAGGACGCAAAGACATCAATATGTCTTTGGACAATCCCTTATCCTCTTTATCGTCAAATCCGTTATTGGGACCGGTTTTGGGACCAGAGGCAAGCGCCTTTTTAGGTCAGGACAAAATCAAATTTAACTTTGAAGAAGACATCTCCGGTCCCCGCGCTTCCATCGATATGATGTGGCCGATCTACACGGGTGGCGCAATCAGCGCAAAACAACAGGCAACGCGCGCTGCGCTTCGCCAGGCTCAAGCCGGACTTGATAAAACCAAGGACGAATTGGACAGCCTTTTAGTCCAAAAATATTTCGGTGTGCAGTTGGCAAGAAGTGTCGAGAAGCTTCGTGCGGACCTCCTCAAGCAGCAGGAGCGAGACCTCAACCGTGCCAAGCGCTTTGAAAAAGCCGGCATGATCGCCAAAATCGAAAGGCTCAGCGCTCAGGTCAACCGCGATGCGGCCGAGCGCGATTTTGTCGCTTCACAAACCGATCGCAAAGTGGCTGAAACAGAACTTGCGGAACTTCTTCGTGAAGACTCTGTCGGGCGGCTCGATACACCGATGTTTGTCACCGACGACTTAAAGACTCTGCCATATTGGCAGGACCTCGCGCTTAGCCATAACCCGATTCTCAAAGCGCTTGATGCTCAGCACGAACAGGCTCAGATGGGCGTTCAGGCCGCCAAAGGCAGCTACCACCCGCAGGTGTACCTTTTCGGTCACTACAACATGATCAAGCACTATCTCACGCTGCCTGAGCCCGACTGGATTGCAGGAATCGGCGTAAGTTTTACGCTTTGGGACAACCGAGACCGCTCTGCGCGCGTAGGCAGCGCACGAGCACTTGTCAACAAGGCTCGGGCCGCGCAAAGCCATGCCCGCAATGAAATCAATAAAGTGGTTGAAGTCGCCTGGCTTAAAAGCAATCAAGCGCTTGAACAATATCGACTGACAACAAGCTCGATTGAGCTCGCAAAAGAAAACGTCAGACTGCGGGAGCGCTCTTTCAAAGAAGGTCTCTCGACAGTGGACGATGTCAACGACGCGAGAAATAAACTTATCGCTGCGCAAGTTGCTCAGCGTGTGGCAGCTTATCGATTTGTTGTCGCCTATAGCCTCTTGCACGCAGCAAGCGGCCGCATGATGGACTTTATGAACGCATTCAGCCGTTCCGATATCACGGTACTCGAACAATGACAGAAAAAGAAAAAAAGACTCTCAGCAAACCCGTGCTTTTATCCGCTGCGGCAGTGGCCTGCGCAGCTGTTCTCGGGGTCGGTTTTTGGATGGGCACTCATCCGGGTGAAGAGCCGCTTTACGGTGTGATGCAGGCTAAAACCGTTGATGTTGCCGCAAAAGTCACCGGCCGCGTTGAAAATCTTATCGCCCGCGAAGGCGACACCGTCAGTACCGGGCAAGTGCTGATGACGCTGGATATTCCCGAAGTGGAAGCCAAATTCAAAGAAGTTCAGGCGCTAAAGTCTGCCGCCGCCGCGAAAGCCGATTTGGTTGATGAAGGCGCACGCCCTCAGGAAATCCGCGCAGCCAAGGCTCAAATGCTTCGAGCTCAGGCAGGTTTTGATTTGGCACAGAAAACTTACACTCGTGTGCATGCTCTTTATCGCGAAGGGCTGATCTCAAAGCAAAAGCACGATGAGGCGTTGGCTCAAAAGAAAAGTGCTCAGGAACTCCTGTCTGCTGCTCGTGAGCAATATGACATCGCACAAACAGGCGCCCGCACGCAGGAAAAAGAAGCCGCTGCCGCATTGACCCGACAGGCTGCGGGAGGATTGGAGCAGGTTGAAAGCCTTGTGAAAGAAAAAAATGTCACGGCGCCCC
Source organism: uncultured Sutterella sp. (assembly GCA_905201055.1). Taxonomy (GTDB): domain Bacteria; phylum Pseudomonadota; class Gammaproteobacteria; order Burkholderiales; family Burkholderiaceae_F; genus Aphodousia. Next base: position 17,409 of record CAJKMT010000003.1, on the reverse strand, counting down.
TTGCAGGCGAAGTTTCCCGCGTTTATGTTGAAGCCGGTGAAATCGCCGCCGCAGGACTTCCCTTGGCAAGCGTCGTTGATCTTTCCGATCAATGGGCAGTTTTCAACATCCGTGAAGATAGCATGCCCCAAATTAAGAAGGGCGCCGTTCTTACTGCAGAAATCCCCGCTTTAGGGGCAAAAAACGTTCAGTTCAAGGTCTACTTCATTAACCCGCGCGGTGACTACGCCACTTGGAGAGCGACGCGTCAGTCGAGCGGCTATGACTTAAAGACTTTTGAAGTGCGTGCCCGACCAGTTAACCCTGTTGCGGATCTGCGCCCCGGCATGAGCGTGATCGTTAACCGTTAATACCGACAATGAGCAGCAAATCGGCGCTTCTTTCAAGCATCAGAGATGAGGTCCTGGCTGTATTGCGCAGCCCTTGGGATCTGGTGATGTTTGTTTTGATGCCTGTTATTTGGTGCGTTCTTATCGCCGGTCTTTTCGGTCAGGGACTCATGCGAGATATTCCTGTCGGCGTCGTCAATCTCGATCACCAGCCTGAGTCCATTGAGCTTGAAAGCCGGCTTGACGCCATCCCGTCCGTGCGTCTTGTCTCCTACGCTACGCCCCTTGAAGCGCAAAAAGCCGTTCAGCGAGCCGATGTCTACGCCTACATGGTTATTCCTGACAGATGGCTTGACCGAAGCACGAAGCCCGACGGTGCTTCCGTCGAACTTTACTTTCCGAAAACGCTCTACGCCATTGCCACAACGCTTGAGCTCGATATTAAACAAACGCTTTTGGGTTATCAGACAGATAAATTCAAAAGGCTGGCTCAAACAGCAGGCCTCACCGCCAAGCAGGCTGAGCGGGCCACAGCTCTCATTTCTGTTCACTCAATTACCCTTGGCAACGTCGGTTTTAACTTTCAAGCCTATATTTTGCCCACATTGATTCCGGGTATTTTGCATCTGGCGATGACACTTGCGCTTGCAAGCCGTCTTTTATCGCTTTGGCGTGACCGACAGGTCAGAAAGTGGCTTGTCGCGGCTGACAACAGCCCCTTGATCGCCTTTCTCGGCAAAGCCCTCCCCTGGTGGCTTCTGTATTGTTTCTACGGTTTTGCCTACATCGCCATTATGACCGGAGCGCTGGGCTGGTGGGTTCAGGGAAGTCTTCTTTTGTGGTTATTCGGTTTTGCCTTTTTTATGGCAGTCATGGCGCTGCTGCCCGTCTTTTTAATCGGTGTGGTAATGCCGCTCGGATGGGTGATTGTTTTAAGCTGCATTGTGGGTTACATTGCACCGATTTTCCCCTACACCGGATTTTCCTATCCTTTGGATTCAATGGCCGAACCGATACAGTGGCTTGCCGTCTCATTCCCCTTAACTCACTACTTTAAGTTCCAGGGACAGGTTTGGATACTTGACGCCCCCTTACTTTCTTCACTCTGGACATTAGGCAAACTCGCCATATTTGCCCTTTTGTGGTTCGGTGTCGGTTACGGGCTTTTTAAAAGGCGAATTCGCGAGGAAATTGAACTTGAGTCGGAGGTACAGCAATGAGCCGTTTGCGTATCTTCCTTCAAACGATTCGCCATGCGTTTTTCTCCCACGACAGCTTCATGGTTTTCGCGATAGCGTCGCTTTTTTACCTGGTTTTTTATGCCCTGCCTTATGACAATCAGATCATTGTCAAAATCCCGACGGCGATTGTCGATATGGATCAAAGCCGCACTTCGCAGGACTTTACAGACAAACTGCGCTCGGCTGCCGTGATCGACACCGTACTTGAAACGGCGGATTTTTCTCAGGCCCGTGAAGCTTTCAGGCGCTCAGAAGCCGATGTCATCGTCGTGATCGGTGAGAATTTTTTGCGTGAGATTCTGCGCGGCGAACAAACGGTTGTAACGGTTTTCAGTAACGGCGCAGTGCCTGTAAAAGGCAGGGCGGTTTCGGCTGCAGTGCTCGCACTCGTCACACAGGAAAATATGGTAAGCGCCGCCTCGCGCCTTGTCGCTCAGGGGCTTAACCCGATTCTTGTCAAACAAATGGCGATGGCTCCCTCACCCTTTACCTCGCAGGATCTCTATAACAACATCTCGGGTTACGGCTACTACACCGTACCGATGGTGGCTATTGTCATCGTGCAGGCTGTAATGCTCTTCGGTACCGGTATTGCATTAGGCGGCTGGCTGTCTGCAGCCAAACCTCCGGAATTTTTTAATGCGGCAATGACTTCTCCCGCTCAGTTCCTCTATGTCGCCTTGGGATTTTTGGCAATTGCGCTTTTCTGGTCATTTTTCATTGAGTCTTTCGGATTGGCTCTTTTGACCATGCCGACACTCATCAATCCCCCTGCGGTCATCATCGCGATACTGCTCTTTACAGTGTCGCTTACCGCTTTGGCCATTTTCCTGACACTTTGGATGAACACCAACCGATACGCAGCGGGCTTGGTGCTGGCTTCGGCGCCAAGCGTGTTTCTCTCCGGGCTTGTGTATCCGATGGAAAATTTTGCCTTCTGGACCCTGCCCTTTGCCTGGGTCATCCCGACAACACCCGCTTGTCAGGCCATTGTTTTGGCAAGCCAGGAGGGCGCTTCTATTGCCGATATTGCGCCGATGCTCTCAGCAAGCGCTGCTCAAGCGATTGTCTACTCGGTATTGGCGTATCTGATGCTCAAAAAGAGAATTGCCGAGCGACAAACCGCACAGCTTTCTTAATGCATTCGATTATTGATTGAAGCAAACTGGGGCTCTTTCATCGACCCTTCGATCACATCGATGCGATGCCGAAGCCAGTCGGTTGAGCCGTGTTTTTCGTAATATCTGGGATTGGAGAGAATGGCGGCAAGCCAAACGCTTTGCCAATGAGTAAGACGCCTGGCACTCACCCCATAATAGTGCCGTGCAGCCGCTTCAACCCCGAAAATTCCCTCTCCGAATTCAGCGATATTTAAGTATGTCTGCAGTATCCGCCCTTTACTCCATGTGGCATCCATGACCAATGCCAAGAACATTTCCTGGGCCTTTCTGATATAGCTTTTTTCGTGTGACAAAAAGAGATTTTTAACGGTTTGCTGAGTGATCGTGGAGCCGCCCGGCGCCCGTTCGCCTTCAATGACGTTGCTCACGAAGGCTTCGCCCGTCGCTTCCCACTCAATGCCGATGTGTTCCATGAAACGGGCATCTTCTGCAGCCACCGTCGCCCGCACCATGTCACTTGAGACATTCTTTAAAAGCACCGGTTTGTAGCTCACGCGTCCCAAACGTTCCCGCTCGCTTTCGATATAAGCAGATGTTTCGACAGGCGAAATACTGTACCAGAGTACCTGCCCGACGTAATAACCCTCGACAATGACAAAAAGAGCCAGAACAGCCAGACAGATGGTCTTGACAGTGCTTTTAATCTTCACCGATTTGTCTCCCGATTAAGAAACAATGTGTCTGCCGATCAGGTCGTACTCTTGGTTAGCCGTCACCTTCACATTAACGATGTCACCGGGATTTAAATGTGTATCGGTAGTGACATAGATAATGCCGTCGATTTCAGGCGCATCGGCCGTTGTTCTGCCGATGGCAACGCCGTCTTCATCTTCCGGTTCATCAATAATGACCTTCTGAATCGTGCCGATTTTGCGGCGCATGCGTTCTTCAGAAATCTCAGACTGTACCAGCATGAAGCGGTCTCGGCGTTCTTCTCTGACCTCATCGGGCAAGGCACCGGGCAAGTCATTGGCACTCGCCCCCTCAATGGGAGAGTAGGCAAAGCAGCCGACACGGTCAAGCTGAGCCTCTTTGAGGAAATCCAAAAGGTATTGGAATTCTTCCTCTGTCTCGCCCGGAAAACCCGCAATAAACGTTGATCGAATGGTGAGATCCGGGCAGATCTTTCTCCAGTTCTGAATTCTTTCCAGTGTTTTTTCAGTAGCGGCGGGCCGTTTCATTGCTTTTAACACTCTGGGGTGTGCATGCTGAAACGGAATATCCAGATAAGGCAGAATTTTGCCCTCGGCCATCAATTCCACCACCTGATCAACCTGCGGATAGGGGTAAACATAATGCAGACGGATCCACATTCCGAGTTCACCCAATTCGCGCGCCAAATCGATGAGACGTGTTTGGACCGCCTTACCCTGATCGGTAAAGTCGATCTTGTAGCGGCAGTCAACACCGTAGGCAGAAGTGTCTTGGCTAATGACCATGAGTTCACGCACGCCCGACTCTCTTAAGATTTCCGCCTCCCGCAGTACTTCTCCGATCGGACGGCTGACGAGTTTCCCTCTTAACTGCGGAATAATGCAAAAAGCGCACTTGTGATTGCAGCCTTCACTGATTTTGAGATAGGCGTAGTGCGAAGGCGTGAGCTTTAATCCTGCCTTAGGCACCAGATCCCAGTATGGACTATGAGGCTGCGGCAGATTGCGGTGCACAAGCTCATAGACTTTTTCAAATTCACCCGGACCGGTCACACCCAATACATTCGGACAGACATCATCGAGGTAGGACGTGCCGTCCAAATGTTTTTTCGCACCCAGGCAGCCGGTGACGATCACCCGGCCGTTTTCACGCATCGCCTCATTAATGGCATCGACACTTTCGGCCACGGCTTCATTCAGAAAGCCGCAGGTATTGACAATCACAAGGTCTGCGTCTGAGTAAGAGCCGACAATTTCATAACCCTCGGCTCTCAATTGCGTCATGATGCGTTCAGAATCCACAAGTGCCTTGGGGCAGCCCATGGAAACTACACCGATTCGGGCATTTTTAAGCATTCTTTAACCTTTAATCCAGATCATTGCGGCGTGGCGGCCGGTGGTACCGTCACGGCGGAAACTGTAAAAGAGTTCAGGATCGGCATAGGTGCTGTGTCGAGCCTGGATCACGTCTTCTACGCCCACCTGCAGGAGTGCCATGCGGGCAAGCGTTGTCAGAGAGCAGAGATACTTGCCGTCGCCCTTTTCTTTGAAAGCCACTTCGGCGCCTTCAATGATTTTTTGCATGGATTCAAGTACATCGGCACCCGTTTCGAAATCTTCATCACCGATACGCGGTCCAAGCCACGCGATAAATTGCGCGTCAGAGTCAGAGAGTCTTTCACGCAGACGGGCGATGGTTTTTTGAAGGATTCCTGCCGAGAGGCTTCGCCCGCCGCAGTGCACGGCAGCAACTGCGCGTCCGTTTTTTTCGGCGATCAAAACCGGCAGGCAATCAGCCACCTGGACCACGCACACCACATTGGGGGTGATTGCGCTGCTTGCATCGGCTTCTTCTTCGGGCGCTGCCGTTTCAGCGTCCACCACACGGTCGCCGTGAACTTGCTTAAGCCACTTGGGATCGGCAGGCACGAGTTGCGCGGCAAGATTTCGGTTCATGTTCACACAAACGGGAACGTCCCCCGTATATAAACCGACATTAAAGCCGCCGATGCCGTCCTTGTCGCCGAAAGGACCGGAGGAGACGCCGCCTGCGCGAAGGGTCATGAGCGCATCAACGTTGGCCGGGCGAACACTGTCCCAATCAGGCTGCAAAATCGCTAAAGCGGGCTTGGTGGTATCGTCAATCATTGGAAAATTCCTATCAATCAAAAACTGTCACAGGTTCATCAGTCGGACCGAAACCGATCTCTTGCATCAGCTGCGCCATATCCTGCGGCGCAGGCACAAACCATTGCATTAATTCTTTCGTTCTCGGGTGCTGCAGTCCCAATCGGGAAGCATGCAGCGCCTGGCGTTTGATTGCCGAAAGCGGACAATCTTCAGGCAACCTTCCCATTTTACCCTTATAGACCGGATCGCCCACAAGAGCGAGGCCTGCCCACTGCATATGCACACGGATTTGGTGAGTTCTGCCGGTGTCGAGCCTGCAGGCAACCCACGAAACAGTCAAAGGGGTTTGGCCGACACCCGGCACAAAAGCGGTATCGACAAGTCTGACATGCGTTTTGGCTTCCTTGGCTCTGGGGCCTTGACCCACACAAAAGCGCATCGGTGAGCGCGGATCACGCATGATGGGTTCATCGATAAAGCCCGCCTCAGGCGCCTGACCGTGGACAATCGCCCAATATTCGCGCTTGACCGTGCGCGCCTGAAGCTGACGAATCAGATCCGTTTGCGCTTCAAGCGTCTTGGCAACGACCATCAGACCGGTCGTGTCTCTGTCAAGACGATGAACAATGCCGGCACGAGGCAGAGTTTTTAATTCAGGATTGCGGGCCAAAAGTCCGTTTAAAAGCGTGTCATCCCAGTGACCCGCTGCCGGGTGCACAACCAGTCCGGCCGGTTTATTGACAACCAGAATGTCATCATCTTCATAGATGACATCAATATCCATCGCAACGGGCTTAAAGGCGAGCTCCTCGGGGCTGGGCTGCTCGGTCACTTCAATCTCGTCGCCTGCGGCAACCTTGGCTCGGATTTTTTCCGTCACCTCGCCGTTGACGACTACCGCTCCCTGTTCAATCCAGCTTTGCAGCCTTGCTCGGGACACCGAGGGCAAAAGTTTTGCCAATACTTTATCGAGACGCTCACCGGAATATTCGTCCTCAACAACAAAATAAAGTGCTTCTTCAGAAGGAGCCGACATACATTTCCTTAATCTTTTACTTGAGTCAAAGGCGGTCGGATCGCTATAATCCGTGAATCAATTGACCGCATTTATCAGAGTCACATCAATGGCATTAACTTTACATCAAATGCGCAAGCGTGCGGCAACCGTTGTGATGGCCGCCGCCATCGCCGTTGCAGCCGCAGGCTGCACCCAAGTTGAAATCGACCACACCCAGGGTTGGACTGCCGAACAACTCTACGAAGAGGCTCGTCTGGCAGTCGAAGACGCCGACTGGACTCGGGCGCAAGATTATTACACAAAATTGGAAAGCCGTTATCCCTTCGGCCGCTATGCTCAGCAAGCGCAAATTGAAAGCGCTTACGCTTACTGGCGCGAAGGCGACGTTGAGCAGTGCGTACAGGCCTGCGACCGCTTCCTTCGTCAATACCCCGATCATGCCAACAGTGACTACGTGCTGTATCTGAAGGCAATCTCCACGCTTAACCAGCGAAACACGATCTTCACGGCACTTCTTACGCAGGACATTTACGAACGCGATGCCGATGCAGCTCAGACGGCGTTTGACACTTTTAAGGAACTGATCGAGCGCTTCCCGCAATCGCGCTATGCACACGAAGCGCGCCGCCGCATGCATGAACTTGTGCTTTCTCAAGCGCACCATGAATACAATATCGCGAAATTCTACTTTGACCGTCACGCATACGTGGCTGCCATTGAACGCGCTCAAAATGTCGTGCGTACATTCCAACAGACCCCCTACTCCGATGACGCATTGGAACTCATCCGTGACTGCTATCGGGAAATGGGTGTGAAGGATCTGGAAGCTGACGTTGAACGAGTGCTCGCACTCAATCAAAACCGCGAACGTTAAGATTGAAGAACTTTTAAGAAAGGCTGCCTGCGGGCAGCCTTTTTAGTATGCCTCATCCGGATTATCAAGGAATGAGTAGACGCGGGCGAATTCCCGTGTTCTGATCATGGGCGGCAGGCTTTCAAGCACAACCCTCCCATAGCGCTGTTCAAGCAAGCGGTTGTCCCCGAAAAGGACCACCCCGAAATCATTTTCACTGCGGATTAATCGGCCCACACCCTGCCTGAGCGTGGTAATCATTTCCGGCAATTGATAACTCATAAAGGGATTCTTACCCTGCTGAGCAAACCACTCTTTCTTGGCGCGAGCCACCGGCGTGTCAAATTGCGCAAAAGGCATTTTGTCAATGACCACCAGCTGAAGAGCATCCCCCTTCATATCCACGCCTTCCCAAAAACTCATGGAGCCCACCAACACGGCATTGGGCATCGACTTGAATCGTTGCAAAAGTTCGGACTTCGGAGCTTCGCCCTGCACACAAAGCGTAAAGTTGGCTCCCATTCGAAGACGAAGCTCGTTGGCAATTGCCTCCATGGAGCGGAAACTTGTGCAGAGGAAAAATGCCCGCCCCTGCGTTTTCTGCAGCAAGGGCCAGGAGGCTTCAACGAGCTCGTGGGTAAAATTGTCTTCAAACACCCCGGGCAAATTTTTCGGCAGATAAAACCTTGCCTGATAAGGGAAATTAAACGGGCTGTCCCAGGTAAATGTCGGTGTCTGAGAAGCCAGTCCCAATTCGTTAAGGAAATACGAAAAATCAGCCGAACCGTCATCCCGTCGGGTAGAAATCGTGGCACTCGTGAGCACCCAGGCGTTGCTCATTTTGGCACGGGCTTTTACAAAAGGCTGAGCAAGCGACAAAGGCGTATTGGAAAAAAGTACGTTCTGATCGGTCAGGCGCAGCCAAAGAACAGAAGGAATTCCTCCGACCGTTTTAACTGCCTGCGGGTTTGAGAGTGTCACCTGCCAATCCTGAATTCGTTTATAAAGTTCTTCTGCGCGCTCGGCAAAAAGATCACACTCATCAACAGAGCCCTCAATGGATTTAAAGGCTTTGCGAACTTCAGAAACGGATTGGCAGAGTGCCTCAAAAGGTTCTTTAATGATTTCGGAAAAGTTTTCAATACCGGCCACTTCGACTTCGCTGTCGATCTCCACACCGAGCCCTCGGTGAATCGTCTGGTGGACATTCAAAGCGGCTTTTTTGACTTCCAAAAATACATCGTCCCAACGTACCACGCCCGGCGCATGAGCCTTACCGATAATGCGGCCTTCTTCGGAAAAATCCTGCAGTTCCCACAGCGAAAACATATCCGAGAAATAGTCAATTCCGATATCAGGCAGCTTGTGCGCTTCATCCAGAATAACGAGATCGGCATCAGGGAGCAATTCGGCCATTGTGTCATCTTTGAGGCTTAAATCAGCCATGAAAAGATGGTGGTTCACAATGACTATGTCGGCTTCGCGTGCCCGGAGACGCGCACGATTGACGAAACAGTCATCGTAGTGCGGGCACTTGGTTTTACCAAGGCAGTTGTCTTTGGTGCTCGTCACCCAAGGCCACAGGGGATCTTTTTCGGGAATTCCGGGAATATCGTTTTTATCCCCGGTGTCACTTTGTCTGGCAAAGTCGATGATTTTTTTGAGCCGCTTGTAACTGTCTGCCTCGGGAAGCAAACCGCGCTCGACCAACCGGTCCAAACGCTCTTTGCAGATATAGTTGCTGCGGCCTTTCAAAACCGCCACATCGGCATCAATGGCAAGCGCTGCGCAAACGCGTCCTGCGTCCTTATTAAAAAGCTGATCCTGCAGAGTTTTACTTGCCGTAGAGACAATTGTTTTGGAGCGTGACAAAACCGCCGGAACCAGATAAGCAAAAGTTTTTCCGGTCCCGGTACCGGCTTCAACAACGGCTACCCCCTTGGAGTCAATAGCTTCAGCGACAGCCTTGGCAAATTGAAGCTGGCTGTCGCGTCTCTTAAACCCTTCGATTTGACGACACAGAGGACCGTCAGGGGCAAACGCATGCTCAATGGACGATTCAAACTGAGGTTTCATTAAAAGAATGAACCTTTTTCGGCTTGTTCTTTCTGCAGCTTTTGAGCCTCTTCACGCTTTTGGCGTTCTGCTTCATAAGCAGCCTTTTTGGCTTCACGCTTGGCTTTTCGCTCTTCAGCAGCTTTCATCATTTCAGCCTTGCGCTCTTCGGCAGCCTTCACCTTGGCATCGTAGGCAGCCTGGTTGGCTCCTTCCTGAGCCTTTCGGGCATTTTGCGCGGCTATTTTTTCATCAACGTTTTTGACATCGGCGCGTTTTGCGGGCATCGCAGGTCCCTGAGCCGCTTCTGCCTGGCGCTGCTGAGATTTGAAAATACGAATCTGGTGATCGGCTTTGCGAATCAGACGATTGGCAATACGGGTTCTTTTATAGAGAACCGTCTCTGCGCGATCAATACAGTCATTGACAAAAATTTTCTTCTGGCACAAATAGGTATGACCTTCACGAAGTCTCTGGATTCGCTTTAACTCCGCCTCACCGATTGCCTTACCTTTTTCGGCTTCTTCAAGAGTTTTAAATTCCGGATCGATGTAATCAGGATCAAGCGGACTCGGTCCCACAACACCGGCTTCCCAGCCTAAGGATTCAGGAGTAATGAATTCTGCATCCTCATCGGGCGCAGCGAAAACAGAACCGGCAATAAAAGCGGAGATCAATCCCACTACAATTTTTTTATACATGAAGGCACCTATATCCATTAGCTGCACGAATTTTAGATGAGAAGACCGCGTTTTGCCTTGTTTCTAATACGTCTTAACAGATCGTAGCGATTTCTAAAAATAAGAAAGAATTTTTTATTTATTTTTCTAAATGTTCAAGAAAAATTTATATGTTTTTATTTTTTATTCTTATAATAAATGCAGGTTTAACTGTCTTTTCAGGAAGTTATCAATGACTCGTCCCATTCGTATTGCTGTGACCGGTCCGTGCGGTGCGATCGGTTACTCGATTTTGTTTCGCATCGCCTCCGGTGACCTCTTCGGTCATCAGCAGCCCATTGAATTGCGCCTTTTAGACCGCAATACACCGGAAAGCCGCCAAAAGCTCAAAGGCACGATGATGGAATTGTCCGACTGCGCTTTCCCCCTTTTGGCTGAAATGAATGCCTATAGCGATGAACAGGAACTTTTTGACGGTGCCGAATGCGTCTTTTTAATCGGTGCCCAGCCCCGTAAGGAAGGTATGGATCGCGCCGATCTCCTGCGGGTGAACGGTCAGATTTTCCAGCGTCAGGGCAAAGCTTTGAATGAACGCGCTTCGCGCGACGTGCGAGTGCTTGTCGTCGGCAACCCCTGCAATACCAATGCCTACATTGCCATGCGCAATGCACCCGATCTCAAACCGGAATGCTTCTCGGCAATGATGCGTCTGGACCAAAACCGTGCCATGGCCCGTGTGGCAGAAAAACTTGAAGCACCGGTCAGCGGTGTCGAACAGGTTTTTGTCTGGGGTAACCACAGCAATACGATGTATCCGGATATTCGCTTTTTGCGCTACAAGGGTCATCGCTTAAGTGACCAATTTGATGCCGAGTGGCAGGAAAACTTTATCAAAGACGTTGCCACCCGAGGCAGCCAAATCATCAAAGCACGCGGTGCCTCATCAGCGGCCTCAGCCGCAAGCGCCGCACTTGATCACATGCGTGACTGGATTTTGGGCAGCCAGGGCAAGTGCTGCACGATGGCTGTGCCCTCTGACGGCAGCTACGGCATCCCCAAGGGACTTGTGTTCGGCTTCCCCTGCCTTTGCCCCGGTGAAGCACGCTACCAAATCATCAGCGACATGCCGATGACGCAGGAAGTTCGCCGCCGTCTGGAAATCACTCGCGATGAACTTTTGGCTGAAGCGGCTGCTGTTAAAGATCTTCTGCCCTAATGAGCGTAAACGAAGAAGAGCTGCTTGAACTCTTTAAGGGCGCCCGAGAGCTGCGGCGCCCTTTAAGTGTTCCTTTGTGTGTGATCGATACCAATGTCCTATTGGATTTGCTTTATTTTACAGATTCCAACTGCGGCAATCTCAAAAAATCATTGGATAGCAGATCGATTCAAGCAGTCGGTCATTACGACACTTTTTATGAATTTGCCGATGTCATCTCTCGTGAACAATTTCAGCTTAACGACATCGAAAAAGATAAACTCTTGCAGAGTTGGCTCAATCTTCACGCCATACTTGCCGAGCCTCTTGAAAAAGAGTCTTTCTGCAAAGATCCCGACGACGACAAATTCTTCAATCTCGCAAAAGCAAGCGGCGCCTCATGGCTCATTTCCAAAGACAAAAAGGTTCTGAAAGCTCGAGGTAAAGCCAAACGTTTCGGCTGTGCTCTGATTAAGCCCGAAAATTTTCCAATCTAAGATATTTTCTCCTTGCGGCGCGTCGCGCAAAGTGTCAAACTCTACTCAACGATCTGAGCCTCGTGGAGCTTATCATGGATTTTCTTTACCGGGATCAACTGCCAAACGCCGCCATTATCAATGACCGCATCCGCAAACTCAATCACATTATTCATGCCGTCAGCCAGTGGCGTGAGCCCCCTTTGGACACTCAGTGGCCGATTCTGGTCAAAGACAATATTGCGGTTTCGGGCCTCAGGGCAACCTCGGGCAGCTATGCACTCAAAGAGCTCAAATCCAACGACGCTTTTTGCATCAAAAAGCTGCGTGAGCACGGAGGTCTTCCCTTCGGCAAAACCACGATGAGTGAATTGGCCGGCTATTTAAGTTCAAAAATGCCGCCCGGCTATTCTGAATTAGGCGGTCAGGGAATCAATCCGATTGATTCCACACTTTCACCCGGAGGCTCAAGCTCGGGCTCAGCTATTGCTGTTGCAGCCGGTTTCTGCCACAGCGCCGTCGGCACTGAAACACACGGCAGTATTGTGATTCCCTCAATGGCCTGCGGTATTGTCGGAATCAAACCAAGCGTCGGCATGATTTCCAGAGAAGGCGTTGTCCCCATCTCTCATTCGCTCGATACACCGGGCGCTATGGCGCAAACTGTTGAAGAGGCTGCCAAACTCCTTGAAGCCCTGTGCGGTCAGGATCCTGAAGATGAGGCAACAGCCGTTTGCCCCGACAACGTTGATTTTCATACTGCTTTAGGTGAAAACAAAGAACTGATTAAACTCGCTCTGGCAATCCCCGACTACAGAGCATTTGACGATGAAGAACGTAAAGTTTTAACAAAGTTTGTCGACGCTGTCCGCCGAAACAATATCGAACTTGTTGAAGTGCCGATTAAAAATGTCGAAACCTATTACAGAATCATTTCGTCGACTGAAATTCAGGGGGACTTTGACCGGTTTCTTGCCAAATACGGAAACGGGAAAACGCCGGGCACCTTCAAAGACTTGGTCAAAATGTACGAGATGCGTGCTCTGCACCATCCCTATGGCATGGATCGCATTACCGGAGCTCTTGCTTATTCACCCGACTTGGATAACGAGGTTTATAAAAACGCTCTGAAAAAAGGCATAGGCAATTGCACTGAGGCCATTGATCTCACTGTAAAGCAAGCACAAGCCCAAGCGATTATTTGCGTAGGATTTACACCCTGGTGGGCGGTGGGCCGCGCCCCCTATGTCGCTTTGCCGCTGGCACAGCGCGCCAACCACGCGATGATCGGGATTACTGTGGGCGCAAGGCGGCTCGAAGACCGAAAAGTGATTGATATTGCCGCCAGACTGGAAAAAGTCATCAGACAAATTTTTTAAATGAGAACGCCGCGTCCTGCGGCGTTTCTCTTTAAAGCTTGGCTATCGCTCCCAAAAATTGAACGACGATACACGCAGCCATCACAATCAATGCGACGGCAATACCGATTTGCATGATGCGCTTAAACATTTAGTCCTCTTCTTTGATTTCCGCAGGCGCTAATGTATCGACTTTTTTCTCCCCGGGCAACTCCTCGACATCGCGAAGCCTGCGCCCCATTACATTGGTGCGGGTTCTCACCCCGGCGATAGCACTTTTAACCCCGTCGACTCGTTTTTCCATCGCATCGAGCGCGTCGGCAAATTTCATAAATTCACTCTTGACCTGTCCCAATACCGTCCAGACTTCCGCGCTTCGTTTTTGAATGGCCAGTGTTCTGAATCCCATCTGCAAACTGTTTAATAGGGCGCTGAGCACTGTGGGGCCAGCCACCGTCACTCTGAAATTATTCTGCAGATCTTCGATCATGCCGGGGCGTCTCAAACATTCGGCATAAAGAGATTCACTGGGCAAAAACATCACAGCAAATTCAGTGGTGTAGGGAACTTCCACGTATTTATCATGAATCTTTTTTGCTTCCGATTTAATTCGGTTCTCGAACGCTTTGGCATGCCGCTCAGCTTCCTGCGCATCCCCTGTTTCGCGAGCTTCTTCAATCTTTTGATAGTCTTCAACAGGGAATTTTGAATCAATCGGCAGCCAAACAAATTTCCCTTCGTCAGCGCCCGGCATCTTAATGGCGAATTCCACCCGATCATTGCTGTTGGGGCGCGTAGCCACATTTTCCTCATAGTGATTGGGAATAATGTTGGCCAAAATCGCCCCGAGCTGCACTTCGCCGAACGTCCCTCGGGTCTTCACATTGGTGAGCACCCGCTTTAATTCCCCGACCTGACCGGCTATTGTCCGCATTTCACCCAAACCGCTTTCCACGTCCTTTAAGTGAGAAGCCACTTGTTTGAAACTTTCCGAAAGTCTCGTTTCAAGCGTTTGCTGAAGTTTGGATTCAACCGTCTGACGCATCATCTCGAGTTTCGCGTCATTGTTATTCTGAAGTGTTTGCAGCTGACTGTTTAAAGTCATGCGAATACTGTTTAACTCCTGGTTGATGCTGGAGGATAACTGAGTAACCTGGGTCTTTAACGCTTCACGGGCCTGAAGCTGCACTTCCGTGTTGCCCTGATTCATCTTGCGGATTAAATCGGCAAAAGCCACCATGTTTTGGTTTTGAGATTGAGCGAGCCTATTCATCGAGTCATTCATTTCGATGCGCAGCTGGCTGTTGGCTTTTTGTACACCATCATTCACAGAGAGCTCGATATCGGAGCGAAGCGTGTCCGCATTGGTCTGCATCTGTTGAGCCATGACTGCCAACAGCTTGTCATGCTTTTTTGACCTGTTACTGACAATCAGAATCAGCAAAACAATGAGTAAAAAAGTCAGAAAGGCAAACACCGATCCCCATAGTCCCAGGGGCGATTGAGATAAAGTCTGAATAAAAGCAGTCATAACAAAAAACGGGGCCATTGTTGATAATGACCCCTAGTATAACGATGCGCGCTCCTCTCAGTTCAAAAGCGCAAAATTATTGTTTGATGTGCTCTTCGTAGTGAATCAAAAACTTCGCCAAATTAGGATCTTCAAAACTGTCTACTATGAGCCGATGTCCCGTATCCAAAGCTCGAATCGTCGTCATGTCGGCATCAGTGAGAGAAAAATCGTCAAGAGCAAAATTTTCAGTCATGCGATGGCGATGCACGGACTTCGGTATGGCAATGATGTCTTCCTGAGTTAAGAATTTAAGAGCCACCTGTGCTGCGGTCTTGTTGTAGCGCCGGCCAATCTCAGTGAGAATCCGTTGAGTAAAGAGCCCGTTTTGCCCTTCGGTCAACGGTGCCCAGGCCATCACTTTGGTTCCGTATTCAGCAACGAGTTGGCGCATGACTTTTTGCTGCGAGAAAATATGGGTTTCAAGCTGCACGACTGCAGGCTTGACATCAAAATGTTCTGCCAGATCAACAAAACGCGCACCGTAAAAATTACTCAAACCGATCGCACGAACCTTGCCGCTTGCATAGGCTTTTTCCATCGCGCGGTATGTTCCGTAGTAGTCACCGAAGGGCTGATGGATCAAGAGCAAATCTACGTAGTCGCTCTGAAGCTTGCGAAGCGAATCTTCAATGCTCGCCATGGCGCGATCTTCCCCCGCATTGGAGATCCAAACTTTGGTTGTCAGAAAAATCTCTTTGCGGTCAACGCCCGACTGCTTTAAAGCTCTGCCCACAGCCTCTTCGTTGAAATAGGCTTGCGCCGTGTCAATTGATCGGTAGCCGACGTCGAGAGCCGTACGGACACATTCTTCGCATACATCAGGACTGACCTGAAAGACGCCGTAACCCAAAAACGGCATCTGCACGCCGTTATTTAAAATCGTTGTTTTCATTTGACTACCTCGCTTAATCATGAATTTTGTGCAGGCCGATAAACTTAGTGACGCCCAAATCCTGGTCGTCATAAATCGGACTCTTTCCCGTATCAAGGGATGCGATTAACGTCATTTCTTCCTCGCTCAGAGTGAAGTCAAAACTGTTGAAGTTTTCAACGATTCTGGCTTTATTGATCGACTTCGGAATCACTGCCACATTGCGCTGATTGAGCCATTTCAAAATCACATTGGCGACGCTCTTGCCGTGCTTGTCGGCAATTCCCTTTAATACAGGATTGTTGAAAATATCGTTTTGTCCTTCGGCAAACGGCGCCCATGCCTGATGCACGATTCCCTCGGCATGCAAAAACTCATTGGCGGCTTTCTGTTGGAAGAACGGGTGCGTTTCCAGCTGATTGAGAGCCGGTTTGATTTCATTATGAAGAAACAGGTCCTGAAGGCGTTCATTGGAAAAACTGGTCACGCCGATCGCACGGATAAGACCTTCCTTGTGAAGTTTTTCAAGTGCGCGCCAGGCGGCGTAGTAATTGCCGTATGGTTTATGGAGCAGATAAAGGTCAATGTAATCCACATTGAGAAGCTTCAGTGATTTATCAAAAGCTTTTAAGGCATCCTCGTATTCATAGTCCTGTACCCAAAGCTTGCTCGTGATGAATATTTCTTCGCGTTTCAGTCCGCTTTGAGCAATGGCCTGACCCACTTCCTGTTCGTTAAAGTAACTTGCAGCCGTATCAATCAAACGGTATCCGACTTCAAGCGCAGTGCTGACAGCCTCAATTGTTTCAGATTTCGGAATTTGATAAACACCGAAACCCACTGACGGCATCATTACCCATTATTCAGCCGAAATTCCTTCATCGCAATATCTCCATAAAATAAAAGGACTTTTCAAGAATGGATAGTAAGATGCTTGTGCAGTAAACTGTTAATCAGTTTCGGAGACAAATTTTCACTATTCGGTGTTTTTATGACTGATAAAAAAGAAAGAGAGACTTCAAAACCCATTCTCTTTTCGGACTCTGTGACAACACTTTTGAGTCTGCCGGATCAAGACTGTGTGGTTCACATCATGTGTCAGCAAGGGGCGATGAGTCTTCTTTTTCAGCAGACTCATTTCAATGTCATACCGGGAGATTATGTTATTTTGCCGTCTCTGCGCCTGGCCAAATCTTTCGCAGAGTCCTCTGACTTCAAAGGTATCGTAATGGCGCTCGAAAGCCGTTTTGTGATGGGACTCACGCTTAAAAGCAATTACGGTGTAACCGGTCACCTGTCACTGCTGCAAAATCCCGTGATGAAGCTCAATAAATCCTGGCAAAAGCGATGCGAAACAGATCTCGAACGGATTAAAAACCGCTCTGAAGAATTCAGCAAACGCTTCGGCAGAGAAATGATCGAGCATCTTCTAATGGCGCACATTTTGGATCTGTACGAGATTCATGCGCAAAGTCATCAATTTGAAGAGATTTCGGATCGAAACGCAGATTTGTTAAACCGATTTATCACGCTGCTGATGAACGGAGACTTTAAAGAACACCGTGATCTCGATTACTATGCAGAAAAACTTTTTGTCACCGCCCACTATCTCTCAGAAGTGTGCCGACGAGTGAGCGGCAAAGGCGCGTATTACCGCAAGTTCCGTAAAGCCCCGGCATTCATGCCGAGGATATAAGGAACGCCGATTTTAATCGGCTATTGAGGCGTATTTTGTTGTTCAATGTACTGTTTAATGATAGATAGCGGAGCTCCTCCACAACTGGCTGCAAAGTACG
>CAJKMT010000002.1 GCA_905201055.1 uncultured Sutterella sp. | reverse complement strand
GGGATCGAGCACTTCCCGCAGGGTATCGCCGATCTCCCGGGTATACACGCCCGCGGCGATCAGCCCCCGCAGACCGCCCTCCCGGAACACCCGCAGGCGCTCCGCGTCGTTGTCCCGGGGAATGCGGTGGGGGTAGTTATCCCCCGAAAGGGTGTAGCTCCCCACGCCCAGCTGATTCAAATAATAAGAGAGCAGCGAGGCGATTTCCGATTTTCCCACCCCGGAGCCGCCGCACACCGCCACCACCGCCCGCTGGTGGGGATGATGGGAAAGGGTTTCCCACAGAAGCTGCTTCAGCTTGGGGAAAAGGGTTTCCGCCTTCCGGCGGTGCTCTTCGGTAATGCAGATTTTATCTCCGGGCATGTCCCCCTGGGGAATGCTCTCCGGCAGCGCCGGGGCCTGCCATTCCCGGGTAAGGGCCTGAATATCGGCCATGGTATATCCGCTTCCTTTCCGCGTGTGATTCACTTGAGAAAAATACGCCATGGAGGCTGGGCTTTCCTCCATGGCGGAGCCGGTTTTCTGTTACAGAGCGAGCATGCGCCGTTTCTTCGGCCTGATTGGCCGCTACCGTTACGGCGCCAGGGTTCCCGGGTGCCTTTGCGGCGACGGGTTGATTTCCCGCGCTGATCCTCCACAGTACCAAAGAAAGCCTTTCCTGGACGAGAATTTCACAAGCGTTTCTTTTTCGACGGGTTACAGCGCACCGTCCACGGGCTCCTTGCCTTGCTCCAGCACAGCGGCCAGGAAAGCCAGGGCCAGTCCCTGTCCCCAGCCCTGGGTCCAGGCCCGGGAGATGTTCCGGTACCCCTCCCGGTCCTTCATCACGGCGGTGCCGCCGCTGACGTTCAGCACCCGGCCCTCGGGCGTAATGTTGTCCATTACGCCCCGCACGGACTTGCTTACATACTTGATGTACAGGGGATTGCCCTGGATGGTCATGGCCGCGGCGATGCCGCAGGAGGCGGAAACCTCCTCATAGCTCTCCGGGTCGTCCAGGAGCGTGCGCCACAGGCCGTTTTCCGTCTGTAACCGCTTCAGGGCTGCCAGCTGCTCGGTAAGGGACCCCGCCACGTCCATGTATCTGGGGTACAGGTAGCACTCGGGCAGGGTACGGTTTACCTTGCTCATGGTAAAGGCGGCCCAGGCATTGGCACGGCCCCAGTAGAAGCCGGACATGTGGTCCCTGGTGATGTTGTTGTACCCGTGGTACCACAGGCCGGTCTTTTTATCCTGCAGATATGCGATATGCCAGTAGTACTGGTTCAGGGCGTCGTCCACCAGCGCGGGATCGTTCCAGGCCACGCCTGCCCGCAGCATGAAATATGCCGCCATCATCAGCGTATCCGCCCAGCACTGCTCGGGAAAATCGTTCTTGGCGGATACGGTATGCTGCAGCACATGATCCCCAAAGCGCGGAGCCTGATTGCACAGGTAGTCGATCTTCTGCTCCGCAATGGCCTTATAGCGCTGGTCTCCGGTCCACTGGTGCAGGGTGAGCATGGCATGCCCCATGGCGCAGGTGTTCACGGTCCAGCCCGGCAGGCCCAGCTCGATATATTCATCCACCCGCTCTTTCATCAGCTGCAGGTATTCCTCCCGGCCAGTGGCCCGGGCTGCCTCGCACAGGCCGTAATAGGCCACGCCACAGGGCCAGTCCCAGGGCATATCCATGTTCATGGTTTGACGTGCCACCGCATCGATGGCTTGGAGCACTTCCTCCCGGTCAAATTGTATGGTAGCCATGGTATATCCTTACCTCCTTTGTATGATTTGTCATGGTCCGCCTGCGTGCGGGGGTGGATTCAGGGCGGATTTTCACAGGATTTTTCATGATGTGCGCAACGCTGTTCCAGCTGCGACAATTTCTGTTTCCATTATACCTTTTTGCAGCCCGGCTGTCCATTCCCCAAAAAACGACTAGGTACTCCGCGGAAAAGCGTGTTTTTGTGAAAAAAAGCGGGATCTCTTCACGCTTGCCATGCTTTTCAGCGTGAGAGAACCCGCTTCGCCGTTTCTTTTTTACAGCTCCTCGCCGTTTTCGATGGCGGTGATTTCGTCCACCCGGCGCTGGTGCCTTCCGCCCTCAAACTCGGCGGTGAGCCAGTGGGTGGCGATCATCTTGGCCAGATCCACGCCCACCACCCGGGCGCCCATGGTCAGGATATTGCTGTTGTTGTGACGCTTGCTCAGCTCCGCCGAGTATACGTCCGAGCAGGTGCACACGCGGATGCCCTTCACCTTGCTGGCGGCAATGCCGATGCCGATGCCCGTGCCGCAGATCAGGAAGCCCCGGTCGCACTCGCCCTGGGCCACGGCCTTGGCCGCCCGGTAGCCGTAAATGGGGTAGTCGCAGCTCACCGGCTCGTTGGTACCAAAGTCCTTGTAGGTCAGACCCATTTCATCCAGCAGCTTTTTGATTTCCTGTTTCAGTTCAATGCCCGTATGGTCGCATGCCAGCGCAATCATGCCGTTTTTTCCTCCCGCGTTTACTTCTTTTTGAATAGACCGCCCAGGACCGCCCGGGCCGCGTTGATGGCCAGGGCCAGGGCCAGCGCCCACCAGAAGGAGTCCACGCGGAATCCCTCTTTCATGACGTTGGCGCACAGCAGCACCAGCCCCGCATCCACCAGAATGTTTGTCAGCCCAAAGGTCAGGCACCCGATGAGTCCCGTGAGCGCCCGGGCGATGGGCCGCAGCAGCAGGTACAGTATCGCCAGCGCCAGGCCGGTTACCACCCCGAACTCCACATTGGCGCAGTGGATGCCCGGCAGATAGGTGGCGCAAAGGGGTACCACCGCAATGGTGGCCGCCATTTCCGCGATAATCTTTCCCATGCCGTCCTCCTTGGGTTTCCGTGTCCGCACCCAGGCAAGGCGCGGCCTACGGGCTGTGGCCCGCCGCTTCAAAACTCCAACCGTTTATATTCTGCGCCCGCGGGGCAATTCCTTCCACCGGGGAAAGGCGACGCCGCCTTCACCGGCGCAGGGGGCTCAATCCTTGGGCTCCTTGCGGAAAAGATATTCATCCACCTTCTGCCGGATCTCGTCACTGATCTCCCGGGCAATGGGGAATACCTCCGCGTTCACCACCCGGCAGGCCAGGAACAGCGCCTGCTGCAGGGTGATGTCCAGGGCGTGCTCATCCAGGTAGCCGCTTTTCAGGCTGTCCCGGCGGTCATGGATATAGTTGGCCCCCGGCGCGCCGAAGCGGCACAGGTTCACCGCCGGTACGCCGTGATCCGCGAAGGGGATGCAGTCGCTGGAGTATATGTCGGACTTGACCAGGCAGGCCGTGCCCATCTCCCGCATCAGGCCATCCACGTAGGCGGTGGCGGCGGGAGTGGCCAGCACCGGCGCGCTGTTTTGGCCCAGGGTGGCGCCTGCCACGTCCAGGTTAATCATCAGCAGATGCTTGTCCAGCTCATCCGCATGGGCGGCGGTCCAGGCCTTGCTGCCCAGCAGGCCCTGTTCCTCCGAGCCGAACCAGTTGAACTTCAGCGTCCGGCGGGGCGGATGCGCGGCGAAGTACCGCAGCAGTTCCAGCAGGATGACGCTGCCGGACAGGTTATCGTACACGCCGGAGGAAAAATACACGCTGTCGTAATGCGCGCCGAAGGAGATGATCTCCTGGGGCCGATCCGTGCCAGGAATCTCTGCGCAGACGTTCTGGCTCACGCCGTCATAGCTTTCGCCCTCCAGCTCCAGATGCAGCGTTTTCGCGCCCCGGCGCACCATTTCCGCCGCGTCCGCCGCCCGCAGGTTCAGGGCCACCGCGTCCCCGAAGGTCTCGGTGAGGGTTTCCCGCAGCTTGCGGATGTCGCAGTCCGTTTCGCTGCGGCGGTCCAGGGTGCTGCCGGAAAAGGTCAGGATGGCCGCTACCCCCGCCTTTTGCAGGGCCTCATAATCCTTGCGGCGCAACCGGCCGTTGATCAATACGATTTTGCCAGCGGCCTGCTGCAGGTGCGCGGGCAACACATTTTCCGCGTAGTAGAATGCTCCGTCCAGCCCTTCTGCCGGGGTGGAGCGGGCACGCTGGTAGCCGGTGACTTCATACTCCTTTTCGTAGGGTTCGGTCACCTTCAGCCGGGCGTGCTTCACGCGCCCGCAGGGCACGGAAAATTCCTCCAGGTGCGCCGCTACGCCCGCCCCCTGGACTTCCTCCAGCAGCCGCTGGGCCACTGCCCGCTCCTGCGCGGAGCCGCTCACCCGCTCATATCCCAGCTCCCGCAAAAGCCCGAATGCCCGATGTGCCGATACATGCATATCCCTATGCCCTCCTTCATAAGTTATGGTTGCCATGATTATAGCACAGCTTTGCCCGGAAGCGCTGCGTCCGGCAGGAAAAAATGATCGAAAATTTACAGGGTGTTCCCCTTTGTGGGCAAAGGCCCTGGAAGGGAAATGCCAATCCGTGGCGAATGAATAACAGCAAAATGCAGGATGCCGCCTGGCCCATCCACCGCCTGGCGGAGAAGCGAGGATGATCTTCTGTGGAAAACACGGTCTACCGCAATCGGGAGCTTTCCTGGTTAAAATTTAACGAGCGCGTGCTGGAGGAAGCGGAACGGGAGGACGTTCCGCTTTGCGAACGGCTGAGCTTCGTTTCGATTTTCCAGAGCAATCTGGATGAATTCTTCATGGTTCGTGTTGCCAACGTTTGGAAACAGGTCCAAAGCGGTGCAGAGGCAACCGGTGCCGATAAGTTGCCCCCGAGACGGCAGCTTGCGGAAATCGGCCGCCGTGTTCGCGAACTCACTGAACAAGCCGAGGAACTTTGGAAAAAGGGCATTTTGCCTGAGCTCGAAAAACAGTCTATTCGTATCGTCAATTACGCGGATCTTCCGCAGAAAAAGCGTGAGATTCTGAGTAACTACTTTGATCATGAAATTTATCCGATCCTTACACCCCAGGCAATCGACTCCGGTCACCCCTTCCCCTTGGTGTCCAATACGAGTATCAATTTCATCATTGAATTGGTCAATGAAAAGAACAAAAACGATATTCGTTACGCTCGCTTGAAGTGTCCGAATAATGTGCCCCGTTTCCTTTATCTGCCGCGAGGCAAGGAAGCGGTTAATCCGAAGCTCTCCTACGATTCAAATTACAGTGAAATCAACGTAGTGCTCGTCGAAGATCTGATCGAAGAATGCATGGAGCGGCTTTTCCCGGGCTACAAGGTCAATGCAGCCGGTCAGTTCCGCATTACCCGTAATACGGACGGAGAAATTGAAGAAGACGAAGCCGATGATTTGTTGGCAGCGGTGCGTGATTACGTTGATCAGAGACGCTTTGGCGACATCGTTCGCGTCGAAATGGGGCGCGGTATGCCTGTTCGTCTCGCCGATCTTTTGATTGATCACCTGGATGTGAAACCCCATCAGATCTATAAGCAAAAGATGCCGCTCGCTTTCTCCGAATTCATGAGCCTGGGCTGCATCGATCGTCCCAAACTTCAATACAAACCCGATCCCACAAAGTTAGCCAAAGAGCTTGACGGTGAGTCGGATTGCTTTGAAGCAATCAAAAAACGCGATATTGTGCTTTATCACCCCTATGACCGATTCCAGGGTGTACTCAATTTTATTGAGCAGGCCGCACGTGACCCGAAAGTGGTGGCTATCAAACAAACGCTTTATCGCTGCGGCAGTGATTCTCCCGTGATCCGAAGCCTGCTTGAAGCGCGCCGCCGCGGCAAACAGGTGACCGCTGTGGTGGAACTGAAAGCACGTTTTGACGAAGAGCGCAACATCAATTGGGCTGAGGAGTTGGAACGAGCCGGCGTCAATGTGGTTTACGGTTTTGTGGGCTTGAAGATTCACGCCAAGCTCTGTCTGGTGATTCGCCGTGAAGCAAGCGGTATCAAGCGCTACGCTCATATCGGAACGGGCAATTACAACGCCTCTTCGGCAAAGATTTATACCGATCTTGGTCTGATTACTGCAGATGATGATATTTGCGCTGACGTGACCGATTTGTTTAACGTGATGACAGGCTGCGGCGATATTTCGAACTATCGTAAGCTTTTTGTGTCCCCGAAGAGCCTTCGTCCCAGTATCACTGAGCTTATTCGTGAGGAAGTGCAGCTGCACCGTGAACACGGCAACGGTCACATCATTATCAAGTGCAACCAGCTCGTCGACGGCGATATCATCGCAGAGCTCTATCAGGCGAGTATTGCGGGCGTGAAGATCGAGTGCATCGTGCGCGGTATCTGCTGTCTGCGTCCCGGCATTCCCGGTTTGTCTGAAAACATTACGGTTAAATCCATTGTGGGACGCTACCTTGAGCATGCCCGTGTGTACTGGTTTAACCACAATGGTGATGAACGGATGTACATCGGCAGTGCAGACATGATGAACCGTAACCTCAACGGTCGTATTGAAGTGCTCACGCCGATTTGCCATGAAAAGATTCGTCGTAATATCATGACGAATATTTTGAGACTGCAGCTGAGCGATACCGAACAGTCTTGGATTATGCTGCCGACGGGCGCCTACAAGCGCTACGTCCGCGCCAAGGGTGTCAAGAAGGTAGACGCTCAGAATGCCCAAAACCATCTGAAGAGTCTTTACTAAAAATGGCGACAACCAATCATCAGTATGCGAACTTGGTCGAGGAATCGGCCAAGTCGGAGGCGAGTGCCTTTGTACGACCCAACCCGACAGTGACTCGAGTCGGTTTCATCGACTTGGGAAGTAACTCCTCGCGTCTGACTGTTGTGGAATTCGACAGACGGGGACGCGTCACGGTTTTAAACCGAGTCAAAAGCATGGTGCGTTTGGGCGAGAAAGCTTTTGAAACGAAAGAGCTTCAGCCTCAGGCGATGGAGCGTGCTTTGTCCTGTTTGGTGGAATTTGCCGAAGTGTGCCGCTCTTATGGTGTGGCTGATGTGGTAGCTGTGGGTACGGCCGCACTGCGCGTGGCAAAAAACAGCATGGATTTTGTCCGCCGTGTCAAAGAAAAAACCGGCTACGATCTTCATGTTATCTCGGGTGATGAAGAAGCCCGCTTGATTCGAGTCGGTATTTGGGACTCATTGCCTAAGACTCGAGATTCCTATTTATTCATCGACATCGGCGGCGGCAGTACGGAAATTTCCGTTTCTTCCCGTGAAAAGATTTCATTTTTGGAGTCGCTCAACATCGGTTGTGTGATGATGACCGATGCCTTCAAGGGCAACGCTCAGGGCAAGATTTCCTCCGGTGTTTTTTCCAAGATGCAGCAAAAAGCATTGGAAAAAATTCAGCACATTCTCAAGACTGTCGGACACTTGGATTACACGACGGCGATTGCCAGCTCAGGCACTGCTCAGGCGCTTTTGACGCTGGCTCAGTCGAAGTTTGGCCCCCAGGGCGGTTTTGTGCAGCGTGATATCGGTATCGAGCTCAAACGCGCCCAGATTGCTTCGCTGGCAAAGTGGCTGTCACAGATGACCGCGGCCGAGCGCGAAACGCTGCCCGGTTTAAGTCCCTCACGAGCTCAGGTCATTGTGGGCGGCGCAGCGATTCTGCTTTCGATTTTGCAGGCTTTGGATTTGCCGTGCGTATACATTACGCCCAATAACCTGCAGGACGGTCAAGTCGTCGATTACATCGAAAGACATTTCAAGTGTGACGGCAAACGGGAAAATTATTGGCGAAGAAAGAGTGTCAAGACTCTGGCTAAGCATTATCACTGCGAAAAAGTTCACGCCAAACATGTCGGCATGTTGGCGCTGAGCCTTTTTGAGCAAGTTCAGAAAATGAAACTTTGCGAACCGCAGACCGGTCTTGAAGAACTGTTGGGTTATGCGGCACGTCTGCACGATATTGGCATTGCCATCTCCTACGATAAGCACTACATGCACGGGGCTTATTTGGTTCGGCATTGCCCGTTGTTGGGCTTTACCGAGCAGGAAGTGATCACCATTGCCCGTTTGGTATTTTGGCACTCACGCCCGAGCGGAGAGTTACCGAGCTTTTTAGCCGGCGATCAGCCCACCGATTCAGAAAAGTGGGCGGCGGTGTCGCTTTTTATTGCCGAAAATCTTGAAAGAACCCATCGTTCGCTCGCCCAAAGCGTCAAGCTCATAAAGAAAGGACAGCGTTTGAGTATCCAGGTGAGTTTATCCGCGCCTACGCCTTTAGAAGAAGCGGCGGCCGATAAAATCCGTAAACATACAAAGAGAGTGTTCGGGCAGGCAATTGATGTTCAATTCTCGGTTCAGGACCGGCAATTATTCTTAACCGACGACTGATAAGCAGCCGGTGGCAGCCTTGCGGCTGCCGTCCGGCAGAATTCTGTCAACATTAAAGTCTATTTTCCTCGACAGCGTGGCAAGCCACTCGGATGGTTTGCCCGTTTTTTTCGTAGCTTTTAAGTATCGGTTTCTCATCCCGACAGCGTTGACAGGCATAGGGGCAGCGGGGATGAAAGGCGCAGCCTGATGGCGGATTCAGAGGGTTCGGTACCTCGCCTTTAATCGGAATGCGGGGTTTCCCGGTCATTTTCATATCAGGAATCGCATCAAGAAGCATCTTGGTGTAAGGGTGCCTGGGTGCCTTGAAAAGTTCCGCTTTGGGGGCAAGTTCAACCAAGCGTCCCAGGTACATAACGCCCACTCGGTCAGAGATATGGTGCACGACCGAAAGATTATGAGAGATAAAGAGATAGGTTAAGCCGACCTTCTTTTGCACCGAAAGCATGAGATTGAGGATTTGCGCCTGAACGGATACGTCTAGGGCTGAGGTGGGTTCATCACAAATTAAAAATTCCGGTTTGCTTGCCAAGGCTCGCGCAATGGAGATGCGCTGGCGCTGACCGCCTGAAAATTGGTGCGGGTATTTGTCGGCATCCTGAGGATTTAATTTCACAAGCCCCATCAGTTCATTGACTCGATCATTAATGGCCGTCTCTTCACTCAAAAGGTTTTGTACCCGGATGGGCTCAGCGATAATGTCTCGCACCCTCCAGCGAGGATTAAGACTTGCGTAGGGGTCCTGGAAAATCATGTTAACGCGACGCCGCAGACTTTTTGCCAAAGGACTCTTTTTTTCACCGAGCGTTTTAAGGTCAATTCCGTCGATAGTAATGCTGCCGAAGCTGGGTTCATAAAGACCGCACAAAAGCTTTGCCGTGGTGCTTTTCCCGCAGCCTGATTCACCGACCAACGATAAAATTTCGCCGCGATAAATTTCAAAACTCACGTCGTCAACTGCTGTAAGAGTTGCCTTGGCAGAGTGATTGAAAACTCTTGTGAGCCAGGGATCGGAAACGTCAAACTTTTTCGTCAAGTGTTTGACTTGCACAAGAATTTGGTTGTTTGTATTGCTTGTCATTATGCCTCTCCCGGGTTCTGTGTTTTATCTTCAGTGAGCCAACAGGCTACCTTGTGACAAGGGGCCGCGCTAACGAGGTGAGGGCGAAGCGCCGTGCATTTGTCCGTTTTTTGCGGGCATCGATTATGGAAAGCGCAACCGGCGGGAATATTGGCTAAGTTAGGCATGGAGCCTTCGATCTGATGAAGAAATTCGGTTGTTTCACTCATGTCGGGAATGGCTGCCATCAGACCTTTTGTGTACGGGTGCTTGGGATTGTGAAGCACCTCGGCCACAGGTCCTATTTCGACAATGCGTCCCGAATACATAACGGCGACTCGATTGGCCGTTTCTGCAATGACTCCCATATCGTGTGTGATGAGTAAAACGCCCGAGCGGGATTCGTGAGCGAGTTTTTTCAAAAGTTCAATAATTTGTGCCTGAACCGATACGTCAAGTGCGGTGGTCGGTTCGTCGGCGATAATGAGTTTGGGTCTTGCCGCCAACGCCAGGGCAATCACCACTCTCTGGCGCATGCCGCCTGAGAATTGATGCGGGTATTGATTGAAACGCTTTTCCGGGGCAGGAATTCCGGTTTGAGAGAGAAGCTCAATGGCACGCGCTTTTGCTTCATGGACGTCCAAGGGCAGATGACGCATGATGGTTTCAACCAATTGGTCCCCGATTGTCATTAACGGATCCAATGAAGTGAGCGGATCTTGAAAGATGGCGCCGATCATGCGGCCTCGCACTGAGCTCATCTTTTTTTCGGATAAATTATCAATTCTGTGGCCGCCCACATTGATTTCGCCGCCCGCAATGTGTCCGGGCGGCTCCAGCAGCCCGATAATCGCGGCTCCCGTCAATGACTTTCCGGCCCCGGACTCTCCGACGAGTCCCAAAATTTCACCCTCTGCAATTTCAAAACTGACATCGTCGACTGCAACAAGCAACCCTTTTCGCGTTGGGAATTCAACACGCAGGTGCTGAACTTCAAGAACATTGTCTGCCATGATTGATACTCCTTAACGCAGTTTGGGATTGAGTGCATCACGCAGCCAATCGCCTAGAAGATTGACGGATAACACGAGGGCAACAAGGGCAAGACCGGGGAAGATGCTGATCCACCATTCGCCGGAAAAGAGAAATTCATTGCCGACACGAATGAGTGTGCCCAACGACGGTGTTGTGGGCGGAACGCCGACCCCAAGGAAAGACAGCGTGGCTTCGGTGATGACCGCTGTGCCCACATGAACGGTGGCAAGCACCAGCACCGAACTCATGACATTGGGCATGAGGTGCTTGAAAAGAATTCGACCGGTGCTTGCGCCGATCAGTTTGGCAGCGCTGACGTAGTCTTTTTGCTTTTCAACCAGAGTCTGACCCCGAACGGTTCTTGCGTACTGCACCCAGCCCGAGAGTGTGATGGCCAGAATCAGCACGGGTTCTGCCAATTCATCATGAATTTGTTGAGAGAGACTTGCACGGGCAATACCGTCAATTAAAAGCGCGATCAGGATGGCGGGGAAACTGAGCATCACGTCGCAGATTCTCATGATGAAGGCATCAAGCCTGCCGCCCACAAAGCCGGAAATCAGTCCGAGCGTAATGCCCAAAATAAGAGACAGGATGACCGAAATGAGCCCGATCTTTAAAGACAGTCTCAAGCCGTACAAAATCGTTGAGTAGAGATCTCTGCCCTGGTCGTCCGTTCCCAACCAAAATTGCGAGTCACCGCCTTCGAACCATGAAGGCGGCAGGTGCGCGTTCATTAAATCGAGGCTGGCCAAATCGTACGGGTTAAAGGGCGCAATGATTTGGGCAAAAAGCGCCGAGATCATTAAAAGGAGAGTGACAGCGAGCGCGAGGATGGCAACAGGAGAATGTTTGAAGCTCCAGAATATGTCACTGTCTTTGAAGGCGATCCAAGTGTCTGTTATGCGGATTGTCATTTGATTTCTCCTCTTTAATGGCTTCTGGAAAGACCGGGTTTTAACCGTGGGTCAACCACCGTATAGAGCCAGTCAACGAGGAAATTGATGAGCACGAACATCAAAGCGATCAGGCACAGATAGCAGGTCATCACCGGAATGTCGGCAAACTGCACGGCCTGAATGAATAAAAGTCCGAGGCCCGGCCATTGAAAAACCGTTTCCGTGACAATTGAAAAGGCAATAATGCCGCCTAACTGCAGTCCCACAATGGTAATGACAGGAATCAGTGTGTTTTTGAGTGCATGCCGAAAATGAATCGAGCGCTCGCCAAGTCCGCGGGCACGAGCGAATTTGATGAAGTCGGATCTCAGGACTTCGAGCATTTCTGCCCGGACAAGTCGCATGATGAGCGCGAGTTGAAAAACGGAAAGCGTGAGAGCGGGCAGAATCATATGAGCCCAGCCGTCTGCGGTCAAAAGCCCTGTGCTCCAGCCGCCCAACTCGATCACTTCACCTCGCCCGTAGCTTGGCAGCCAGCCGAGCCAAACGGAGAAAACGAGAATAAACAAAATACCGATTAAGAATGTCGGAAGACTGATGCCGACCAATGAAAAGCCCATAAGAAAACGGGCTAGAAAACTGTCACGGTAGATCGCGACAACGACGCCCAGCGCAACACCCAGCACGGTGGCGATGACGACGCTGACAACAGCCAATTCAAAAGTGGCAGGTAAGCGATCGGCAATCAGTTCGGAAACGGGCGTTCCCTGGCGAAGGCTGATGCCGAAGTCGCCGCTGGCGGCGTTGGCGATGAAGTGAAAGAACTGAACGTAGAACGGGTCATTAAGACCGAGCGCCTCACGAAGTCGGTCACGGTCGGCTTGTGTCGATTCGATGCCAAGCATTTGAGAGACCGGGTCGCCGACGAACTGAAAAAGCAAAAAAGCGATAAAAGCGACTACAAAGAGAACGACTGCCGCCTGAATGATTCGTCTGATAAAAAATTCCAACATGTTTGATACTCGAAAAATTTGCATTCACGCCGAAACGCCCAATGGCGATAACCTCGGTGAGGATATCGCCTGAGCAGTTCCGACTACCTTGAGATGCGCTTTTGGTGATTATTTAACGGGATGAACCGTAACCGTCAAAGCGTCGACTCTGTTGTTGGGTGTCACTTGTGCGTCAATATTTTTACGCATAGCCCAAGTCAGAGACTGCTCATGTAGTGGAATGTGGTAATAGTTCTCTTTTTCGAGTTTCAGTGCTTCGGTGATGATGGCGGTACGTTTTTCGTCATCGGCCTCAACTTCAGCCTGAGCGATGAGCTTATCAATTCTTGCATCGCTTACGCGGCCGAGATTAGCCAAACCGGTACCAGTTTTGGCATTAAAGGTTTGAGACAGACTTTGCAGTCCGTAGAGCCCGTCAAAAGTGTTAATCCCCCAGGCAACAAGATAAGCCGAAGAGTTCAGAGACAAAATCTTCGGGAAAAACTGCGAGCGGGGCATTGCATTGACGCTGACGGTCAGCCCAATCTTTGTCCACATGGACGCGATCGCTTTGGTGATGGCTTCGTCGTTGATCCAACGGTTATTCGGGGTGTCAATCGTAAAACTGAAACCGTTGGGGTAACCGGCTTCGGCCAGAAGCTGCTTGGCGTGCTTGGGATCGTATGGATAGCGCTGAGCCAATTCAGGGGTCCAGCCATTGACCGACTGAGCAATGATTGTGCCGGTCGGCACCGACTTTCCGCGCATGACTGCACGCTGGATCGCCTTCATGTCGATGGCTTCATAGAGCGCTTGGCGCACGCGTTTGTCTTTAAAAGGATTGACCTTATCTTTGCCGGGGACGTTGACAAAAAGGGGCTTGTCACTGAATTGATCAAGAGTGATCATGACAACGCGGTTTTCTGCGCCGTTTCGCACCACGATGTCTTTGTTTCTCTCAAGACGGGCGATGTCCTGGGTGGGCGGGTCGATCACGAGATCAATTTGCCCGGACAAGAGCGCTGCGGTGCGAGTGGCGTTGGAGGAAATCGGCGTGTACTCAATACGGGTGACGTTGCCGGTTTTGGCGGCTTTATTCCACCAATTGGGGTTTTCAACGAAAACGGTCTTGGAGTCAACTTCTCGGCTCTCAAGCTTAAAGGGACCGGTGCCGTTGGCGTGGCGCGCCATGTAAGATTCTTCCTGGGCACTGGCGTTTTGAGGATGAAGCGCATTGTGGGCTTTGGCCCATTCGTAGTTGATGATGCGCACATCAATCAATTGACGGAAAAAAACAGGGGAGGCCGATACGGTTTCAACTAAAACAGTATGCTCGTCCAACACTTTGGCCGATTTAATACCGAGCATGTTGTTTTTAAATTGACTGCTGGGCTCCAATGCGCGGTTTAGCGAAAAAGCCACGTCACGAGCTGTCAGCGTCTGACCTTCATGAAATTTCACACCTTTGCGGATGTTGAGGATCCAGCCCGTATTTTCTTTGTTTCTGCTCCAGGATTCGGCCAACCAGGGGATTACTTTCCAGTTCTTATCGTAAGCAAATAAAGAATCGTACAAATAACCTGTTGCCGCCGTATTCAAGGACTCATTTTGACTGTGTACGTCAAACGTGAGAAAGTCGCCTTGACTGGCAAAACGCAGGGTCTCGGCCTGCGCGCTTCCCAGCAAACCCGCCAGGATCACAACAAGTAATTTTTTAGACATAACGATCTTCCTTTGCTTACATAGACTTGTGTTACCAAGCCTTATGTTTATTTTGCAGTAGAAGCGCCTCTGAAGTGATAGGTAAAAATCAGTATTTTCCAAGCAAAATCAAGGGAAAATAAGGCGTAAGCCTTATAAAGGAATGCTAATTTTGCGCACGAGAGAAAAGTTTGAAGTGCGGCGACTATTGCTTTTTGTGACCGCGCTCTTGTTCCAATTCTTCAACAACTCTGCGAGAAGCCCGACTGGTTGATTGTTTTTGACAGCGGGAGGTAAACACGGAGACCCCGCCCATGAGACCGGCGACGACATAAAAAACAGAACCTGCGCCAATGACGCTGCCTGCGGCGCCGAAAATAATCGGAAGCGTGGTGTGGCAGAGATTAATGAGCATGGTGCGAAGCCCCAGCGCTTCACCGGTGCGCCCCGGAGGTGATTCGGTGTGAATGAGGCTCATCACGTTGGGCTGCGAGGAGCCCAGGGCCATACCAAGCAGGAATGCGACTGCCGCTAACATGAAAAAGTTTTTGAAAAGCGGAAAGAGCGCGTAGGACAGGGCTCCCAAAGCAAAGGCGCAGGTGATGGTTTGCCATTCGGTCAGGTGCCTTGAAATGATTGGCATAAAGAGGCGCACAAAGAATGTGGCCGCGGCAAAAACACCGAGAACCCAACCGACCTCGCTGGCGCTTAATCCGATTTCTGTGCCGTAGACCGGAATCATGAAACTTTGCAAATCCCACGCCATGGACATAAAGGAGCTTGCAATCAGCACATTTCTGACGTGGGGAATCCCCATCAATTCAAAACTGCCTTTCTTTTTGATGACTTTCGGACGGTTCCATGAGTCGGGGAGTTTCGGTCGGATGAGCGAGAGAAAAACAAGCAGTCCGAGCACCACGGATGCCAGTGACATGATGTAGGCACTCTGAAAGTTCAGATGATCAATCAGGTAGCCGCTGGCAATCGGGGCGCTTAAATTGGCGGCAGAATAACCCATTGCAAGGAATGCAAAGTTATTGGTGCGGTTGGCGGCTTCAGAGAGGTGGCCCACCAATTGCTGATTGGTCATCTGCACCAGCATGAATCCCAAGCCGTTAATCATGCAGGCGGCATAAAGGGGCCAGAGCCCGAATGTTTTGACCTCAAAGACAATCGGCAAACTCACCGCAACGATCATCACGCAGATGCCGGTGAGAACCGGTTTTTTAGGTCCAACCGAATCGATCCACTGACCGGAGCGAATGGCAAAAAGAGCCGGGACAAAAGCAAAGAGTGCCATCATGATGCCGACTTCCAAGGCAGTGGCATTTTCATAAAGGCCGTCAAGAGAACAGCTCACGCGGCTGGAGACACAGCCGATCTGTACAACGACCGTGAGCAAAATAATCTTAACGATGGTGGCTGACATTTGCTTTTCCGTTAATAAAGCAAAGCCACAGCGGTTGACAGCCACCGTGGCTTGTTCACACGCCGAACGCAATAACGCTCGTGCTTTTAGTGATTACTTACGGATAATCAACAGCGGCACATCGGCGATAGAGGCAATACGCGTGGCCGTGGAACCCATCACGGCGGCCTTGAAGCGACCGTAACCGTGAGAACCCATCACCAGGATATCGAGGTGACGCTTCTTGCAGTAAGCGGCAATTTCGTCACCGGGGTTACCGACAAGGCAAACTTCCTTCGGCTTGACACCGGCCTTTTCAAAGAGCGGCAATACCGGGTCAATGGCTTCGGCAAATTCGCTCTTTTGCAGTTCAACCACTTCGTCTTCAGACAAGGCAGGCAATGCCATACCGGTCATGTCAGGCATGACGGCACCGGCGTAGTCGCTTACCGTATTGATCAAATGGATCTTGGCTGCTGTGCCGCCAAAGAGGTCCATTTGTTTAATCGCATACTTGACAGCAGTCGTACCGTACTTGGAACCGTCAACAGCGATACCCACGTTCAATGCGTCGGTGGTCGGTGCTTCCTTGTCGCGAAGCATCAAAAGAGGCACCTTCGTTAAAGCGAGTACGGCGTTGGTCACAGAACCGAAGAGTAAGCCCTTCAAGGCGGAGCGGCCGTGAGAACCCATGATCAAGAGGTCAGCCTTCATTTCTTCGGCAACCTTGGCGATTTCTTCTGCGGGGGTGCCGACCTTGGCGATTTCTTCAGCAGCCATCTTGGCTTTCTTTAAAATCTTGCGGGCAGGTTTGAAGGCCTTTTCGCTTTCGTCCTTGTAGTAGTCATCGAGCGCTTCGCGGCTAACGAGACGGCTTGCACGGGCGGGCAAAGGAGCCTGTACGTTCAACAAAACGATATGCGGTTCATGACCGATCAAAGTCGTACGGCTGGCAACGAATGCCACAGCGTTGTCACTATAAACACTACCGTCTACGGGGATAAGGATTTTCATAAAACATCCTTTTGTAAGAATGGAAAAACAGCCGTTCGACCGTGTGCGGCAAAGACCCACACCGCCGAACACTCCGACCCAAGCCTCTTGAGGCTTGCGAGCAAGCAAACCGGAGAACAAAATTACTCTCAGATCTCCTTACAATCACTTTAGCGCCATTTGGTGCGAAGCGCTAGCCTTTACAATCCATATTGTGCTTTTTGTCAATCAAAAAATGAATACAGCAGATACAAGACGCTTTGGCGGCATCAGCCGCCTCTTTGGAAAAGACGGTTTTGAAATCTTGACTCACTCGCACGTCACTGTTGTCGGTGTGGGCGGCGTGGGCAGTTGGGTAGCGGAGGCCCTCACCCGTACCGCAATCGGAAAAATTACATTGATCGACGGCGATACGGTTGAAGAGAGTAATACCAACCGACAGTTGCCGGCAATTAACGGCACCTACGGCTTAAAAAAAGTTGATGTTTTGGCGTCTCGTCTTCGCGCTATCAACCCTCATGCAGAAATCATCGCCATTGATCGTTTTGTGAGTGCTGACAATTTTGATGAAATTGTCCCTTCCTGCGATGTTCTCATTGACTGCATTGATTCACTGACGGCTAAAACCATGCTTGTTGCTCGAGGAAAAAACAAAGCAGACTATGTGTTGACGAGCGGCGGCGCAGGCGGAAAGTGTGATGCATCGCGAGTGGCTGTGAGCGATATTGCATACGCCAAGGGCGATTCATTGATTGCCGCCATGAGATCAAGACTTCGTAAAGAGTATGGTTTTCCAGCGGGCAGCGCCAACGGGGCAAAATCCAAGCCTTTCGGCATTGAGGCGGTTTATAGCGACGAAGCTGTTCTTCCCAGTCAGGACGGTGCAGAGGGGTTCGGCGTTTTCATGGCTGTAACGGCGACTTTTGCCATGCGGCTTGCGCAAAGTTGTGTGCTTAAATTAATTGACAAAAAGTTGCGAAAAACAATCTAATACTGAACGATCATTCAATGTGTGCCTAACTGACTAATCGCAAACTTTTTTCAAGAAAAAACGCTTACACTAAAAACAGAAAGAGTACGCATGGATGTGCTTGGAGACTGTATGTATAAAAAGATTCTTGTTCCGATTGACGGCACCGAATTGTCTTACATGGCTGTGGCAGGCGCCGCTTCTTTTGCTCACGCGCTTGGTGCGAAGGTGTACGTGCTGACGGTTATTGAACCGTATTCCTATACCAACTTAAGTGAATATCGCCCTGAAAGCATTGAGCAGTATGATCAGCGCGTGAAGGATCAGGCAAAAGAGCGCTTGGAAAAGGCTCGTGACTACTTCGATAAAGTCGGGGTTGATGCCACTATCTGCTCAAAGAAGAGCTTCTCCCCCTCGGAAGCCATTATGGATGTGTGTGAAGAGTTGGGATGTGATCTGATTTTCATGGCAAGCCACGGCCGCAAGGGCTTGGCAGCGGTGCTTTTGGGCAGCGAAACTCAGAAGGTGCTCACGCACTCCAAAGTGCCGGTGATGGTTTATCGCTAATCGGACAATTCAGCCAAAATCGGTACAATTAGGTACCGTTATTTCAGCTGGAAATAACCTCGTGCGTTGTCTGTGAGAGACGGACGGCACGAGGTTTGTTTTTGAAAGGATTGTAGAGATGGCAGACCTCGACCAAATGGATGTTCAAATGGATGTCAATACCCTGGTGCGTGAAGAAGTCATTACTGATCGCAAGATCGGTTCTATTCGTGTGCTTACGCCGGTCACACTTGAAGGCACGCGTGACTTAACACGTGAAGTCGTTTACATGGGCGAGACGCAGATCATGACGCAAATGGGGCCTTTACCCATTTCCTTCAAGATCAACGCCGCAACGCTTGAAGAAGCTGTTAAGGGTTATGGGGAAGCTGCTAAGGCCGGCGTTCAGGAAACGATTGCCAAGCTCGAAGAGATGCGCCGAGAAGCAGCCAGCAAGATTGTGACGCCGGGCGATGCTGGTTTCGCAGCGGCAGCCAGCAAAATTCAAATGCCTTAATTCATGGATTGAGAACTCATGACCATTAAAGGTTTTACCCGCGAAGAAATGGCGAGCCTGCCCACGAAGCTTTTGCGTGACGGCAGAGCGGCCAATGCCCGTGTGACGTGTGTGACCTGGCAGGGGCGGCAGTGGACCGTGAAGGATTTCGCGCCGCGCAATTGGTGGGTGAGAACTTTTTTGGCGCCTTTTCTCTTGGGGCATGAATTCAAAATTCTCCAAAAACTCAAGGGTATCGATGGCGTGGCAAGCGACTCGTTCAGAATCGACCGCCATGCGGTTGCCATTGAGTTTTTGCCGGGTGCCCGTTTGGCTAAAACTGATCCTAAGGACATCAGCACGCAGTATTTAGCCGACATGGAGGCACTTTTGCAAAATGTGCACGATCATGGAGTTGTGCATTTGGATACGCGCGGCACGGGCAATTGGTTGGTTTCTCCCGAAGGCAAGCCCCTTTTGATCGACTTTCAGGCAGCGCTCACCACAGGCTGGATGCCTGCCTCGTGGCGCCGTGTTGTGGAACTCGTTGACATGAGCGGTGTCTACAAAAAGTGGAAGGAATGGCAGCCGGAGACCATGGGCGCTGAGCGCGAGGCTCTTTATGAAGAGGCGCTTCGCTGGCGGCGAAAGTGGGTTTTTGAGGGCTATTTCGGCACGCGTAAGCGCCGCCACGCCCGAAAGAAGCGTTCTTATTAAATTTCGTTAGGCAACCTTTTTCAGGCTGCCTTTTTTTACTTTTCTTATAGGTATCGGTACCGTTATGGCACAGTACGTATTTACGATGAACCGCGTCGGCAAGATTGTTCCGCCGAAGCGGCAAATTTTGAAAGATATTTCCCTGTCCTTTTTCCCTGGCGCAAAAATCGGTGTGTTGGGTTTAAACGGCGCGGGTAAATCAACCTTACTCAAAATTATGGCAGGGGTGGATACGGATATTGAAGGCGAAGCCCTTCCGATGCCCGGCATCAAGATCGGGTACTTGCCCCAAGAGCCCAAGCTCGATCCCAATCACACCGTCAGAGAGGCTGTAGAGGAGGGTTTAAGCGAAATTCTCGATGCCCAAAAGCGGCTCGATGAGGTGTATGCGGCCTATGCCGATCCTGATGCGGACTTTGATGCTTTGGCTGCCGAGCAGGCCAAACTTGAAGCCATTATCAATGCCGCCGGCACCAATGCGGAAACGCAAATGGAAATTGCAGCCGACGCACTGCGCCTGCCGCCCTGGGAAGCAAAGATTGAGCACCTCTCGGGCGGCGAAAAGCGTCGTGTGGCGCTCTGCCGGTTGCTTTTGTCTCAGCCCGACATGCTTTTATTGGACGAACCGACCAATCACTTGGATGCCGAAAGCGTGGAGTGGTTGGAACAGTTCCTGCATCGATTCCCCGGCACCGTGGTGGCAGTCACTCACGACCGTTACTTCCTTGATAATGCGGCCGAATGGATTTTGGAGTTGGACCGCGGCGAAGGCATTCCCTGGAAGGGGAACTATTCTTCCTGGCTTGATCAGAAAGAAAAGCGCCTTGAAATTGAAAAGCGTCAGGAAGACGCCCGCATGAAGGCGATCAAGCATGAATTGGAATGGGTGCGCCAAAATGCCAAGGGCCGTCAGGCTAAGAGCAAAGCCCGCTTGAGCCGCTTTGAAGAAATGTCGAGCTACGAATACCAAGCCCGTAACGAAACCAACGAAATTTTCATTCCGGTGGCTGAACGCCTGGGCAATAACGTGATTGAGTTTAAGCACGTGAGCAAAGGCTTCGGAGACCGTCTGTTAATTGACGACTTGAGTTTCAAGATCCCGCCCGGAGCCATTGTGGGCGTGATCGGTCCCAACGGTGCCGGTAAGTCCACGCTCTTTAAGATGATTTTGGGTAAGGAGCAGCCCGACAGCGGCGAAATCGAAATCGGTCAAACGGTCAAAATCAGCGCCGTTGATCAGATGCGTGATTCTCTGCCCAATGACAAGACTGCCTGGGAAGCCGTGAGCGACGGTCAGGACATTTTGCAAGTCGGCAAGTTCCAAATGCCCTCTCGCGCCTATCTCGGCCGCTTTAACTTTAAGGGGGGCGACCAGCAAAAACTCGTGGGTACGCTTTCGGGCGGCGAACGCGGTCGTTTGCATCTGGCAAAGACCCTGTTGGCAGGCGGCAACGTCTTGTTGCTTGACGAACCGTCCAATGACCTCGATGTGGAAACGCTTCGCGCCTTGGAAGACGCGCTGCTTGAATTTGCCGGCTGCGCCATGGTCACCTCGCACGACCGTTGGTTCCTTGACCGTATTGCCACGCATATTTTGGCTTTTGAAGGCGATTCCAAAGTTGTTTTCTTTGACGGAAACTACACGGAATACGAGGCTGATAAGCGCAAGCGTTTGGGTGAAGAGGCGGCCAGACCGCACCGTCTGCGCTTTAAACCGTTAAAGCACTGATCTTAGCCATAAAAGAAACGGCACAAGGAGAAAATCCGGTGCCGTTTTTTTTTACCCAGGTTAACGCGGAGATTAAATTTTGTAGAAATTTAATTGGTTTGCAGTTAATTTCTCTTCCAAGAAAGTTTTCCAGCCAATCGCCTCCCCATCAGAGGTATTGAACGAACGAGAGCCTCCATACACACAAATTCGTTTTGAGGCAGGTATATCGTATTGTTTACCCCAGTAGTTCAAGTTGCTGAAGAATTCGCTGGAAAAAGTTTGTCCTGATTTCATTTCATAGCCAAGTCCGCTGTCTTCATCAATTAAGTCGACTTCCCTTCCTTGGTGATTACGCCAGAAGCTCAAATTTGGTTCCATTGCTTGATTAAAGGATCTTTTAATAAACTCGTTAATTAAGAAATTTTCAAAGAGTCCTCCCCGTAAAAAATGTGATTCCAAGTCCATTGCCGAACGAATACCTAAAAGAGAGCAAGCTAAGCCCGTGTCATAAAAATAAAGTTTTGGAGTCTTTACCAAGCGTTTTGAGAACTTCAGATGATATGGTCTCAAGAAATAGACAATGTAGCTGGCTTCTAAAATAGAGAGCCAACGTTTCACTGTATCAAGTGAAATTCCGCAATCATTTGCCAATGAAGATAAATTTATCAATTGACCAATCCGCCCCGCGCAAAGTTTTAGGAAACGAATAAAGGCGTCTAGATCTCCAATGTTTTGCAGCAAACGAACATCGCGCTGAACGTAAGTCTCTGTGTAGAAAAGATAGTACTCATTTACATCGAGAGACTTATCAAAAAGCCGAGGGTATTGTCCAATGAAAATTTCTTCGTTTAAAGAAGTAGGTAACTGATCAGCATTTTGAAGTTCCTTGTGAGAGAAGGGTAATAGTTTCAAAATAGCTGCGCGACCGGCAAGCGACTGATTAATACTCTGCATCAAAAGGAAATTTTGTGAGCCGGCCAATATGTACATTCCCGAGGCGTTAATTTCATCAACATGTGTTTGCAAATACGAAAAAAGTGTTGGCACTCGCTGTATTTCGTCGAGTATGACTCTGTTGGAATATGTCTTAAAAAAGCCTCTTGGATCATTTTTTGTGAAATCACGCATATCAGGATCTTCGAGAGAAACGTATTGATAATCTGAAAAAGTATTTTTCAGTAACGTAGATTTTCCAGATTGTCTAGGGCCTGTTAAAGTCACAACAGGATATTGTTGTGATAAAGACAATAACTTTTTCTTCAAGATTCTCTCAATCATGATGTAAAATTTACTTTTCAATCTTAAATTTTTAAAATATTTTAAAAAACAATCGGTTATAAATCAATGGTGTTCTTTTGATTTTTGAAAAGTTAAGAGAGTTTTTCTGCATATCTTTAAGATGTGCAATTTTTTTAAAATGACCTAACAGACTATTTCTTGAAGGATTATTTATGCCGGCTGAAACAGTTCGCCCTGCCTTGGTTGAGCTCAACGAAGGGAAACCTTATTCTCCGCAATTTGAGGATATCTATGCGACTCGAAGCGGCGCTTACGGGCAGGCATGCAGCGTGTTTTTGTCCGAGGGAGAAATAGCCCAACGCTGGAAGTACAAAAAAACATTTACTGTTTTGGAAAACGGTTTCGGGCTGGGAACCAACTTTTTAGCAACTCTAAAGGCCTGGCGGGAAGATCCTTTCCGCAGTGAACGTCTTGAATACGTAGCGCTTGAATGCTTCCCGGTTTCTGCTGCACAAATTGAAGAATATTCTGCCGAGGAACTCCGTTCAGAAGCAAAGGAACTGGCAGCTCAGTGGCCAGTTTGTATTCCGGGCTATCACACACTTTCATTTGATAACGGTCGCGTTCGACTCATTTTGATCTTCGGCGACAGCCAAGTATTGGCGAATAAACTTTCCCTGCAGTACGACGCGCTTTATTTAGACGGTTTCGGACCTGAGAAGAATCCGCAAATGTGGAATTCATCGCTTTTGCGGGCATTGTCTCGTTACGCCAAAGAAGGGGCAACGGTGACGAGTTGGTGCACCAAGGGAGATGTCAGACGGGCATTAACTGAAGCAGGATTCGAAATACAGAAAAAGCCCGGTTTTGGAAAAAAGCGCGAAAGACTTTTCGGGGTGATGAAGGCTAAGCGAACAAAGCATGAATATCGGAAAATCAATGATGTAGTGATTGTTGGAGCGGGACTGACAGGGGCTAATCTTGCCTACAGCCTAAGCCAGCGAGGGCTCAAGGTTCGTGTCGTTGATGCATCGGTGGTGCCGGGTGCTGCAGCCAGTGCGCTGTCCTGGGGAATTCTTCATCCCCACTTTACCCGTGATGACAGCCCTCTCTCAAAACTTTCCCGGGAAGGTTTTTTGTTCTCGCAAGCGCGCCTTAAAGAATTGGAAGAAAAAACAGCGGAAAAACTTTTTGAACCTATGGGGTGTCTTCAGATGGCCCATAGCGACGAAATTTACGCCGATTGGCAGGAGGCCCGGGAGCGTTCACAGCCTTTTGCATTGCCGTCTGAGTACGGTCGGCTGCTTCAAAAACAAGAGGCAAGCGAAGTCAGTGCAATGCCATTAAAGCGCGGAGGGTGGTATTTCCCGATGGCGGGAATGGTCAGAAGCGGAGCATACTGCAGGGCTCTGATTAAAGCCTCCGGCGTTTATTACCGCGGTAATACTGAGGTTGCAGAGATTCGAAAAAACGGGGATAGGTGGCAGATACTGGGACAATTCGGTGAAGTGATAGATGAGGCCGGTGATGTCGTAGTCTGCGCCGCTAACGCTTCTTCCGGTTTGCTGAAATTTCCGCATTTGGGACTGGAAGCATTGCCAGGGCGCATTACGCTTTTGCGTGACACTGACCTGACCTCACTGCGCTGTCCCGTAAGCGGTGAGGGATACATAGCCCACTTGCCTGACGGTTACTGCGGTGTGGGGGCGACTTACGAGCTTGAGAGAACAGGGCCTTGGAGTGAGGAAAAAGCGCACGAAAATAATTTGGCTAAATTGGATAGCCTATTGACTGAAGCGGCTTCTGTGGTCGTGACGGGCGGCTATTTTGGAATAAGAGCTGCCGGTCCCGGGCGGCTGCCCGTGGTGGGAGCCTCCGTTAACGAAGCGGATTGGCTTGATATTTGGCGAGTCGCTCAGCACCTGCCTGAGGATGACGGACAGGGGATAGAGCAGGGACTTTGGGTACTGGCGGGCTTGGGTTCGCGCGGTTTATCAATGTCTGCTCTTTGCGCGGAGATTTTAACTTCAATGATGACGGGCTCTGCGATGCCGGCAGAGCCTTCGCTCGTAAAAACACTGGCGCCGTCAAGATATTTGAGGCGCCAGTGGCTGAAAGGAAAAATCAGTTAAGCGTTTTTGCCGCAGCAGTTTTTATATTTCTTGCCGGAGCCGCACGGACAGGGATCATTGCGGCCGACCTTGGGAGTGGCGCGGCTTACGGGTTTGTTCGGCAGATTGAGCTTGGCGATTTCAATTACGCCCTGCATCATTTCGAGCATACCTTCTTCGAGCGAATGCACGGGATGCTCTTTCTCCACAGCCCGGCGAATAGCCAGGTTCTGTTGATAATCCGGATCCTCTTCGTCAAGCTCAAGGAAACGATGAATGCGGCAAAGCTGAGCCTCGATGGCTTCTGTCACGTTGACGCGGTCGCTGTATTGCGCAAGAGCGTTATAAAAACCCATGGCCCAAGGTTCCAAGGCGGCCAAGCCGTCCGGTCCTGTTACCTGCTTACCTTCTTCATCCTCAAGCGGGAAGACAATCGGATTGTAGAAATGGCGCTGGGCTTGGAAAGCACGGATTTCCTGCAGGCGTTGGGTCACCAGGCGCTTGACGGTTTCCGGCTCATCGACTTCGCACGGCGTGCCTTCTTCGTTAAAGATA
Organism: uncultured Sutterella sp.; assembly: GCA_905201055.1. Classification (GTDB taxonomy): domain Bacteria; phylum Pseudomonadota; class Gammaproteobacteria; order Burkholderiales; family Burkholderiaceae_F; genus Aphodousia. The sequence goes on along the minus strand of CAJKMT010000002.1, from coordinate 40,362 downwards.
TACGGATACCACTCGCTGTCGTCCTGAAGCGGAGGGTTTAAAAGTGCGATGGCGGACAAAAAGCCATCGAGCATGCTGACATCAAAAGTGTCGTCGCCACAGCTGCTCGTGGCGAGCAGATCGTCCAACTGATTGATGTCTTCGTCATTTAAGGGGCGGAAATTTTCAGTCATGTTCTTAGCAAAAGCGCCGCTTAAAAAGGCGGCGCTCTGTACAAAAAAAAAGAAAATCGGTTACTGAGCGCTGCCGTCAGAAGATTTTTCGGCCAATGTGTTGTCACACAATGCAATCAAAGAGTCAATCTGACCCTTGGAGCGGTTCATATCTTCAACCGCCTTATTCATTTCTTCAACAGCCTGGCGCTGGATTAAATTTTCATAAGCGATGCGCAATGCGGCAAGCACGGCAACCGAATCAGGAGAAAAGACCTTACCCGGTTGGTGGATTTCCTGCATCTTGCTCTGCACCAATTCGGCGCAGGCGCGCAAATTCGCTTCCTCTTCAGGAGCCACCGCGAGACGATAGTCACGTCCCATGATGGTCAATGTCAGGGTTTTACGCGCATTCATCATTTTTGAAAATCAGTTAGAAATTCATCGGTTGATCATTGGAAACCGTCTGCTGAGCTTTTTCGATAGAGCGAATCAGCGCATCAAGGCGTTCAATGGCTTCCTGGGTTTCAGCCTTAGTCAGACCGGCTTCATTTTCCTTTTGCGTCAAAAGGGCCTGCAGTTGTTCATTCTGAGCGCGCAAATCGTTGACTTCTTGAATAAGAGCGCGAACACGGTCGGCTAAAAGTTCCAGTTTTTCTTGCATTTTTTTGTCCTTAGTCCTTTTTTCTCATTATTGAGCGTTCTTTTCAACATCCTCGGCCGCTTTTTGGGCTTGGTCGATGATCGTTAAATTCGAATTGTCCGCCGTGAAGGCTTCCTTATTGCCCAAAATCATTTGGTCTGCCTGTGTCTCTTCAGGCATCGGGGTGAATTCGTAGCGCGTCAGGCGACCTTCGTCGTCAAAATAAACCGTCAGGCGGCGAGTTTCCGGATCACCGAAACGAGGATTGGTGTAGTAGAGGTAGTCCCAACGGTTTTGGTGGAACATATCACGCAACAGCGGAACACCTAAAAGGAATTGCACCTGAAGCTGAGTCATGCCCAGATGAAGCTGGTCAACCATTTCTTTTGTGACCAAATTGCCTTGGTGGGTGTCGGGACGGTAAGGTTTGATGACCGACGAAATGGCCTCAGTGGGCTGAAACCATTCGTTAAAGGCGTTCCATTGAGATTCAACTTGGGCGCAACCGCTCAGCACGAGCGTGGCAGATACAGCGCCCGCCAGCAAACATTTCTTGTACATAAGTGACACGTCGTTTCAGTGCGTTAGTCTCTGATCCCTGAATGATAAACTAATGCGCTCTCTTACGCTCAGAATAATGCGATTTTTTTCTGATTCTGCAGCAGGTTTTCCCTTTAAAGGTACTGAGCGATGACAATTCCCTAAATTTGTCACATTGGCCTTTGTTAAGTTAGGTTAGAATTAGAAAAAATTTAAGTCATTGAGGAAGAACAATTGAAATACGATCAGAGTGATTTAAAAAGTTTGGGCTTGAAAGCGACGGGACCGCGTCTTCGTATTTTGGCATTATTTCAAAATGCTGCTCTGACGGAAAAGCGTCACCTCACGGCCGATGAAGTTTTCTCGCAGTTAAAGGCTGAAGGCGATGATGTTGGGCTCGCAACAGTTTATCGGGTGCTGACTCAATTTGAAGTCGCAGGTCTTTTGCGTCGTCATCACTTTGATACGGAAAGCGCTTCCTACGAATTGGGTGAACCGGAGCACCATGACCACTTGGTTTGCCTGCAATGTGGGAAAATCGAAGAGTTTGTAGATGTGGAGATTGAACGCAGACAGCAGGAAATCGCTTCTCGATTCGGTTTTACGCTTGATCACCACACTCTCTGTCTTTACGGTATTTGCAAAGAATGCCAAGAAAAAAACGCTGCTAAATAATCTTGCGACGTTTTCTGTATGCTCTAAAACGCTCTAGCCTTCGTAGGCCTGAGCGTTTTCTATTAATTCCCGCGCATTGGCACGAGCCTTTGCTGTCACATCGGATCCGGCAAGCATACGTGCGAGTTCTTCGATGCGGTCATCCTTGTTTAACTCGCGCAATCGGCTCACCGTGCTCTCGCCTTCCTGGGATTTTTGAACTTTTAAGTGTGTAGCGCCGTAACAGGCTACTTGAGGCAAGTGCGTAACGCACATCACCTGACGCTCAAAGGACAGTTTCTTTAAGAGCTTTCCGACCACATCGGCCACAGCCCCGCCGATACCGGCATCGACTTCGTCAAAAATGAGCGTATCCACCGGAGTGGATTTCGAAGTGATGACAGAAATGGCCAGACTGATACGGGAAAGTTCACCGCCGGAGGCGACCTTTGAGAGTGCGCGCGTGGGAACACCGGCGTGACCGGCCACTAAGAATTCGCAACGTTCGAGGCCGTGAATGCCGGGATCGCATTCGTTCAGAGACACTTCAAAACGACCGCCTGTCATTGACAGCATTTGCATGGCCTCAGTCACCGCTTCGGAAAGCGTTTTGGCAGCTGCGCGGCGCTTTTTGGATAAAAGTTTGGCTGCGTTCATGTAAGTCTGACGGGCAGCAGCTTCTTCTTTTTCCAAAGTCTCTAAATCAAGATTTTGTTCAAGGGCGGCGAGTTTTTCAGAGGTTTCATTAAATTTTTCAAAAAGAACCTCGGGCAGTGTGTGGAATTTTCTCGCAGCGTTGAAGTAAAGCGAGACACGGGCGTCAATCTCTTCAAATCGGCTTTCATCCAGGTCCGTGCGGTCTCGGTAACGCTCAAGTTCTCTGACAGCATCTTCCAAAATCGCTTGAGCATCAGCAAGCTGAGAAGCAATGTCTCCCAATTTTTCATCATATTGGGCAAGTGCCTGCAGGTTTTCAGTGTTGCGTCCCAGAAGTGACAGGGCACTCTCGTCATTATCAGAGAGTTCTGCAGAGGCAGAGTTGACTGCCTCTAAAATGTCATGAGCATTACCCAGTCGCTTGTGCTCGGCATTTAACTCTTCCCATTCGCCTTTTTGCGGATTGATTTGTGAGAGTTCTTCATGCACCCAAGCCAGGCGTTCAGCCTCATCGGCAAGCTTTTTGGCATCTTCTTTTGCTTTGCTCAGTTGTGCTTGAGCCGTCTGCCAGGAACTGAACGCGGAACTGACGTTCTTTATTTCTGCACTGTACCCTCCGAATCCGTCAAGCAAAGCAAGCTGACCGGAGCTCTTAAGCAGTGACTGCTGTGCATTTTGCCCATGGATGTCAAGAAGCATTGAGGCGACTTCTTTGACTTGAGAGGCCGTAACTGCCACACCGTTAATCCAGGATCGTGAACGACCGTTTCGGTCAATGACGCGGCGAATGATGACAGTTTTTTCCAATAAATCGTCTTCGCCCGTTAATGCCGCCTTTTGCAGTGTTTCATACACTTTGTCATTGATATCGAAGATGGCAGTCAAGTCAGTTTGTTTAGCCCCTTCACGAATCACGACGCTATCGGCTCTGGCACCCAGAATCAGCTGCAGCGCATCGATTAAGATGGATTTGCCCGCACCGGTCTCACCGGTTAAGACCGTCAGGCCGGAAGTCACTTCCAGCGACAGTTCTTTAACGATTACGAAGTCTTTTAAAGAGAGGTGCGTGAGCATGATCTGAAACTCGTTAGTCTTTAATCGGAAGTGATGCGTTGTCCGAAGGCATCAGGTTCCAATAGAGTTTTCGGCGAAGTGTGTCGTAGTGATTGTGTCCGATCGGGTGCAAAATCGTGAAACTGTCCGGTAATGCTCTGACCCGCAAAATATCGCCCTTTTGCATAGGGAAAAAGTCCTGCATGTCGCAGTAAGCGGAAGCCTCGCGCGCTTCAATCAGGCTGATATCGACAATACTGGATCCCGGTAGCACGATAGGACGGTTTGTGAGCGCGTGAGGCGCGACCGGCACGAGCACCATGCTACTGAGCGCCGGGTGCAAAATAGGGCCGCCCGCCGCCATCGCGTAAGCTGTTGAGCCGGTGGCAGAGGCAACGATGACTCCATCGGCGCGCTGAGTGGCCATAGGATGACCATCAACCCAGACGTTAAATTCCACCATCGAGCCTGCTCGACCGTGTGTGATGCCTGCGTCGTTAACCGCAGTTGCCGTATACACGACATTTCCTTCACGGTAAACCCGCACATGAAGCATTGTCCGGGTATCGATCTCGTACTCACCGCGCAGAAGGGGCGGCAAGTCTTTGTCCATTTCATGCAGGGAGAAATCTGTGATAAAACCGAGCCGTCCGGCGTTAATGGCAATAATGGGCAGTTTGAAACGAGCCATTCGGCGGGCTATTCCCAGTGTTGTGCCGTCGCCGCCCAGCATAATAATGACATCGGCTTTTGTTCCCAACTCTTCAAGGCTGACACCTTTGGCATCTGGCAAATGTTCCGCGGTGCTTTCTTCGAGCAGGTAACTGATGCCTTCGTTACGCAAAATGTCAAGAAGCTTTTTTAAAGCTTCTCCCATGGGTTCAGTGCGTTTGGCAAAAACCGCGGCGGTTTTAAAAGATTTTCTTTGCATTGCAGACAGAATCAAACTGACCGAAAAGGCATTGGCTTTCCGGTCAGTGTTTAGATGTCGTTTTATTCTTGGCCTTCCGAACCGATGGCCACGCTGTGGAAGCCTCCGTCAACGTGAATGATTTCACCGGTGACGGCGCTGGCCATATCCGACAAGAGGAACGCGGCCACGTTGCCGACCTCTTCAATCGTTACGGTGCGGCGCAAGGGTGCGTTGGCTTCCATATGATGAAGCATCTTGGAGAAGCCCTGAATGCCCGAGGCGGCCAGAGTCTTGATGGGACCCGCGGAAATGGCGTTGGCGCGGATGCCCTTCGGACCGACAGAGCTCGCAATGTAGCGCGTGCTTGCTTCAAGGGCGGCCTTGCAAAGACCCATCGTGTTGTAATTGGGAACGACACGTTCGCCGCCCAAATAGGTGAGAGTCAAAAGGGAACCGGCGCGTCCTTCCATTAAAGGTAAGGCGGCGCGGGCAATGGCCGGGAATGAGTAAGCGGAAATGTCCATTGCGACTTTAAACGCATCGCGAGTGCAACCTTCAAGAAAATCACCAGCGATCGCTTCGCGCGGCGCAAAGCCGATCGAGTGAACGAGTCCGTCCAAAGATCCCCAGCGTTCTTTAATTTGAGCGAACGTGTTATTGATTTGTTCGTCGTTGGATACATCCATCTGAAGCACAAAATCACTGCCGAAATCGGCGGCAAAGCCGGCGACACGATCCTTGAAGCGTTCGTTGGCGTAAGAAAACGCAAGTTCCGCCCCCTCACGATGGCAGCACTTGGCAATGCCGTAGGCGATGGAACGATTGGAGACGATCCCTGTGATCAGAATCTTTTTACCTTGAAGGAAACCCATTTGAACCTCACTCTAAAAATATGTGTGATAACGGGGTGATTTTAACTAAAGCGTCAGAAACTTTGAAGTTGCGGTTCTGAAAGTGCGTCCTTAATGAGGAATCACCAAGCGTTGACCGGGTTTAAGATTTTTGGACTGCAAGCGGTTTTCGTCCATGATGGCGCTCACACTGGTGCGGTGCCGTGAGGCGATCGTGTAGAGGGTATCACCGCTTTTGACGCGGTAGACGGTTTTGCGAAGACCGGCTCGCTGCACTTCGCGCACGGTCAGACGAAGCCGTTGTCCGACCTTAATCGTATTGTTTTTGAGTCGGTTTTGTTTACGAATGTCGGCTGTTTTGACACCAAATCGTGTCGCGATCGTTGACAAAGTGTCACCGCTTCGAACACGATAAGTAATGGTGCGAGTTGTCGGCAGGGGCACAAGCCGCATGGCTGAATCCGCTTCTGCCACTTGAATATCGTGGTTGGATTGAGCGTCTTTGACCAAAATAGTGCTGCCGATTTGCACGCGTCGGTTTTTGGGGATTTTGTTGGCGGCGCGGAGCTCATCCTCTGTCATCGAGTATCGCTTGGCGATCGCTTTGAGCGTTTCCCCTTTTTTTACCGTATGCGTGGACCAGTTTGAGAGCGGCTTTCCGGTGGCTTGCCAATTGATAAGGTTTGAGACAAAAGTGTCGGCTTTGGCTGCAGGAATGAGAATTGAGCCCTGATGGGCAGCCACAACGACCGGGCGGTTAAAGCTCGGGTTTAAAAGCCGAAACTCTTCCAGATCGGTCTCTGCGAGCTGTGCTGCGGTTTCAAGATCAAGGTCGCGGTTTTTGTTGACTCGGACAAAATACGGTTCGTTGGCAATCGCGGGCAGTTTCAGGTTGTACTGCTCGGGATTTTCAATCAGTTTTTTAATTGCCAGAAGCTTAGGGACATAACGGGATGTTTCCGCAGGCAGCGGCAGACTCATAAAATCCGTGGGTTTGCCCTTGGCTTTGTTGGCGGCAATCGCACGCCGAATGTAGCCTTCGCCGCAGTTGTAGGCAGCCAGTGCCAGGTGCCAGTCTTCAAACTGATTGTGAAGGTACTGAAGGTAATCGAGCGCGGCTCGGGTACTTTCAATCACGTCGAGCCGGTCGTCACGCCAGCTTGATTGTCTTAAGTCAAAAATGTCGCCGGTTGACGGTAAAAACTGCCAAAGTCCCGCCGCTTTGGAGCGAGACAGAGCTTCAGGCTGAAAAGCACTTTCCACAAAGGGTAAAAGTGCCAATTCCGTGGGCATGCCTCTTTTCTGAGTTTCAGAGACGATAAAGTAGAGATACATGCGGGCCCGAAAGGCCATCTGTTCGGTGTAAGGCAGGGCACGCGTGTAGCGCTGAAGTTCCCGATCAACAACGTTTTGAGGCAAATCTGATAGACCGAAGCCGCGGCGTATGGTCACCCAAATGGTGTCGTCGGGATTGACGCGCGTGCGTTGAGCTTCGCGAAGCTCGACAGCTTTCACCAATTCGTCTTCAATCGGCGGCAGGTCTGCGAGCAAATCAACGTAGTCCGATGCGGGCGCACTCAGAGACCACCCCAGCCCGGCGATGATAACGGCAAGGTGCTTAATAGCCTTCAACGAAAACCTCTTTTTATTCGTGCATCAGTTCCGGGGATTGACCGGAAACAATCGCACGAAGTCCCTCGGCATCAATAATGTGAACATGTTTTTGGTTCACGGAGATGAGATTGTCGTGCGAAAAACGAGACAAAACCCGGCTTACGGTTTCAAGTTTTAAGCCAAGATAAGAACCGATTTCGGCACGCGTCATGCGCAAAACAAACTCTGTTCGCGAGTAGCCGCGTGATTCGAAGCGTTGAGAGAGGTTTAAAAGGAATGCCGCGAGACGTTCTTCGGCGTGCATGGAGCCCAACAAAAGCATGAGACCGTGCTGGCGCACAATTTCGCGGGAGAGTACTTTTTGAAAGTGCAGGTTGTAATCTTCAATTTCGGCACAAGCCGCGAGAATCCGTTCGTAGGGGATGACGCACACTTCCGTGTCTTCAAGTGCAATCACGTCACACGAATGCACTTCATTGGCAATGCCGTCCAAGCCGATCAATTCACCGGACATGTGGAAATTGGTGACCTGTTCGCGTCCGTCACTGCTCATCACAGAGCTTTTTAAAAAGCCCAGGCGAATGGCATAAATGGCTTCAAAGCGGTCTCCGGCTCGAAAAAGCGGTTCACCGCGATGGATACGCTTTCTGGAAGCAATCAAATCTTCCAAACGATCAATGTCGTGCAACGATAAACCGAGGGGGACACAATGCTCGCGAAGGTTGCAATGTGAGCAACTTACCCTGAGGGAGGGGATTGCGGAGATATTCGGTGACAAAGTCGACATGGATGCAATCTACTAATTGAATTAAAACAACCGAAATCAGCGGCAGTGATTTATGCAAACCGCTTCAGTTTGCTGTAATAATTTCCGTGCACAATGTGAACGTTGCCGCTATTTACGATTTACTTTTGACTTACGTCAAAAATAGATTGTGAAATGATAGCAGAAGTTTAATTCAAATCAAATTGCTGAAATTTAGGATAAACCCATGTTGACAGATCCGAATTTAACCGGAGTGGAATTGCCGTCCATTGAATTGCTTCAGAAGTTTGACGTACCGGCGCCCCGCTATACCTCTTATCCGACAGCGGACCGCTTCAATAAAAATTTCGGTGTGGCTGACTATGAAGAGGCATTGGCAAATCGTCAGACCGATAAGCCCCTGAGCCTTTACGTGCATATTCCGTTTTGCAATGACGTGTGCTTTTATTGCGGCTGCAATAAACAGGTGACGCGTGACCACAGTAAGAGCGCGGAATATCTCGACGTGCTTGATCGCGAGATTGATCTTGTTAAGCAAAAGATTACGGGCAAAACGGCTGTCAGCCAGCTTCACTTCGGAGGCGGCTCGCCCACGTTCCTCAATAACGAAGAAATTGAACGCGTGATGCATCTCATCACGAGTCGTTTCCCGCTTGAAGAAGGCGGCGAATTTTCGATGGAAGTCGACCCCAGAACGTGCCCGCCCGATAAAGTTCAGACGCTTGCCAAAGTGGGTTTGAATCGGATGAGTCTGGGTGTTCAGGACTTCAATCCCGACGTTCAAAAAGCCGTCAATCGCATCCAGCCCTTTGAGATGACTCAAGAGACGATGCTGGCAGCACGCGAAGCCGGTTTTCACTCCATCAATATGGATTTGATCTACGGCTTACCGAAGCAGACGCGAAAGACTTTTGAAAAGACGCTTGATCAGGTACTTGAATTGTCGCCGGATCGTATTGCGCTTTACCACTATGCTCACCTGCCGCATCACTTCCCGCCTCAGCGCAGAATTTTGGATGCGGATTTGCCGGGTACGGTTGAAAAGGTGCATATCATGATGGACGCCATCACGCGATTGACTCAAAACGGCTATCGCTACATCGGCATGGATCACTTCGCCAAGGTTACCGATGAACTGGCGATTGCTCAGCAGCAGGGAAAATTGCAGCGCAACTTCCAAGGCTACTCCACTCGCCCCGATTGCGACATGGTGGCTTTAGGGGTCTCAGCCATCAGTAATGTTCATCATTGCTATGCCTGCAATCCTCGGGAAATTCCTGCTTACTATGAAGCAATCCGAGCCGGGCGCCTTGCCACAAACCGCGGCTATCGGTTAAGCGCAGAGGATCAGTTGCGTCACGCCGTGATTATGACGATCATGTGCCAATTTAAGGTTGTGAAGTCAGAAATTGAAGAGCGTTTCGGCATTCATTTTGATGAAACCTTTGCCTACGAGTTGAGAAAACTGCAGAACTATCAAAAGGTGGGATTCGTTGAATTGAGCCCTGACGAGATCGTGGTAAGCCCCAAGGGCAAGATCTTTGTTCGAGCGGTGGCCATGCAGTTTGACCGCTATCTTCGTGAGTCAGACCGCGCGGGCGGCTATTCGAAGATTGCTTAATTAAGAACTGCATTAAATAACCGGCTTAGGTCCTCTCAACTTAAGCCGGTTTTTGCTGAATAAAAGAATTATTGCGCAAGCCTACTGAAGGCTTGTTCAAGATCAGCGATGAGGTCGTCCGGATTTTCAAGCCCCACGGCAATGCGGATCATTCGTTCAAAGGGCATCGGAGTTTTTGTTCGGGTGCCGTAGCTTTGGATCAACAGACTTTCGTAACCGCCCCAAGAATAACCTCGCCCGAAAATTTGAAGCGCATCAATCATCGGTGCGAGCTTATTGGCATAGCGCTCTTTGAACATCACGCCGAAAAGCGAAGTCGCGCCTTTGAAGTCTCGCTTCCAGATTGGATAAGACGGATCGGTTGGAAGTGCAGGCCACAAAACGCGTTCAACTTCCTCTCGAGTCAAAAGCCAGTCAACAATCTTTTTTGTACTCTCAGAGGCTGCTTTTACGCGGCAAGCCATGGATCGAAGACCCCGATAGGCAAGATAGATATCATCGCAGCTCGTGGTTTGTCCGGTTTGAACTATCGTGCGGTAGGCTTTGGGCCACGTTTGCTCATCGCAGATCACAACCCCCATCGTAAGGTCGGAGTGACCGCCTATGTATTTAGTGGCTGCGTGGATAACGACATTGATGCCGACCTCAAGCGGTTTAAAAAAGAGCGATGTTGCCCACGTGTTATCGATAACACTCACAATATTGTGCTCGCGGCAGACTTTGGCGATGGCGGGAACGTCTGGCATTTCAAACGTGTGAGAGCCCGGTGTCTCGAGCATTAAAAGCGTCGTATTCGGTTTGATGTGCTTAACAATGTCAGCGCCGATTGAGGGTGGGAAAAATTCCACCTCAACGCCCATGCGGCGCAGAATTTCTTCGGCAAATTCCCGCGTCGGTCCATAGATGGTGTCAATAAACAGGGCATGGTCGCCCGCCTTTAAAAAGGCAAGCAGGGGAACCGTGCAGGCTGCAAGCCCCGAGGGAAAAGCCCAGGCGCCTGCGGCTTTGGGGCCTTCGAGCGCACACAGTGCTTTGTAGAAAGCGTGATGAGTGGGGGAGCCGTAGGTGGCGTACGGGATTTTGTCCTCAATCATGTCGCGCTCGTGCATGGCGCGATCAAACATATCTTTGGCAGAACGGTGCAAAACTGTTGAGGCCCGAATGACGGGCGGATTGACAAAGTCGTAGTCGTCGGCAATTTTTCCGCCGCCATGAACTAGTAACGTTTCTTCGCGCATGGCTTCTTGCTCCTGAAAACAATTGGTTCTTCTAGCATACGCCTATCTATCCAAGCTCTAAACCCCCATGTGTAACAAAAACGACTAGAATTAACCAATTCACTCTCCGAATTGGAAAAACTCGGAGAAATCTATTTTTATAAAAAGAGACTAATTATGAAGACTTCGCAAATTCGCGAGACCTTTTTGAAGTTTTTCGAAAGCAAAGGTCATACGATTGTGCATTCCAGCCCGGTGGTTCCCGGCAACGATCCGACGTTGCTCTTCACGAACGCGGGCATGAATCAATTTAAGGACGTTTTCCTCGGTTTTGATAAGCGCCCCTATACCCGCGCAACGACTGCTCAGAAGTGCATCCGCGCAGGCGGCAAGCACAACGACTTGGATAACGTCGGTTACACCGCACGTCACCACACATTCTTTGAAATGTTGGGTAACTTCAGTTTCGGTGACTACTTCAAGCGCGACGCCATCAAAAACGCTTGGGAACTCTTGACACAGCACTTCCACCTTCCTCCCGAAAAACTCTGGGTAACGGTCTACGCCGAAGATGACGAAGCTTTTGACATTTGGAACAAAGAAGTCGGTGTGCCCGCTGAACGCATCGTGCGTATCGGTGATAACAAAGGCGCCCGCTACATGTCCGATAACTTCTGGATGATGGGCGAGACCGGTCCCTGCGGTCCTTGCTCTGAAATTTTCTATGACCATGGTGAAGAAGTTCAAGGCGGCCCTCCGGGAAGCCCCGATGAAGACGGCGACCGCTACATTGAAATTTGGAACCTCGTGTTCATGCAGTTTAACCGCGATGAAAGCGGTGTGATGCACAAGCTGCCGAAGCCTTCCGTGGATACCGGTATGGGTTTGGAACGTATTGCCGCCGTTTTGCAGCACGTGCACAGCAACTACGATATCGACCTCTTCAAGAACCTGTTGGCAGCCGTCAAAAAAGCGGTTGAAGAAGCCGGTGCTACCGATGTGGATCCGACAAGCCCGTCGCTTAAGGTGATCGCTGACCACATTCGTGCCTGCACGTTCTCTGTGGCTGACGGCATTTTGCCGGGCAACGAAGGCCGCGCTTATGTGCTTCGCCGTATTTGCCGCCGCGCCATTCGTCACGGCTACAAGCTCGGTGCCCGCAAGCCCTTCTTTGCCGGTTTGGTGGATGCCGTCGTCGCTGAAATGGGCGACGCTTATCCCGAAATCAAGAATCCCAAGATTAAGACGATTCTGGCTAAGGAAGAAGAACGTTTTGCTCAGACGCTCTCTCAGGGCATGCAGATGCTCGAAGAGGCTATTGCGGAAACGACAAACGGTGTGTTGGACGGAAAGGTTGCCTTTAAGCTGCACGACACCTACGGCTTCCCGGTTGACTTGACGGCAGACGTTTGCCGTGAACGCAACATGACCGTTGATATGGACGGTTTTGATGCCGCAATGCAAGAGCAGCGTGATAAGGCTCGCGCCAGTGCCAAATTCAAGATGGCCGCAGGCCTCGAATATAACGGCGTGGATACGACCTTTACGGGATATTCTGAAACCGCTCACAATGACTGCAAGGTTATTGCCTTGTATCTGGACGGTGAACAGGTTGAAGAAGTGCCTGCCGGTGAAGACTGCGTTGTCGTTCTTGATACGACTCCCTTCTATGGGGAAAGCGGCGGTCAGGTGGGCGATACCGGTGTGATGAAGAATGACACCTCGATTGTCCGTGTGATTGACACTCAAAAGATCAAGGCCAAGGTGACCGGTCACCATGCTCACGTTGAAGAAGGTCACGTGAAGGTGGGTGATGTGTTTGACGTCACAGTTGATGCCGAACGTCGTGAAAGCATCCGCCGCAACCACTCTGTGGCTCACTTGCTGCAGTACGGTCTGCGCCAGGTGTTGGGTGATCATGTTCAGCAGCGCGGCTCTTGGGGCGGCCCCGATGTGACGCGTTTTGACTTCACGCACACCGAAGCCATGACGCTTGAACAAATCCACGAAGTTGAAGATATCGTGAACCGTGAAATTTTGGGCAATGCTGAAGTGACGGTTCAGGAAATGCCGATTGAAGAAGCCAAGAAGACGGGCGCGTTGATGCTCTTTGGTGAAAAGTACGGTGAAACCGTGCGTGTGGTGAAGATCGGCCCGTCGTGTGAACTTTGCGGCGGCACGCATGTGAGCCGCACAGGCGATATTGGTTCTTTCAAGATTTTGAGCGAATCTGCTATTGCCGCCGGTATCCGTCGTGTAGAAGTCACGACCGGCATGAACGTGGTTGCCTTTACGCGCAAAGAAGAAAACACGATTCGTGAAGTTTGTGCGGCTTTGAAGTCTCCGGTTGATGTGGTGACGGAAAAAGCTCATGCCGTGTTTGATACGGTTAAGAGCCTGGAAAAAGAAGTCACGCGTCTGAAGGAAAAGATTGCCCAAATGACTGCTTCTACCCTTGTGGCTTCAGCCAAGGATTTCAATGGCTACAAGCTTCTTGTCACGAAGGTCGAAGGTATTGAAGCAAAGGCTCTTCGCTCGATGGCTGAAGATCTTCGCAACCAATTGGGTGACTCCATTGTGGTATTGGCAAGCGTCAACGACGGCAAGGTGCAGATCGTAGCCGGCGTCGCCAAGTCTTTAGTGAGCCGTGTGAAGGCCGGAGAGTTGGCTGGCTTTGTCGCTTCCAAGATGGGTGGCAAGGGCGGCGGCAAGCCCGATTTGGCGATGGCCGGTGCCCCCAAGGCTGACGGTTTGGCTGAAGCCTTGGCTAGCGTCGAAGCTTTCCTTCAGGACAAATAAGCATGCGGTTTGATCAGCAGATCGACACAAGGGGCACCAAGTGCCCCATGCCGGTGCTAAAGACGAAAAAGGCTTTGGCAAAGATGCAAACCGGAGAGGTGCTTTTGGTTTTGGCTACCGATCCGGCAAGCGTCGCGGATTTGGCTCAGTTTGCCAGTCAAACCGGTCACAAGGTCCTTGCTCAGGACAAAGTGAACGAAGAGTGGCATCACTACATTGAGCATAAGTAGAGCCAAAGTCGTTTTACGAACAAAAAAACTCGGTCAGGAATTTTCGTCCCGACCGAGTTTTTTTTTGGAAAGATCAGTTTTCGCTTACATCACCGAAAATATCAACCCACATCGGCCAAATGGTGCTGTAGGCTACAGTGGTGATAAAAAAGGCCAGAGGCGTCAGGAAAAAGAGCGAATAATCACCGATGCCTAAGGTTTCTGTCAAAACAATCAGGACATAGGCACCGAAAACAGTCACGCCGAAAATAATGACAAGCAAAATCAATATCGGCAGCCAGTTTCTTAAGCAGCCGAAAAATGAATAAAACGTTGCCTTACCGACGGGCATGTTTTTCAATGTCACCAGGGCCGGCGAAAACCAGGTGGCCATTTGACCTGCCGCATAGACAATGACGGTGACAATGGCGGCAGTCCACGGAAAATGCTCTAAAACTGAATTCCAATTTAAGCGCCCGTCAATGATTTCCCATTGGCTGACTTGATCCACCGCCAGAAATATATAAGCGTAATTGGCCACGATAATGAATATCGAGTAGATAGCGCCGATATTCATAAGGCGCGAGCGCAAAAGCGGATTTTTAAATAAGTCTGCCAAAATGCCGTATGCGGGCTGTCGACCCTCGCTTGCCTGACGCGTGCCGTTTAAAACGAGCATCGTGCCAAAGGGCATGAAAAACGCGGCAATCACAAGACCGACGACGGGCAGCGCGCCCAAAAGCGACATCGTAAAGACGTAAAAGATACAGATACTCACCATACCGAAAGGGGCTTGGCGCACAGCGCTCAAGCCCTCACGGAGCCATTTGATCGGTGAGGAAAAAGTGGCGATATGACCCTGCATGCCTTAGAACCCGAAATTGATGAATTTTGGGGTTCCAAGCGTATCTTTGCTGTGACCCGGATTGGCGTTGGGACGTTCGGAGCGGTTTTCAATCGAGTAGGGGATCTTGGTGCTGCCCGGTGTCACAACGTATTCGGTAATGCGGTTGTTTTGGTCACGAACCGTTTCAATTTCCGTGTTTTGAGAGGGACGCTTTACTTTGCCCTGAGCACGGTCCTGACGCGCTTTGGCGTAGTCGGCGTCGCTCGGAGCCAAATCGGGGTTGACCTCGTGTTGGCGAGCTTTCTGGCTAGCCTTGTCATAGTTACTGGCGCGGCGAGGGGTGCGCACCTGATCTTGAGCCGTTTGAGCATCGTTTTCACTAATTTGCGGAGGGGCGCCGACCGGTGCGGCCGAGGCGGGAGTCAAAGTTGTAAAACCGAGAGATAAAGCCATAACGGCGGTCATCATGAGTGTTTTTTTCATAGTGTGGCTCACGAAATATTTATTGTTGTCCTACCTTGATTATAGGTTTTTGGATTGTACCTTAGGAGAAAAACTTTCAGGGGATTTGTTTTAAGAAAGACAGCGCTGCGGTGGATATCGCTAAATACTTATTAATATTGTCTGAAAAAGCTAGAACTAGGCAGTTCAATTTGTTTCGCATGGTTCAATTCGATGTTAAGTATTCCGAATGCTCTGCTTTTTCGGTTGTATAGTATTCTCTCAAACTTCAGTAGATTGCCTAAATGACACGCCGTGTGCGGAGTCGCACGTACGGTGTTCTGGGTGGAGACGGTTATATCCCGTCACCAACCCGATGATTAGAGCTTAATGACACGTGCGACGGCAGCTGCAAACGCCTTGCGACCCTGAGCGCTTAGGATACCGTAAAGACGCATGGCCGTAAGATTGGCCAAAACGTAATTTCTAAAAGCATTGAATTTTGCGGCTTCAGTGATGCCATATTGTTCTTGAGCAAGTTCTTTAAGCGCTTGCACAGACCATTGACAAGCTGACGAAGAAATCACCCAATCGTGGTCAGCCAAGTGCACCACGTAGCCTTCCATGCGGCGCGGTAACGGCAGAGTCTTTCCGTCCGGCGCAATCAAGCCATGCAAAACCGGATCGACACCTGCGATAATCGAAGCAGCCTTAAGCCACCCCACCACAAGCGCTTCGCCTTGTTTTGAGGAAGGATGATCGTGCGCGCAGGCCTGAGCCACCACAAACGAGGAAGGAAGACCGCGCTTGATGGATTCCGCAATGCTCAGCACATGGTGCTCACCGGTACCGGCCAAGCTTTGTTCAACACGGCAGGAGTGATCCTTTTCCCATTGGAAAACCCAGGGCTTATGCAAGTCGTGAAGGATTTCACCGCCCACGGCATCGTCCCAATCCAGCTCGAGATTGTTGATGTGGCGGTAGTTTTCGTAGAGCGCTTCAGCCGAGACAACATTTAAAGCGGTGTGCGTTGCCAAGCCGCCTGGATAGGCGTGGTGAGAGCCGTAGCCCGAGCCCGGCGCGCTCCAGAAAGGCTGAGGCGAACGCGTTTTATCCTCAATGCGCGGGAAAACGCTCTTGGCGTTGACGTTTAAAAGCCCGGCTTTTTTAAGCGAGGCCATAATGGCCGCTTCATCACCTCTGACGATCGTGGGCGCAGGATTTTGAATAATATTCAGAACGGTTGAACGAAGCGACGGATTATGAATTTTCTTTACCGACTTCACAATCGTGTCGTATGCCGATTGCACTACTTCGCTATTTTTAGCCATGTCCACTTCCGACATGGAAAACACCTCACTCACAGTGCGGCACTTTTTCGGAGCGACCGCGGCAGCGGCCATCGGGGTCATCGCAGCGGCGGCCACAGACACACCGACTAGAGCGCTGCCATGCAAAAAATTTCGACGAGACAAGGTACTCATTTCTTCCTCTGCTCTAAAAACGATAAGGTTGCCCAAACGGCAACCCTATTGTGCGATTACAAAATGAATATTCGGTCTCAGGAGCGTGAATTCCTCATGACGTCTTAACGCAATTGTGAATGTCCCACTTTAAGCGCAGGCAAAATTGCAAAAATCGCACCAAGCACAAGCGTCACGACACCCACCTGAAGTTCTTGCAGGCCAATCACCGGCGTCATGGCAATACCGGTGTCACGCGCGATGAAAACCGCAGCGATCTGAGCCAAACCCCAACCGCCCATAAGCCCCATCACAACGCCGCTTAACACAACCGACATAATCAATAACCAAACCACCTGCATTACATAACCGCGTGGTGCTCCCATTGTTCTGAGTTGCAGAAATTGAGGTTTACGGAGTTCACCCAAAATGAAACCCGTAATTAATACCGCCAAAAGTGAAATCAAAACGGAACTCGCTGCAAACCATTCAAAAGCGGTCATGGCAGAATCAAGCGTGGCATACAGTTCAACAAGCACTTCGCCCGTGAAAATCGCCATTAGGTTAACCACCTGCCCTTTTGCGTCATTAACAGAAGCGGACGACAATCCTTGTCGGATCTTATAGGCATCTGAAATTGAAACCGGTTTTACAGCAATCGCAGAAAATCCCGCAAGGTGAGAAAAATCAGAGGCTTTAAGCCAAGATTCAATTCTCTTTGGCTCTACATGCTTTCCTTTTTCATGCATGGCCCAAATGGACTCAATCGGCACCAAAACCGACCGATCCCAAGGCGTGCCCGTTTGAGGTAAGATGCCCACTACCTTAAAGCCGTTTTCGTGTTTGTGGCCGACGCCTGAAATTCTGCCGTGATGCGGATAAACCGTTTCACCTAATTGAAGCCCGGAATGAATCCCCACGACCGCTTCGTCTCGGGCAGCAAATTCTCTGCCCTTATGAAGCACTCGCTCGCCGTCCAATGTCACAAACGTGCGCGTGGTACCCACGAGCGGCGAATCTCCCACTCGGTCACCGAAGGTCAAAGGCGCAAACCACTTCACGCCGTCGTATTTTTTTAAGACATTCAAGGCGGATGCAGGCGTGAGCGAAATCATTTCATCGCGCAGGTAAACCGTTGAGAGTAAAAGCGAAGTGCGGCTACCTTTCGCACCCACCAAAATATCAAACTGTTCGGCAGCCTTCGCGCTTGAGGATTTAATCATCCTTTCGGTCTGTCCGATCGCTGTGGCAATAGATAAAGCAAGCGCCAAAATGCAGGCAAGCGAACACAAAATTTTGAAAGACTGCAGGCACTCGTTTTTCAAAAACAAAAGCGCTCTCATAGTCCTGCTCCCCGAATGGTTCCGTTTTCAATAGTGAGCACCCGGTGAAAGCGTTTGAGCATTTGCGAGTCATGCGTCACAACCAAAAGTGTCGCTTTCAGATGAAAAGCCGCTTCAATCAACGCGTCCATCACGCGCATGGCGTTATTGAAATCAAGGCTTGCCGTGGGTTCATCTGCAAGAATCACTTTAGGAGAACTGATAAGCACGCGGACAAGCGCTGTACGCTGCATTTCACCTCTTGATAAATAAGCCGCAAGCGTTTGCGCGGGCACCCTATAGCCTTGGAGTATTTTTTCAGCGCGAGCACGGTCACGTGACGTAATTTTTCCCCTGAAGGTTAAGGGCAAAAGTACATTTTCAAGTGCGCTCAAACCGCCAAAGAGCCGAAAATCCTGGAATAAAAAACCGCAGTTTTCCCCACGCCAGTCATCACGGGCAGATTCACTTTGCGCATTCAAACACAGATCGCCCCAAGTAACCCTTCCCCGCTGCGGCGTCACAATCCCGCTGATGATTTTCAAAAAAGTGGATTTTCCGCTGCCGGAAGCCCCTCGAAGACCCAAAACTTCTCCGGCTTGGATGGAAAGATCATCAATGGACAGAATCGTACGAGTGCTAACGCCGTCTTTTACCTGATAGGCGACATGATCGAGCTTGAGATCGAAGTCTGCGCTCATTTCACCACCTCAAACGTGGCATCAACAAGCCGCACCAAACTCACAAAGCCGGTCTCTTTGTCGGTAAACGATCCAAGCTCAAGGCGACCCGTAACCACAATCGGACAATTGGGCTGAACAAATTCCTGCTTCTTACTTAAATAGACCACAATGATATTGTCAGGCCAGTCCTGATCGCTGTTGCAAAACGGGCAAAGACTTACGGGTTCTCGGGTCATCACCAAAAAATCCGCTTCAGGTTTTAAGGGCGGCGCCATAAAGCCTTCAACGGACACCGTTTTATCGGCAAACGACTTGAGCTTTTGACTGAACTGCAGCCCCAAAATGGGGTTACCCTCGTACATTTCTTCAAAACTGAGCCTTAAATCAGAGGCGGCTTTGACTACCCCAACTGGAGCGATCGCGCAAAAGAGCATCGCCGCCAAAAAGTTTCTCCGTTTCATCCCACTCTCCCTTAACAGGCAAAAGCGCGGGCGTTTATCAGTAAAACACCGCGCGCCTTTTACCCAACGAGTCGTTTATTGATTAGCGGCCTAAAGCAAGCGCCTCAGCCATCACACGGAAGATTTCCGTGGAGTTCATGAAACCGCGGATTTGATCGGCGTTGGGACCGCGAGCGGTCACAACCAAATCGTCAACCGTGTGTACGCCTTGGCTTTCAGAGCGCGGGAGGTTACCCTCGACAAAGTGAGCGCTCGGCACGTCCTTGTACTTGGCATTGGCCACATACTGCCCCTTTTCGTTTTGCACAGCGGGATTAAACGTGGCATCCGGGAAAGAGCGATATGTTTCGTAGTAGTCGGGGTGCGCGCCAAAGAAAACGGCCAAGCGTTTACTCGGTGCAAAGTCATCTGGGAAGCCGTCCTTGTTCTTGTCTTCATAGTTAGGATAACCGGCGTTTGCGTAGACCCCTACTTTTTCTCGCCAATCGTTACCGGGCTTATTGTCATCAACGGTACCCGCCACCGAGATGGAGTGCGTGTGGTCGCCCGTGACGATCAAAAGCGTATCGGGATGTTCGTCGCAGTACTTTTGAGCCGCTTCCACAACCTTATCAAAGGCGATTGTGTCGCCTACGGAGCGCGCCCAGTCGAGTGGGTGTGAGTATTTATCCACAAGACCCGCTTCAAGCATCAGGAAAAAGCCCTCTTCATTCTTTTCAAGCACCTTGATTGCAGCTGCAAAAGAATCCGTCAAATCGGGCTGATCGGGGAACTTCTTCACTGTGTTGCCCTTCCATTGATGGCGATCGACCCAGCCGTCGAGGTTACCGGTATGGAAAAGGCCAAGGAGACGATTGCTGCCTGCGGCCTTTTCAACCATCGAGGTGCGGTCGGTCACGAGCGTATAGCCTGCTTGCGTGAATTTTTCGATGTAGTTGATATTGTCTTTGCGTTTGGAACCCGCGGTCGATTGCGGCAGGAAGTAGGCAGAACCGCCGCCCAGGATTACTTCAGGCTTCACGTTATAGAACATACCGACAATATCGGCCTTGTCCGAGCGCTTTCTCGTATGAGACACAACGGATGCGGGCGTCGCGTCTTCAATTTCAGCGTCGCTCACAACACCCACGGCCATCTTTGTCTTGCGGCGGATCAATTCCGCGATCGTTTCCTGCTTAGGATCGTCTTGGCTGGCCTTCGTGCGGTCGGCATAAACACCCAAGGCGTTCACGCTAGACTTGTGACCGGTCATGTAGGCCGAAGCCGTGTTGGCGCTGTCAGCAGCGATCGTGTCCACGGAGCTTGTACCCAAAAGGGCCATATACGGCATATTGTCCATCGCAAGCGGCGCGTTATACATGCCATTCGTGACACCCTTGGAGAGAATGCGGGCAGCAGTGCGGTGACCCACAGACAACCCGTCAGCCAAAAGTAAAATCACATTTTTTGCTTTGGGTTTGTCGCCCGTCGTGTACACATCCCAATTAACGGTCTTCGTGCCGTTGGGTGCCTTAACCGTCACGGTGTACTGACCGGGATTTTTAATTTCTACACCGCGCATGATTAAAGCAGAAGCCTCAACCCCCTCTTCCTTTTCCATCCAAATTTCTTTGCCGGAGAGCGTTTGGTTGAAGTTCTTGCCGTTGATCTCCACTGTGACTTTATCGCGAGCGGTCACGTTATCGAGTTCAACCTTAAAATCAAAACGCGCGTTTGTCATAAAACGGGCGTGATCAACAGGATAAATTTCAATGGCTTGGGCGCTCATCGCGCACACACCGGCTAAAGCGCAGGCCACACCGGCGGCGATCTTCGTAGATTTCATAGTCAATCTTCCTTTGAAAAAACATCAAACGTCTGTTGAAGAATTGCCGTCAGTTTAAAAATCAGATATGAGCAATCCGTGACAAAACACTGTCAATTTCATGACGGTTTTGGCATAAAAAAACAATCTTTAAAAAAATTGTCACGAAAAATACTCTTTTTGTTATTTGTCTTTTGAGTCACAAAACTGGAACAATTTTGCGAATTAGGTAATGCCGATGAAATGATGGCTTCTTTACAAAATTGTTAAGAAGCTTTATACCCAAAGAGGCGAATGTTCATCGAGAGCTTGCTCGATTTTGTTTTTTTGTTGAATGTTAATTCGCTGTTATAGTCATTTGCCAGAAATGCGATCATTGTTCAGCTTATCTCTTTTGTGTTTTTTCCTTGCCGATGTTAGAGACGGATTAGGCCCTTTTTTCGGTGTCTATCTCCAATCCTGCGGTTGGAGCGCGGATTCAATCGGTTATGTGATGACCGCTGGCAGCCTTGCCGGGTTGTTTGTGAGCACATTTGCCGGCGCGCTTGCTGATCAAACGAGACACAAACGAGCCTACCTTTTTCTTTGTATTGTGTTAATCGTTGCCGGTTGCGGTTGGCTTTTTGTCCGTAGTGATTTTTTAAGTGCTGCGTTAACTATGCTCATTCAAGGGATAGCGGGAGCGGCGATTGCACCGTTGATCACCAATATCACCTTGGGGCTCGTGAGCGAAGAAAAATTGCCGATGCGTTTAGGTGTTAACGAAGCCTTCAACCACGCCGGTAATATGATGAGTGCACTCATTGGCGGACTTGTCGGGTATTTCTATGGGATTGTCGGCGTTTTCTTTGTGATGACTGTGATGGGAGTGCTGAGCCTGTGGGCGCTTGGCGGCATTAATCCTCGGGATATTGATTATGAGCGCGCACGCGGGAAAACGCATGAGACGGCAGTCCGTTTTTCTGAGGTGCTCAGGAATCCGTCTTTGCTTCTGGTTTCCGCTACGCTTTTTCTTTTCCATTTGGGTAATGCTGCGATGCTGCCTCTGCTGGGGCAGTCTGCGGTGGCCCGTTTCGACGTCAATCCTGCGGCGTACACAGCCGCGACGGTTGTGCTTGCGCAGGCGACCATGATCCTCATGGCGATTTGGGCGGCGCGATTAGCCCAAAAAAGAGGGTACGCCCTCCTTTTTATTTTGGCTTTGGTGGCTTTGCCAATCAGAGGCTGCATTGCAGGAGTGTGGGACAGTCCCTGGAGCATTGTTCCCGTGCAAATCCTCGATGGTGTGGGAGCCGGACTTTTGGGTGTGGCAACGCCCGGAATTGTTGCGTGGCTTTTAAAAGGAAGCGGACACACCAATATGGGGCTGGGTTTTGTGTTAACCATTCAGGGATTGGGAGCGGCGCTGAGTAATTCTTATGGCGGCTATTTTGCACATCACATAAGTTACTCGGGCGCGTTTTTTGCCTTGGGCGTTGTTGCCTTGTTTGGCTTGGTGCTTTTTGTCGCATTTCGCAGGAAGATGAGTTCTATGGAAAAAGAGTGATTCAGATTTTGTTCTCGTATTCTCTACAATAGACACCTGTCAAGTTTGATTTTCAGAGCTCTCGGACCATGAAAACAGTTTTATTAGTTGATGGATCAAATTTCTTATACCGCGCTTTCCATGGTTTGCCGGATTTGAGAACAAGCGCCGGAGAACCCACCGGGGCAATTAAAGGCTTTGCTAATATGCTCAAGATGATCCGCTCGATGATTAAACCGGACTATGCGGCTTGCGTCTTTGATGCTCATGGCGGCACATTCCGAGATGAAATCTACAGCGAATACAAAGCGAATCGTCCTCCGATGCCTGATGATTTGGCTTGCCAGGTCGAGCCGATTTTCTCCATGGTCAAAGCGCAAGGCTGGCCCTTTTTGCAAGTACCGGGCATTGAAGCCGATGATGTGATCGGCACGTTAGCTAAACAGGCAGAGAAAAAGGGCTTCAAGGTCTTCATTGCCACGGGCGATAAAGATATGAGCCAGCTCGTGACGGACAATGTTTTCATCCTCAATACCATGACTCGGCAGATTTTGGATGTTGAAGGGGTGAAAAATAAGTTCGGTGTGACGCCTGACAAAATCATTGATTATTTGTCCTTGATGGGCGATGCAGTGGACAATGTCCCCGGCATCACCAAGTGCGGGCCGAAAACAGCGGCCAAATGGGTTAATGATTTTGGCAGTCTGGATGAAATCGTGCGCAGAGCCGGCGAAGTGAAGGGAAAGGCCGGCGAATACCTACGCGAAGGCATTGCCTTTTTACCGACGGCGAGAGCTTTGGTCACGATCAAAACCGATGCAGATTTGTCAGAGTATGTGTCAAACGCCGACGTATGTTCTCTAACATTTAAAGATGAGGACAGTGCGTTTTTAACGGACTTTTATGCCCGTTGGGAAATGCAGCAAAGTAAAAAGTCAGTTCAAAGGCAAGCTCTTTCCAAACCTCAAGCGCCTAAACAAGAAAATTTAACGGCGGATCTTTTTGCCAGTATTCCCTCAGAGCCCGAAGAGGCTTCTGTTGTGACTGCCGGAGAAGTCAAACTGACAATTATTGATAAGCCGGATTGTCTTCAGGATTTTGCTGATGAGCTGGCTTCGACAAAAGAAACCGTTGCATTTAGTTTGCTCACGGATCCCTCTGACGGCATGCACGCCGTGGTCAGCGGTATCGGGTTTAGCGTTGGCAATAAAAATGTGTATGTGCCGGTGGCCCAAGAGGCTTCCGGCGTTGGAATCAATGTTTCAGATGTAACTCGCATTCTTGCGCCTTGGTTTGGCTCTTGCAGCCCCAAAGTCAGTGATCAGTGCAAATATGCTCGCCACGCCCTTGCCAACATGGGCATCTCTTTGTCGATCGCCACGGAAGACGTGACGCTTTTAAGCTACGTCATTGAAGCTCACATGAAGCATGAACTGGCGAATTTGGCATTGCGTTGGTTAAAAATCGATGTTCCCGTAATTGAGGATTTGATCGGCAAAGGGGCGAAGACTATCAAGTGTTCGCAAGTTGACTCTGAGAGCGCAGCCCGCTACTGCACCGCCCGCTCACGAGCGATTGCGGACGTTTATAAAGTTTTGCGAAGCAGGGTCAATAGCGATGAGGGACTGAAATCCATCTACGAGACGGTGGAACTGCCCACACAGAACGTTTTATTCATTATGGAACGAAACGGGGTTTTGATTGACTCGATGCGATTGGGCGCGCAAAGTGATTCGCTTGGTGATGAAATTGTGAGATTGGAGCGCAAGTGTTGGGAGATGGCCGGACAAAAATTTAATGTCGCCAGCCCCAAACAACTCTCTCATGTTCTTTTCGAAGTGCTGCAGATACCGGTGCCGCCTAAAACAAAGAAAACAGCAAGCGGGGGCTATAGCACCAATGAGGATGTGCTGCAGCAGCTCGCTCTGGATTATCCGTTGCCGAAGGCCATTTTGGAATTTCGCCGTTTAAGCAAACTAAAGAGCACTTACACGGATAAACTGCCGTTGATGATCTATCCGAAAACCGGCCGGGTGCATACGACTTTTGGCCAAACAACCGCTGTGACCGGCCGCTTGGCCTCAAGCGACCCTAATTTGCAAAACATTCCGGTGCGCACCGGTGAGGGTCGGCGTGTTCGCGAAGCATTCGTAGCTCCCTCAGGCAGTGAAATTGTTTCAGCCGACTACTCTCAAATTGAGTTGCGGATTATGGCGCATCTGTCAGCGGATCCCGGTTTACTGGATGCGTTTCATAAAGGGTTAGATATTCACCGTGCAACCGCTGCGGAAGTTTTTGGTGTCGGTTTGGATAAGGTTTCTCCTGATCAGAGGAGAACGGCAAAAGTCATTAATTTCGGATTGATTTACGGAATGAGCGCTTTTGGATTGGCTCAAAACTTGGGGATTGAACCTCAGGCGGCGAGAAACTATATTGATCGCTATTTTGCCCGTTACCCCGGTGTGAAGGCTTATATGGAAAAAACAAGGGCCTTGGCCCATGAGCAAGGGTTTGTTCAAACGGCTTTCGGTCGTCGGCTTTGGTTGCCGGATATCGCAAGCTCCAAAGCGCCCGTGCGTGCGGCCGCTGAACGCGCCGCCATCAATGCGCCTATGCAGGGTACGGCTGCTGATCTGATAAAAAAGGCCATGATCGCTGTCCAAGCCTGGATTGAGCATAATCATCTCAAAACGTTGTTGGTGCTTCAGGTTCACGACGAACTTGTTCTCGAAGTGCCTCACGAGGAGTTGGAAATGGTTAAAGAGGCGTTGCCGAAACTGATGCAAAACGTTGCTCAACTCGCCGTTCCACTGATAGCAGAGGTTGGAAGCGGAGACAGTTGGGAGTCCGCCCACTAAAGAAATGGCCTTCGATATTTCGAAGGCCATTAAAAAAATCACTGACAGCTGGATGTTTTTTCCGGTTCGTACTGCGCCAGCAGCTGTCCCTTTTCATCCCAGAACATGAGCCCCGCCGCGTTTTGTGTCAGGTAACGCGTGTTTTGCAAAACATTCAAAAGGCGCCCTTCCAATTTCATGGCATCAGGAGAGCACATTCTTCGTGTAGTAGCCGCGGGTGCGAAAGAGAATTTTTTCCCTTCGAGCGTATAGGTCGTATTAAAAAGGTTGCAACCTAAATTGCCTGAGACTTTGGTGTCGTCAAGAAAATCCATGACCGGAGGCAGATTTTCGCAGTCTTCTTTATTGGCGGATGAGTCCGCGGTGACCAATTGCCACGAAGTTCCTTGAAGGTTTTTTACAGCGTCTCCTGCCAAATTATCAGCGGGACTTTTTTCCGTGCAACCGGTTAATGCCATGACGAAGGCTCCAACGAGGGCGATAAATGATTTTTGCATACAAACCATCCGTTAAAAATATCAGTGCAGATCGTAGCTGAAAGTATTCAGGCTCTCCAGTTTTTTTGCACATTGTTGCGTTTAATACAAATTCAGGAAAAAAAAGGCTAGGGATTTATTCAAAGCCCTAGCCAAACTCTCTCTTCTCTTGTTCCGGAGGACCAGCTCTGCTTGTCTCTCACGCCTCTAACTTTACAGATCCTCGGATACAAATACCGATTCAAAATGTATGTGCTCGCAACTAAATATTTCAGCGCGAAGATAAACTTTAAATCACTACCTTATTAAAATTATAAAAATCAAATAGTTATCAAATTTTAATCAACTTGCAAAATTTGCATATTGTTAATGTTTTTGCTGTTGACGTTTGGTGAGCCAGGTGGCGCAAACGCCCGCAACCATAATGACGAGAATACCGATTTCTGTTAATAGCGACAGTTTGTCGCTGAAGAAGAACCAGCCCATGAGTTCGGCCATGATAATGGCTGAAAATTGCAGACAAGAGCTTAGAAGCACATTGCCCTGACCGAATGCCATCGTGAGCGAACACTGAGCAAGTGTTGCACAGACAGCCATACCGAGAAGATAACCGATGTTGTCGGCGGTAATGGGAGAGAGTCCTCCTTCGAGTGCGAAAGCGCCGCAAAGTCCGAAAGCAGAGCCAAAGACCGTGAAATAAAACACAATTCGCCAGGAGGGTTCTTTGAGCTGTCCGAGTTCACGAATTTGCCAATAGGCAACGCTGCCCAGAAAACCTGAGCCTAAAGCCAAAAGTGCGCCCAACATTTCGCCCGATGAGAAGGAGGGTCTGAGCACGAGGCACACACCGACAAAGCCTAAAAGAATGCAGCTCAGGAGTCCCCACGGCATAGGTTGTTTTCTTACAAGGAGATAGATCACCATGAATGAAGACATAAAAAGAGGCGAGGTGTAGTTCAATGTCATGGATGTTCCCACCGGAAGCATCGTGAGCGAAAAGAACCACAACATCATGGAAAAGGTGCCGATGAAGCTGCGTTTAAAGTGCCCGAACAGGTAAGGGGTGACAATGGTGTAGCCTTTGGCTCGGATAAAACTGTATAAAAGGATGACACCGGCAATGGAGCGGTAAAAAATCAATTCAAAAGTACCGAAATCTTCTCCGGCCCATTTGACAAAAACTGCCATGAGCGAGAAGAAGAATGAGGCCGAAAGCATCCAAAGGGATTTCATATTAGAGAAACAAAAAACATCAGATAAACAGCAGTGTATCGTATTTCGTTGTCTGTATCTTTCTCGGATATAACTTTTAATAATATTGATTATGCATAGTTAATTTTATTTGCTATCCATGGTCAATTTGCTATACCTAAAGCCTCCTACAATATTGCTCCCGGCGTAACGGTTCAAAGTATTTGGGATATTTGAAAAACTTGAGAAACAGAGAATGTCTCCTCAATAGGTTATGGCGGTTTAGATTTGGCATGCTCGGACGTGGGAAAGAAGAAAAAAGCGCGAAATGAATCGCGCTAATCGGGGGTAATTCCCAAAGCGCCAGTGAAAATTTAGGCGCTCTGGGAAGAGTTAATTTAAGTTAGATTTAGAAAACCATGCTCGCCAGCAGGAAGCCAACGGGGATGGCGGCAACCAGTCCAACACAGCCGGGCAGGAAGAACGGGTGGTTGATAACCATGGAACCACTCCACTTGCCCATGTAAGAACCGGTGTCATCACACGAGATGGCAAAAGCGGATGTCGGGTAAACGTTGGTAACGAAAATACCGGACACAGCTACGAAGCAGGCCAAAATCATCGGTGCGTCGCAGCCAAGGCTTGCTGCCACAGGAACGAGCAACGCAGAAGTTGCACCTTGCGAGAACAGCAGAGCAGACACACAGAAGAAAGCCAAAGCCAACAGACCCGGGTATTGGGTAAGCAATACAGTCGCTTGTTCCTTAATCGTCGGGACATAGATATCGATAACCGTTGATGCGAACCAGCAAATACCTAAGATCACAACCAAGGATTCATACCCGCCGTGGAAGATGGTGGATTCTTTAATCTTCGTGAGCTTGACATCACAGAACCAGTACATCAGCATCGAGATGAAAAGCATCGTGATGACGATAATGTCACGAGAACCTAATGTATGACCGAGTTCTTTTTTGAAGAGCAGCATCAAAACAATGAACACCACGCCCAACAGGAACAGGCCGACGGAAAGCTTGGCACCCTTCGGCAACGGTTTTTCCATTTCTTCCTTGCTGGTCATGGAAACCAAACCTTCCTTCATGCGTTGTTGGAAGATCGGGTCTTTTGCGAGATCCACGCCTTGGAAAGAAGAAATAAGAGCAGCCACAGCAGCACCAAAGAGACCGGCAGGCAGAATCACCATCAAGGCATCACCGAAAGAGACGCCCATCTTTTCGACAACAACGTACATAGCCGCAGTGGCCGCTGAGATCGGAGAGGCTGAGATGGCAATCTGAGAGGCAACCACGGTACTCGTTAACGGTTGAGACGGACGAACGCCGTTTTGCTTGGCGACTTCCTGAACAACGTTCAGGATGGCCATGGTTGTAAAACCGGTACCGGACAGAATGGTTAAGATGAAACCAATCGACGGGGCAAGGATATTGATGTATTTCGGGTTGCTGCGAAGAATATAAGAAGCAACGCGAATCATGTAATCCATGCCGCCCGCCACGTGCATGACAGAGCAGGCAAAAAGCACGCTCATAATGATCAAAATCACGTCAAGAGGCATTGGTCCTGGAGGAATACCGAACAGGAACACAGCGACGGCCATACCGACACCAATACCGCCTAATTTTGCGGCATAGATGATGATGGCAAAGAGAAATACAAAGTGTAACCAAACCATAGTGAGGCTCCGAAAAGGCAGGAGATGAGAAGGTTATTAGAATGGTTCGAATAATGAAATATTCGCCGGAAACAAGAATAAAATTCGCTTCTCGTTGTTTCTATTTTCCATTTTATATTTGTAATTTAAGAAAAAAAATATTTAAAAAATAGATAGTTGAGACCCCTCAAGTTTGCTATTGATATTTACTGATTCTCCGTAGAAACCCGTAAGGGTTTACGTTCGGAATAAGAACGGTGGGTCAATGCTTTCTATTTGAAGGATTTTTTCAAGTAGAAAGGAGTGCTTTGAGTGCGGACACAGGAGAGAAACGGAAAACTGAAGTGTTTCGAACTCCAGTTTTCCTGTTTAAGCTTAAGAATCTACCAACCGTAGAAACGATTCCAGCGGTCTTTGATTTCCAGACTGTTGTTGACCACGTAGTAGTACGGGTGCTGGGCGCCTGTCGGACAGGCGTGGTTGGGTAATATCCGAAGTCGCGTGCCGATGGGGTAATCCTTCGGATTAAAGCCCTGAGGATTGCGGCAGGAAATGATGCCGTGTTCCTGATTGGCGCCGCTTACCCAAAGACCATCGATGATTTTCCCATTGATGTCACAAACCAGACCGTAGCCTTGATCAACTTTTTGGCTCGCTGTCCCTCTGTCTCGGGACAAAGCCATCCAACCGCCGTCGGTAATTACCCATCCCTTTTCCAATTGGTGACCGATCACGGTAACTAAAAGGGACAAAGCAATATCTTCGGGTTTGCAGATGCCGACACCTGCCTGAAAGAGATCAAAGAAGACATAAACGCCCGCGCGCAATTCTGTGACACCCTTGAGATCTTCGTCAGTAAGTGCTGTGGGTGTCGAGCCGACAGAAACGATGGAGATGTCAAAGCCAGCGTTTCTCAACATTTGAGCAGCACGGCAGATGCCGTCGCGTTCGCCGCGTGAGCGCGCTAAAAGCGCTTCGTGCGTGTCAACATCGTAGGAGCCGCCTGCGTGAGTGAGGACTCCGACGAGTTTCGCAGGAGCCTCAAGGGCTTGAGCCACACGGACAATTTCCTCACTGTCAGGCTTTAAACCTGAGCGATGACCGTCGCAGTCGATTTCAATGAGGACTTTGATCTCCAGACGCTCTTCTTGACAGAAACGTGTGACCGCTTGAGCCGCTTCTGTGCTGTCGAGGATGATCTTTAAATCCACGCCCCGGCGAATGATGTTGGCTACTCGGTGAAGTTTTTGCGGAGCAATTCCGACCGCATAGATCATGTCGGTGACGCCGTGCGCAGCAAACTCTTCGGCTTCTTTGAGCGTAGAGACAGTGGCAGGCCCCTGAGGAGTCCAAATCTGGCGTTTGGCAACTTCCCAGCACTTACTGGTTTTCAGGTGCGGTCTTAATGTGACGCCGAGCGACTTGGCTTTGTCGCTCATTTTGGCGATATTGGCGTCCATTTTGACTTCGTCAATGATCAAAGCCGGCGTATCAATGGTGTGTAAATTCACTTGGTGTTTCCTCAAAGAAGTCTGAGGTCAAAGGGACCTGTACCGAGATATTGGTCTCGGTACAGGGATTAGTGTCGGTTAGTATTCAAACGTTCCCTTTTGAACGATTTCACCGTCACGCATCATAACGCGGTTGCGCGAGACAACCGTTGTCAGTTCCATGGCGTCGTTAAAGAGGCAGGCATTGGCGCAGCCGCCCACTTCAACCACACCTTGGCCGGGCAGGTCAAGGGCCTTACCGACGTTAGACGAAATAAAGCTGATGGCTTTTTCAATCGGCATCTTGAATTCGCCGATCAAGCGCTTCACTTCGGTGAGGTTGCCGGAGACGCCGCCCACGCCCAAGCCGATCATTTCGCCCTTGTCGTTAAAGCGCGGCACAGAGCCGTGACCGTCGGTAGACAACGTGATGTGTGTCGGATCAACACCGGCATCCAATGCCGTCATCACGGCGATGGCGGGGTTATCAAAAGCGCAGCTTGCGCCCGTCGTAATGTCGATATAACCGCCCGCTTTGGCAAATTCCACCGCGGCGTCAAAGACGTGGCGGATACGGCCGCAGTGCGTCGGACGAATGTGCTTGATCGGGAAACCGCGGGAGACGATTTCCTTATACATATCGAAGCTGCCCGGGATATTGCCCGTGTGGATATGAAGGAATCCGGTCTTGCCGGCAATCATGCCGCCCACGCGGATTTCAGCCAAAAGGGCAAGCACTTCCTGAACGGTCGGGAAGGAGGAGCGATGGTCACCCAAAGCGATCTTCACCCCTAAGCATTCCGGCACCAGGAAAAGGTCTTGAGCCACAGAGCCGGACATTGTTGTCGGAGGATATCTGTAGTTGGAGGTATACATCCAGGCTGAAACGCCTTCAGACTTCAAGGCACGGACTTTAGCTAAAAGGTTTTCAATGGAGCGGGTGACAAAGTCAGTGCCGGAGACACCGACCACGCTTGTGGTACCGCAAGCGACCAGCTCAGAGAGCATGATCTCAGGCGTGCGGGTCACCGTGCCGCCTTCTCCGCCGCCGCCCGTGACGTGAATGTGTTGATCGAAAAAGCCCGGGGTCATAATTTGTCCCTTGGCGTCGATCACTTCCGTGTCAGGCAATGTGGAGGGAAGATCCTTGCCGATGGCCACAACTTTTTCTGCGACCATCAACACATCTTGCACACCGAGATCTTTCGGGGCGAAGACGTGAGCATTTTTAATCAAAAGAGCCATGAGAATACCTCTTTAAAAAACGATTAGAGGAAAATCGCCGAAGCGGCTACGTTCATGACCAAGGCCATGAGCATAACAGGAATTGTACGGCGCACGATTTCAAACGGTGTTAAGCCGGCGATACCGGACACAGCGATGATAACACCGGAGATCGGGCACATCGTACGGGCGATACCGGCAGACAATTGCACCGGAACAGCCAACACGGCGGCGTTGATACCGACGCTTGCAGCAGCTTCAGGAAGAAGCGGCGAGAAGGCAAAGAATGCGGCGTTACCGGAACCGGTCACGATCGTGGCAATCACCATAATGGCAAGCATGACGAACAGCATGACCCAGACGCCTGCGCTTTCCATGGAGGCAGCAGCGGAAATCAAAGTCGTGATGCCGCCCATCTTGTTCATACCTAAGGCAAACAATTCAGCGCAGCAGATCAAGCCGACCGTAGACGTGAAGACCTTGCCCATACCTTCAAAAATTGCTTGAGAGCGTTGGCAGGCTTCCTTGAAGCGGCGGTGTGTGATGAAGTCAACAACAAAAGCGATGAGCAAGGAAACGATGATGCCAGTTTGCAGAGAAAGCTTCACTTCGGCGTAGACCATCGGAGAGAAGATGATCAAAAGCACGAGCGGCAGCATCGGCAAAATGGCGTAAAAGGCAGGGCCGGCGCCTTCAAAAGCCTTTTCAAGATCCTTATCACTGGTCTTAGCGCCGCCCGAACCTACGAGGTTATCGCGACGGTCAAACCAGCGTTGAACCAAGAAGTGGCCGATAGCCACGGTGGCTATCACGCAAAGGGCGACCGGCAATTGATCTTGCACAAAGTACGTCACCACATCGGTTTGTAACAAGTCTGCGGCACGCATGGAGTTGGAGGACGAAGGCCCCAAATCCAGACAGCAGGTCGAGCCGATCACAGCGGCGGCCGAGGCGCGGGAAACGCCGAGCGCGACCAAAAGCGGATAGACGCTTGCCATGAGCAAAAGCCCGAGACCGACGGCGCTATTGATAAAGAGCGCCATGAATTGACCGACGACATAAGTCACAGCCAAAAGAACATACGGAGAACGGATTGCGGACAAAGATTTCACGCATAATTTAACGAGAGCCTTTGAGGCACCGATTTTGTCCATATAGAAAGAAAAACCCGCAATCAACATGATGTTTAAGCCCAATCCCGGAAGGCGGCCAGTAGTTTTTCAGCACACAGTAGGCGACCGCTGCGATCACCAACAGTGTAACGATGACACCAACCATTAAGATCTCCCAAAATGAGAAAAGAGTTACCGAATCAAATCACTCGATAAAGATTCAACGAGATTGATCTGCAACCTATTTGTCGCCTTTGCTTCACAATTGAAAAAACTTCTGCAAAAAAAATTCAATAACTAGGATAAATTGCCTATACGCATACAGGTTAAAAGTGTCAAAATGACAACGTTCAAAAGGATTTTTATGAAATATTTATTTGTTGCCCTTAACCAGCACCATCATTCGCTTGAGTAGTCTCTGGCGAATGGTTGACTTGCGCCGGAAGACGAAAAGATTCTTTCGGCGGCAACAACCAAAATCCAATCACTGAAATTGAAGATGCCTCCGAAGGAATTTTCGGAGGCTTTTTATTTCCTCCTCGTTTTTCCGGTTCTAAGGTCGATGACTAAATTCATTTAAAGGAAAAACGATGTCTGAAAATTCTCGTTTGCGCATTGCGCTTCAAAAATCAGGACGATTGTCCGAAGACTCTCTGGGGTTGCTCGAACAGGCGGGCCTCAGGGTTCGCGTCCGCGCTCAAAGACTTATAGCCATTGCTGAAAATTTCCCGGTTGAGGTTCTTCTTGTTCGTGACGATGACATTCCGGGATTGGTGATGGATGGCACTGTTGATATGGGTATTGTGGGAGAAGGAGTGCTTGAAGAGATGAAGCTCGCTCGTCAAGCCTTGGGCAATGAAGCCTCCTACACGGTCAAGAGGCGTCTCGATTTCGGCGAGTGCCGTTTAGGGATAGCAATTCCGATGGATATGCCGTGGAAGGGACCGGAAGATTTAAGAGGGCTTCGGATCGCCACTTCCTTTCCAAATCTTTTGGGACGCTGGATGCGTGAGCAAGCAGTCGATTTCAAGCCTTGTTTGCTGACGGGCTCAGTGGAAATCGCTCCGAGAGTGGGGCTTGCTGATGCGATTTGCGACCAAATTTCCACCGGCGCCACACTTGAGGCGAATGGACTCAAGGAGGTGCAAACCGTATTTCGATCGAAAGCTTGCCTTATTGAACGCACGGGTGAGTTTTCTTCCGACAAACGCTTCCTGATGGACATGCTTTTGGCCCGTATTGATGGAATTCTTGAGGCCAGGGGCTCTAAATACATAATGCTTCACGCCCCGAAGGACAAAATCGAGGAAGTGGTCAAGCTTTTGCCAGGCGCTGAACATCCGACGTTGCTTACGATGGCCGATGATGACTCCAAGATTGTGATGCATGTGGTCAGTCGAGAAACGCTTTTCTGGGAAACCATGGAAAAACTGAAAGCCCTGGGGGCAAGTTCCATTTTGGTATTGCCAATTGAAAAGATGCTTAAGTAAGGAGGATGCAAAGATGTCTATTTTGAAACCGGTGATTTGGGAAAAACTTTCAGAAAAAGAGCAGTCTGAACTGTTGATGAGACCGGCTGTGCTTGCCGGGGCCGATATTGCGAAGACGGTTCAGGACATTGTGGCCGATGTGAGAGCGCGCGGTGACTCGGCTCTTCGGGATTATGCGGCTAAATTTGATAAAGCGACGCTGGACTCTATCCGTGTGGCGGATGATGCCATTGAAGAGGCCGAAGCTCGCTTGCCGCAAGAGATTAAGTCTGCGATGAGACTTGCGGTGAAAAACATTGAATCGTTTCACCGAGCTCAGAAACTATCCCCTGTGGTGGTGCAGACGATGCCGGGAGTTTTATGTCGGCAGGTGACTCACGCGATTGATTCTGTGGGGTTATATGTGCCTGGGGGTACTGCGCCGCTTTTTTCCACGGTCATGATGTTGGCAATTCCGGCCAAAATTGCCGGTTGTCGGAAAGTGATCTTGATGTCGCCGCCCACAATTGCCGATGAGATTTTGTATGCCGCCAAACTTTGCGGCGTTACTGAGATTTATCAATCGGGGGGCGCTCAAGCCATTGCCGCCATGGCCTTTGGCACGCAGTCGGTGCCGAAGGTGCTGAAAATTTTTGGACCCGGTAACGCTTTTGTGACTCAAGCCAAGCGCTTGGTGAGTGAGTGCGCCGACGGCGCCGCAATTGACATGCCCGCGGGCCCCTCGGAGGTTCTCGTTATCGCGGACTCGGGCGCCGAGCCGTCTTTTGTGGCCGCAGACCTTCTTTCTCAAGCTGAACACGGAAAAGACTCACAGGTCATTCTTTTGACGCCGGACGCTGATTTTGCCGGGAAGGTCTCTCAAGAAGTTGACAGGCAGCTGCAAACGCTTCCCCGCAAACCCATAGCGGAAGTGGCGCTATCAATGAGCCGGATCATTGTCGCGGAGGACTTGTCAACCTGCGTGGCGATTTCCAATCGTTACGCTCCCGAGCACTTAATTTTGGAAACACGCAACGCGCGGGAATTGGTGGCCGATGTGAGAAATGCGGGTTCTGTGTTTTTGGGCGATTGGTCTACGGAAAGTTGTGGCGATTATGCCTCTGGCACCAATCACGTGTTGCCGACCTACGGTTACGCAAAGACTTACAGCAGCCTGGGATTGGCGGATTTTGAACGTCGCATGACAATTCAGGAGGTTAGCGCTGAAGGCTTAGAGGCTTTGGGGCCTGCTGTGGAGAAATTGGCCGAGGCTGAAAAACTTCTCGCTCATAAGCGTGCCGCATCTGTGCGATTGGCTAAATTAAAAGGAAGGATGTTATGAATCCCTGCGACCTGGTGACTGATTTTGTCAAAACACTTGAGCCTTACGTATCCCCAATAGACTGTGAGTCTGAATCAATGATTCGGCTCAACGCCAACGAGTATCCGGTGGCGACCAAATTTGAGATGCGGTTTGATTCGCTTAATCGTTATCCTGAAGTTCAGCCTCGTGAGCTCATTCGGCGCTACGCCGATTATGCGGGAGTAAAACCCGAAGAGGTTTTGGTGACCCGGGGAGCCGATGAAGCGATCGAACTTTTGATCAGAACGTTTTGCACGCCATTTAAAGATAGTGTGATTTATCCCGCGCCGACTTACAGCATGTACTCGATCAGTGCGAAGACGAGTGGGATTAACGTCACGGAGGTGGCTCCCGGAGCTAATTTGAATTTGGATATTGAAGGGCTTTGCTCGCAAATTAAACAAAACAAAAACATAAAAATTGTCTTTTTATGTCGCCCGAACAATCCCACGGGAGAGTTGGTGAAAAGGGCTGATGTCGAAAAGCTTCTGAGGAGCGCTCAAAACTCAATTGTCGTTATCGATGAGGCTTATATCGAATTTTGTATTCAGGATTCAGTTGCCGATCTTTTATCCGTTTACCCCAATTTAGCGATTGTGCGCACGCTCTCAAAAGCGTTCTCATTGGCGGGATTGCGTTGCGGGATGATTTTGGGCAATACCGGAATTATTGAATCGGTTAAAAAGGTGATTGCGCCTTATCCGGTTGCTCAACCGGTGGCCGCGATAGCCGAGCGATCACTGTCTGAAGGGGGCGTTGCTGCCATGAGGCAGCGCGTGGAGGTGATCAAACGCAACAGGGATTATCTTGTCGCAGAACTCAAGAAGCTCAAAGCTGTCCGCAGGGTTTATCCGTCAAAGACGAATTTTGTTCTTTTTGAAGTCAAGCAAGCTTCACTTGTCTACAAGCAATTATGGCGCAGGGGGATTGCCCTAAGGGAGCCCGGGGCCTCGGAGAACACTTTACGCGTTTCTATTGGATCAATTGAGGAGTGCCGGGCTTTCATATTCAAATTCACGGCGGTTTTAAAGGAGATTGAACCGTGAAGCCGATGAAAATTTTGTTTATTGATCGGGACGGCACGCTTATCGCTGAGCCCGATGACTTTCAAGTCGACTCGTTTGAGAAGTTCCGTCTTGAACCCGACTGCATCGGGGCGCTGCAGAGATTGCGTGACGCGGGGTGGGAATTTGTGATGGTGTCTAATCAGGACGGATTGGGCAGCGACAGCTTCCCATTCAAAAATTTTGAAGGGCCTCAAAATTTGCTTCTTCAAATTTTGCAGTCGCAAGGAATTTGTTTTCGGCAGGTTCTTATTTGTCCGCATAAACCGCTAGACAACTGCGAGTGCCGGAAACCGAAAATTGGATTGGTGAAGCCCTATTTATATTCCTGTTGCTTGGATAAGGAGAAATCCTTTGTGATCGGTGATCGTTTAACAGATGTGGAGCTTGGCCGCAATATGGGGCTTAGAGCCTTTCTTTACGATAAAGAGACAATGGGATGGGGGAAAATCGCTCAGGAAATATTGGCTCTTTCCCGCGCGCGTCATTCTTTGGTTGAACGAAATACGAAAGAGACACAAATCCGTGTTTTTGTGGATCTGGACGATTTCTTCCCCAGTGAAATCAATACCGGCATTGGATTTTTCGATCACATGCTTGATCAAATTGCCACCCACGCCGGCATCGGTTTAAAAATTCAAGCTAAAGGGGATCTTCAGGTCGATGATCACCACACGATCGAAGATGTGGGGCTGGCGTTGGGGAAGGCACTCAAAAAAGCGCTGGGAGATAAAAGGGGAATCGGTCGTTTTGGGTTTGTGTTGCCGATGGACGAGTGCCTCGCGCAGTGCGCGCTGGATTTGTCCAATCGCCCCTATTTAGTCTTTGACGCTCAGTTTAAGTATCAAAAAGTCGGAGATATGTCGACGGAAATGGTTGAACACTTTTTCCGTTCACTTTCTCAAACCCTTGGTTGCACTCTGCACTTGAAAACAACCGGAGACAATGATCATCATCGGGTGGAAAGCCTTTTTAAGGTCTTTGCCCGCGCACTCAGACAGGCTCTTGAGATTAAAGGCAACGAAGTGGTTTCTTCCAAGGGGGTGCTTGAATGAAAAAAATAGTGATTTTAGATACCGGATGCTGCAATTTGACTTCGCTTCTGTCGGCCGTCAGGCGTCTTGGCATTGAACCTCTAGTGACGTCTTCGCCTTCTGAGGCGGCCGATGCCGAGCGTTTGTTTTTGCCGGGTGTCGGGACCGCATCGGCCGCCATGCGGCAATTGCAGAAAAGGGGATTGAGCGAAAGTATTTCAAGCGCCCGTTGCCCGGTTTTGGGAATTTGCCTCGGCATGCAGCTTTTAGGCGCGGAAAGCGAAGAAACGGGCGGCGTCAAAATGCTTGACGTGGTGCCGGGCAAAGTGGGCAAACTCAACGTGGGCGAACTGACTTTGCCTCACATGGGTTGGAACCGTGTGCAGGTTTGTAAAAAGGATCCTCTTTTTCGTGGACTCGATAATGTGCCGGGGGACCATTTTTATTTTGTGCACAGTTATGCCTATCCCGTTAGTGACTTCACGATCGCCGAGACGACATATGGCGAAACTTTTTCAGCCGCGATCCGTTGCAAGAACTTTTGGGGCGTGCAGTTTCACCCGGAGCGCTCGGGCGCGGCGGGCGCGAGGCTGCTGAGAAATTTCATAGAGGTGTGTGATGAGACAGTCTAGCGGCATTATCGCCTCCGTTGATCTAATCGAAGGTTCGGTCGTAAGGCTTCAGCAGGGTGACTATGAACGAAAAACCCGATATAGCGTCGATCCTTTGAAGCAACTTTTGCTCTATCAGAAAGATGGCGCTCACTGGCTTCACATTGTGGATTTGGATGGAGCACGAAATCCGTCTCATCGTCAGTGCGCATTGATAGCCGGTTTGGTTCGAGCGCTTAAAGCATCGGTGCAAGTCGGCGGAGGCGTAAGAAGTGAAGAGGATGTTCGCGCGCTGCTGAGGGCGGGTGTCGCTCGAGTGGTTGTTGGCTCTGTTGCGGTCAATGATCCGCAAATGGTCCGGGACTGGTTTAAAAAGTTTGGAGGCGAGCGTCTGGTGATTGCACTGGATTGCCGAACGGATGCCGACGGCAGGGCTTTCGTGGCAACCAACGCGTGGAAAAAATTGTCCCCGGTGACTGTTGATGAAATGATCTCAAAGTATCTGGACTGCGGTCTCAGACACGTGTTGTGCACGGATGTTGGCAAAGACGGGCTACTTAACGGCAGCAATGTGCGGCTTTATCAGACGCTTGCGCAAAAGTATCCGGACGTCTGCCTGCAGGCCTCGGGTGGCATTGGCTCTCTTGAAGATGTTCGTGCGGTGGCGCGCAGCGCAGCAGACGGCATCATCATCGGTCGGGCGTTGTTGGAGAAAAAATTTACGGTTAAGGAGGCCATCGAATGTTGGCAAAGCGCATCATCCCCTGTTTAGATGTCAAAGACGGAGTGGTGGTAAAAGGGGTGAAATTCAGAAATCATGAGGTAATGGGAGACATTTTGTCCTTGGCGAGACGCTACTGCGATGAAGGCGCCGATGAGTTGGTCTTTTATGACATTACGGCATCTTCGGACGGACGTTCCGTGTCCAAAGATTGGGTGCGTCGTGTGGCCGAGCAAATCGACATTCCTTTTGCGGTCGCCGGTGGCATCCGCAGCGTCGCAGAGGCCGCGCAGATCCTTTCAAAAGGCGCGGATAAGATTTCCGTAAATTCACCCGCTTTGGCCAATCCTTCGTTGATTACTGAATTGGCCAATGAATTTGGAGTGCAGTGCGTGGTGGTGGGCATTGACTCATGGTATGACGATGAAACCGGTGACTACTGGGTCAATCAATTTACCGGTGATGAAAATAAAACACGCCGTACGCGCTGGAAAACATTGGATTGGGTTAGGGAAGTTCAATCGCTGGGCGCGGGTGAAATCGTCTTAAACATGATGAATCAAGACGGCGTGCGTCGCGGCTACGACATTGAGCAGTTGAGAAAGGTTCGTGAAGTTTGTCGTGTGCCTCTTATCGCCTCGGGAGGAGCCGGCGCTAGGGAGCACTTTTTAGAAGCGTTTCGCGATGCGGGTGTTGATGGCGCGCTGGCGGCTTCCGTTTTTCACAAAAAGATTTTATCAATCGGCGATTTAAAAACCTGGCTTATCGACCAAGGAATTGAAATGCGCCCGGTATAAGGAGTATTTGGAAATGCTCACTAAAGAAGCT
Source organism: uncultured Sutterella sp. (assembly GCA_905201055.1). Taxonomy (GTDB): domain Bacteria; phylum Pseudomonadota; class Gammaproteobacteria; order Burkholderiales; family Burkholderiaceae_F; genus Aphodousia. The sequence goes on along the minus strand of CAJKMT010000002.1, from coordinate 1,014 downwards.
ATTGAACAATTGGATTTTGAGAAAGTTGATGGGCTGCTGCCTGCCATTGTGCAAAACGCGGTTTCCGGCCGTGTGCTGATGTTGGGTTATATGAATCGGCAGGCTCTTGAGAAAACGCTGCAGACAGGACTGGTGACTTTTTGGTCACGGTCGAAAGGCAGACTTTGGACCAAGGGTGAAACCTCTGGAAATTTCCTTAACTTAGTGGATATTGGCACAGACTGTGATAATGACAGTCTTTTAATCTTGGCGCGGCCTCAGGGACCGACTTGTCACTTGGGCAGGGAAAGTTGCTTTGGTGAACTGGCACCGTCGCTTGAGTTCATAGCCAAGCTCGAACAAATTCTTTCCGATAGGAAAACGGCATCTCCGGAAAGTTCGTACACGGCTTCACTATACGCCAAGGGCACCAAGCGGATTGCCCAAAAAGTCGGAGAGGGAGACGGGGTTGCCGTCCTTGTCGGGCAGGGTGAAGTCAGGGGCTTTCATTCCGGCTTCCAGCATATCAGGTTTCTCCTTTCAAAAAGACAAAGTGATGTTCAGTGGAATGGACAGGGGAGAAGGCGTAGCCCAGGCCGTCGAAGTCCCGCAGGTCCCCGGCCTGTTCCACACCCTGCTCCGCCCTCCAGCGGACCATCTGTCCCCGGGCCATCTTGCAGGCGGTACCCTTTTCCAGCACTTTTCCGTCCTTCTCCTCGCCGAAGGTACAGGTGAGGAAGCGGACCGAGGGGGGCAGGTGGGGCTCCACCGCACGGCTGTACTCCCGGGAGGCCAGGTTGATCACCAGCCCGCCCGCCCCGTCCAGCGACCGGGCCAGCTTGTCTCCCCAAAAGTCATAGAGATCCCGGTGTCCGTCCGCCGCCAGCCGGGCCTGCATCTCCAGGCGATAGGGGGTCACCCCGTCAAAGGGGCGCAGCAGCGTCAGTTTCCACCGGAAAGCCTCCATGTTTTTGTAATATGCTTCCGGATTGGTTCGCCAGTAGGCGGGGAGAGCCCACATGATGGAGAGCGTCT
>CAJKMT010000001.1 GCA_905201055.1 uncultured Sutterella sp. | reverse complement strand
TCTGCTGCGTACGCCTGCCGTTATGTGGCTAAGAACATTGTTGCTGCCGGTTTGGCCTCTCGCTGCCAAGTCCAGGTTTCTTATGCAATCGGTGTTGCACAGCCGATCAATGTGACTGTCCGTACTTTCGGCACCGGCAAGATTGCCGATGAAAAGATCGCCGAGTTGGTTCGCCGTCACTTTGACTTGCGCCCGCGCGGCATCATTCAAATGCTTGATATGCTCCGTCCGATCTACTCCAAGACCGCCGCTTACGGTCACTTCGGTCGTGAAGAACCGGAATTCACCTGGGAACGCACAGACAAGGCTGAATTGTTGAAGGCTGACGCTTTCTAAACAATTCTTTAATTTAAAGCGGTTATAGCCTCAACTCTTTTCGAGCTGAGGCTATTTCTTATTTAAACTCCTCAAAGATATCTTCTTTATTCAAACGTGATTTCGGTCTGCGGGCATTGCTGTCATCATCTGCCCGATAACCTAAACTCACGGCAACAACACTTCTCAATCCCCGTTCACGAAGACCTAAAATAGCATCGAGTTTTTCGTAATCAACCCCTTCCAGAGCCGTAGAATCGATTCCCATTCCTGCAGAGGCGAAAAGAACAATTCCAAGCGCAATGTAGGCTTGAGCCGTCTCCCAAGCGAGAGTGTCGGCAACCGTATGACTGTGCAGACCCACAAAATGACGACGGCCGGCATCGAGCCCCGCAATGACAGATTCTTTAGCGTATCGGCCGTCAGAAATCTCTTTATCTAAGACCTTTTTCAGATGTTCTTCGGTGATTGTCTCAGGTACCGCAAAAACAATGATGTCGCTCGCCTTTGCCACACGCTCACGATTGAAGTCCAAAAATCCTTCCAATATTTTTTCTTTCGCCTCTTTCGTGCTCACAATAATGAACTTCCACGCCTGCGCATTCACCGATGAGGGAGCCAAACGCAAAATTTCCAAAAGCTCGTTGAATTGATCCCGCGGAATTTGCTTTCCGTTGTAGTGTTTGGTGGTGTAGCGTTCACGGGCAATTTGAAGCATTTTATTTTCGGACATAACGATTTCTCCTTTTGATTTCTCCAGTTTAGAACGCTTTACTTTCCTTTTAAATGCTTCTTTCGACTATTTAAATTCACAAAAAACACTCTGAAACTCTCCCTCTGTCATTTTCTTTGACCTTTAGATATCGGAGCCATACAATCTAGAGCTTCAGAATTTTGTTTTTTGAGATAAAAAATGACAACTCGTGTATTAACAGGCATCAACACTACAGGTACTTTGCACATCGGCAATTATGTCGGTGCAATCCGACCGGCAATTCAGGCAAGCCATAAAAAAGACGTACAAAGTTTCTTTTTCATGGCCGATCTTCATGCGCTCATTAAGTGCCAAGACCCGGACCGTATCGAGCGCTCGCGTCTTCAGATTGCCGCCACGTGGCTTGCCGCGGGTCTGGATCCCGATCATGTTATTTTTTATCGCCAAAGCGATATTCCGGAAATTCCGCTCTTAAGCTGGATGCTGACCTGCGTTACAGCTAAGGGCCAAATGAACAGAGCCCACGCTTATAAGGCTGCGCTGGAAGCCAATGTGGAAAATTCTGATGATCCCGATGCCGGCATTTCCATGGGGCTTTACAGCTACCCGATTTTGATGGCAGCCGACATCCTGATGTTTAACGCTCACAAGGTTCCGGTCGGCAAAGACCAGATTCAACATTTGGAAATGGCCCGTGACGTGGCTACGCGCTTTAATTACCTTTACGCTACCGAAGATAATCCCTTCTTCGTAATGCCAGAGGCTGTGGTGGACGAAACCCACGAAGTGCTTCCCGGTCTTGACGGCCGCAAGATGAGTAAGAGCTACAACAATGTCATTCCTCTTTTTGAAGGCGGCAGCAAAGCCCTGAAGGAAGCCATTGCCGGCATCAAGACCGACTCAAAACTTCCCGGAGAACCGAAAGACCCGAAATCGACCTCTTTAACGGCCATTTATGAAGCCTTCAGCACCCCTGAAGAGTACGAACAATTCTGCAAACGCCTGCAGGAAGGTCTCGGCTGGGGAGAAGCTAAGCAAGAGCTTTTCGACAAAATTGAGACTGAGATCGGACCGATGCGCGCTAAATACGAAGAATTGATGAAGCATCCCGAACAGATCGAAGCCATTTTGCAGGAAGGCGCCCGCAAAGCTCGTGAAATTTCCGTGCCCTTTATGCAGAAAGTCCGTCAGGCCGTCGGCTTACGAAACTTTGCGCATTTTGGTGAAATGCAGCGAAAGACGGTCGAGAAGAAAAAGAGTTCTTTGCCGATTTTCAAACAATATCGTGAAAAAGACGGAAAGTTTTATTTCAAACTGACAAGCGCTTCCGGTAAGGAACTGTTGCAAAGCGTGGCTTTTGACAGCGGCAAAGACTGCGGTCATGTGGTGGCCTCTTTGAAGTGCTCGGGGCTTTGTGATGAATCGTCAGTCGTCGCTATCGTTAAAGACGGTGAAAACGTGACGGTGAAATGCGTTCAGTTGTGCCCCGGTGTCAGCCGCGAAGAAATTCAAGAAGCTTTGTGCGCAATCCGCACTGCCGAAGAAGAAAAGCGTAAAAAGAACGCTCAATAACTGATTTTGACATACGCCCACATGGGCGTATGTCTCTGTTTTTCTCAAGGAGCGCTGCGAGACTTTCCTTTTCATGAAAGCTCCCAGGCTTGAGACAAATCCTAACGGCGCTCACCTGATACAACTTCTTTTAATTGGAGACTTTTTGATGAGTACGCCTTACATCATCGCCGATATCGGCTTGGCCGATTGGGGAAGAAAAGAAATCAAAATCGCTGAAACGGAGATGCCCGGTTTGATGGCTATTCGTGAAGAATATGCTGCCGCCCAACCGTTAAAGGGAGCTCGTATTTCCGGCTCTTTGCATATGACGATTCAAACGGCCGTTTTGATTGAAACGTTGGTTGCGCTTGGCGCAGAAGTGCGCTGGGCAAGCTGCAACATTTTCTCTACGCAGGATCACGCCGCTGCCGCCATTGCTGCCGAAGGCATTCCCGTTTTTGCCGTCAAGGGTGAAACCGTAGACGATTACTGGGAGTACACCCACAGAATCATGCAGTGGGATGACGGCGGTTATTCCAACATGATTTTGGACGACGGGGGCGATGCCACGCTGCTGTTGCATTTAGGTGCTCAAGCTGAGGAAGATCACAGCGTGATTGAAACGCCGAAAAGTGATGAAGAAAAAGCGCTTTTTGCCGCCATTGACCGCCACCTCAAGGAAGATCCGCATTGGTACTCCAAGCGTATCGTTCACATCAAGGGTGTGAGCGAAGAAACCACCACCGGTGTTCATCGTCTCTATCAAATGGCAGCCAAAGGCACGCTTCGCTTCCCTGCCATGAACTTTAACGCCCCTGTCACAAAGTCCAAATTTGACACCCTCTACGGCTGCCGTGAGTCCTTGGTTGACGGCATCAAGCGCGCCACCGATGTCATGATCGCAGGCAAAGTTGCTGTGGTTGTCGGTTACGGTGATGTCGGCAAAGGCTGTGCTCAAGCCCTGCGAGCTTTGGCCGCACAGGTTTGGGTGGTTGAAGTGGATCCGATTTGTGCGCTGCAGGCGGCCATGGAAGGCTACCGTGTGGTCACAATGGATTGGGCGGCAGACAAGGCGGATATTTTCGTCACTGCTACCGGCAATATCAATGTGATCACCCATGACCACATGATTCGCATGAAAAACGAAGCCATTGTTTGCAACATCGGTCACTTTGACAGCGAAATCGATGTGGCAAGCATGCGCAAGTACCAATGGGAAAACATTAAACCCCAAGTCGATCACATCATTCTGCCCTCCGGCAATAAGATTATTTTGCTTGCAGAAGGCCGCTTAGTGAACCTGGGTTGCGCCACGGGTCACCCGAGCTACGTGATGTCGAGCTCCTTTGCCAACCAAACGCTGGCTCAGATCGAGCTTTTTACCAACACCGACAAATACCCCGTGGGTGTTTATGTATTGCCGAAGATTCTTGACGAAAAGGTCGCCCGCTTGCAGCTTAAGAACTTTAACGCTCAGCTCTCTGAACTGACCGATGAACAAGCCGCCTATATCGGTGTGCCTAAGGAAGGTCCTTATAAGAGCGACGCCTACCGTTATTGATTTTTTCTTCGGTTTCCCGATGGTAACGGCTTCACAAACGTGAGGCCGTTTTCATTAACGTAACCCGATAACGGTCGATCGTGCGCTTCATGAGGCAGACTCTGAAGCAAAAATTCTTCAGATAAGACACCGATTGTCTCAATGGCGGCATCTGCCAAAAACCTGTCATACCATCCGGCGCCGTACCCCAAACGATAACCCTCGCTGTCGATTCCCAGACAAGGCACTAATAAACAGTGCGGTGAAACATATGATAAAGAGATCGGCGCCGGCACACCGCTTTCATCTTTTTCAAGGAAATCTCCTTCATCCCACCGAACAAAGCTCATCCGACCACCACAGATACGAGGTAAAGCCAGTGTTTTAATCGTCCCTTCTTTTTTGAGCTCAATTAAAACCGGCCGCAAATCGATTTCGTTTCGTATCGGATAATAAAAACCGACAATCTCAACGGGATTCTGACGAAAATACTTTTCTACGTGCGTGCCGATACACCGGGCAGAATCTTCCCACGAACGTGCTCTTCTTGTTCTCAAAAACTTTTTTCTTAAAAAAGATTTTTCACACATGACTCAGGACCGCTATTTTTAGTTAAAGTATGCTCATGCAGTGTAAATCAATTTCTTCATCATTCCCGTTAGCACTTAAGCTTTCAGTCATGACATTGGGAGCTGTCCTTTTGTCTTTGACGAGTTTGTCCTCCTTTGCTTCAAACTCGGTCGATATCAATAAACTGCTGAAAACCGATCAGCCCCAAACCAATACGGCGGTAATTTCCTTTTTAGACAAAAGCGATAACGAAGAAAAGCTTCAATTCTTTCGGGAAGCTTTTGAAAAACAGAAACTTCACCTTTTTGAAAATCCGGATCAATATTTCGATGAGAGCTATCCCCTCAAAAACTATGTGAAAGCATGGTCTTTAACCGCTCAACTCAAAAAAGATCCTGAAAACAAAACCCTGCAAAAAGATATTCAGACATTTATTGCCGAGCACAAAAATGAGTTTGTCGCCGAACGACTCAAAGGTGACAGACTTTTAATCATGGCGCCTATTTGGGAGGAAAACAAGCAGTGGAAGCAATTCACTGCCGCTCGTTCCTCACTTCAATGGAATCGCTCGGATCCCAGCATTGTTTGCTGGAATCTTCTGCATCGTTTAAACAATCAAAAAACGATCACAAAATCGCAGGCAACCGACATTCTGGACGTGATCAATGCTCAACGATACAAAGGCAACGGGGTTTGCAGAAAGGTATCGGATAAACTTATCGAAAAAGCCCCTTCGACAGCCTTTACGCGCTTAGTTATTTTGATTCAACAGGGAAGAATTGCCGAAGGACGCCATGTGCTTAACACACTTGTAAAGAAAAAGCGCTTGCCGGCCTCTGCATCCAAACTGGCCTACAACAATCCCTCCAGATGGTACCGAACGCATCGCAATAAGCTTTCAAAACAAAATAAACATGTTCGTCTTATCGCCGCTTATCGACTTACCTCTGTGAACTTTGACTGGGCAATTCGAGTAGCCGAATCTCTGCAGGGACGATTAAACAAACAGGAAAAAGCAGCGCTTTGGGGACGGTTGGGATACATTGCAGCCATCGGTCACAAACCCGATGCGCTTAAATGGTATTCAAAGGGAGGAGCTGCTGTTTGCACGGGACCTTACAGTGCATTGACCACGGATTGTCTGGAGTGGCGTGCCAGAGCCGCACTAAGAGAAAAAAATTGGAAGACTCTCTCTCATTACATTGCCTCTATGCCTGCTTCCTTAGCCAGTAAGGATGTATGGAGATACTGGCAAGGGCGCGCATTGTACGAAAGCGGACAAACGGAAGCCGCCCGCAAGTCCTGGCAGCGTATCACAACCGTGAGGACCTTCTACGGTAAGCTCGCGGCCGAAGCGCTTGGCAAATCCTTTTACTACTCGGGCAATGAAACGGTTGAAGCCGGTCCTGATACCGTCAAATCCATGGGAGAAAACCCCGGTTTGTTGCGAGCCAAAGCCTTTTATGAGGCGGGAATGTTCTATGAGGGTAACCTTGAATGGCAATGGGCAACAAGAACCATGAATCCCGCCCGACTGCTTGCCGCTTCTCAGTGGGGTGAAAAACACTTGCTGCTGCACAGAGCCATCAACACTGCCATCAAAGTAGCCGAGCATTACCCTGTTGAGCATGAATTGCTTTATCCGCACCCCTTTAAGGATCAAATCGAAAAGTTTTCCGAAAAGGCGGACATTGACAGCAATTGGGTGTACGGACTAATCCGACAGGAATCCCGCTTTATTGCTGCGGCGCAGTCTCATGTCGGTGCCAACGGTCTGATGCAGATCATGCCCGCTACCGCCAAATGGATTGCCAAGGAATTGGAGATTGAAGATTTCGAACCTGAAAGTATCTATGAAATCAATACCAATATTTACTTCGGTACAACTTATCTGAGATCGCTGCTCAATCGCCTGGATAACAATATGATTTTAGCGACCGCGGGTTATAACGCCGGACCAAACCGTGCAAGCCGCTGGCAGCAGGCATTGCCTCAATTAACTGAAGGGGCCATTTTCGTGGAAACCATTCCCTTCACAGAAACGCGTAATTACGTGCAAAATGTAATGGCCAACACTGTCGAATATGCGCACAGCGAAGGAAAGACAATCCCTTCGTTCCGAAATTGGCTCGGAAATATTGACCCCGAGGTACAAACCAGTACTGAAGAAAAAATTTAACGATGCATGTTTATCTCGTAGGCGGCTATGTCCGTGATTTGTATTTAACACGTGAGCTCGGTTACCCGGCAAATGAGGGTGACCGTGATTGGGTTGTGGTCGGCAGCAGCCCTGAGGAGATGATCAGTAAAGGTTACAAACCGGTCGGAAAGGATTTCCCTGTTTTTTTACACCCGAAAACCCACGAAGAGTACGCATTGGCGCGAACCGAGCGAAAAATTGCACCGGGTTATCACGGCTTTGTTTTCCAAGCCGGCAAAGACATTACTCTCGAAGAGGATCTGAAACGTCGGGACCTGACGATTAACGCCATGGCTCTTGACGGCGACATATTGATTGATCCCAACAATGGTCTCAACGATATCCGAGGAAAAATTCTCAGACACGTTTCTGAAGCCTTTAAAGAAGATCCTGTTCGTATTTTGCGCATTGCGCGGTTCAGTGCCAAATTACCTGAATTCACCATTGCCCCGGAAACGTTCGAGCTGCTTAAAACTATGGTTCAAAACGGTGAGGCCGATAGCCTTGTCGCGGAACGTGTTTTTCTGGAGATGCGAAAAACTTTCAGGGAAAAAACTCCCTCTCGATTTATCACTGTTTTGCAAAGCTGTGGACTGTGGCAGAGATTTTTTAAAAATTTCTCTATTAATTCCTCTGTTCTCTCGGTATTAGACGAAAATCATGATCTGGCGGAATGCGAAAAATTTGCACTGCTCACTCACAGTGAAAATGATTCCGAGCGAATCAGAGACTTTCTCTCTACATTGAAACCTCCTGCCGAAATCGCCGACATTGTTTTTCTGTGGAATAGAGTCAAAGACTGCTTTGCCAATTCTGATGCCCAAAGTTTATTGTCCCAGATTGAAGTGTGCGATGCGGTCAGAAGACCGAACAGATTCAGAAGTGTCTTAAACGTTGCGCGCGCAATCTACCGAATCGATATTACGCTATGGCTCAAAGCCAATGAGTGCGTTAAATCGGTAAATTCCGCTAAAATCGCCGCCTCCTGTCCTGACAAATCTGCAATCGGTCAGGCTTTGCACCAAGCACGACTGAAAGCCATTGAGGAATTATTTTGATATGCCCTGGTATTGTGATCCGCAACTGAAAAATTGCCGACACATCGTCATTAAAGACGTTGAACGCAATATGATGATCGGAGCCTACGATCATGAGAAGCAGGCCCCGCAACCCGTTGTCATCAATGTAGAGCTTTTTGTCCGCACTGCCGATGAGGGCGATCAGCTGGAAAATGCCTACAACTATGACGAAGTGATCGAAGCAATCGATAAGGTGCTGGAACAGGGACATATCTGCCTGCAGGAAACGCTTGTCGATAGCCTTGCTCAGCAACTTCTCAACAATCCGCTGGTTCAGGCTGTTGTGGTTCGCAGTGAAAAGACCAAAGCTTACCCTGATGTTAAAAGCGCCTCAGTCGAAATTTTTAGGGTATGCCATGACTGAAAAAATCATCCCCATCATTGAAGATCGAGAAATTCTCATAGAAGACGATATCCAAGAGAGCGTTTCGGAGAACAAAAAACCCAAAAAATCCGTCGCTGAAAAAAAGAACGAAAAACGGATCATGCGTCTGGCGGGTAAAGCCATTGCCGAATTCGGCATGATTGAGGGAGGCGACAAGGTAATGGTCTGTATGTCCGGGGGCAAAGACAGCTATGTGCTGCTCGATGTGCTGATGAAACTTCAAAAAAGGGCTCCCGTTCCTTTTGAACTAATTGCTGTCAACGTGGATCAGCACCTGCCTAATTTCCCCAAAGATGTGATCCCGAATTATCTAAAAAAAATCGGCGTGCCTTACCACATTGAAGATCAAGACACCTGGTCGATTGTTCAGCGTGTGATTCCGGAAGGACGCAATGTCTGCTCTGTCTGCTCACGTCTTCGCAGGGGAATTATTTATCGGGTTGCCAAGGAATTGGGCGTAACGAAGATTGCCCTCGGCCACCATATGGATGACATCGTGAGCACTTTGCTTTTGAACATGTTCTATGGCGGCAGACTTAAAGGCATGCCGCCTATTCTCAGAAGCGATGACGGACAAAACGTCATCATACGACCTCTGGCTTACGTACGAGAGTACGAGATTGAGCGTTGGATCAAATACAGGGACTATCCCATTATTTCCAAAGAAATCTGCAGAAAAATTGAAAATAAAAAACGGGCAGAAATCAAAGCCCTGATGCGGCAATGGGATCAAATGTACGACAGCCGCATCTACAACATCTTAATGAGCATGACGCGGGTTGCGCCCTCGCACCTGATGGACAAATCCCTCTACGATTTCAAGGCACTGATTCCTGATGCGTTGAGAAAAGACTCAGACGATGATTAGCCTGAGCTTTTTTCAGACAATAGCCAACGATACACTTCATCGCGGCTGCAGCCGATAATCTTTGCTGCGGCCGCAGCGGCTTTAGAAGCTGGCATCGTACCCGCCAGCGCCCTGAGCCACTGTTTATCTTTTTCACTCAAGTCAAACGTATCTGTTTGCGCAGCAACATCAACCAAAATCACATACTCCCCTCTGGGCTCATGCGCCTGAGTCCAATCTGAGAGTTTTGCGGCAGACAAAACAGAAAATGTTTCAAACTTTTTGGTCAACTCTCGGGCCACAACCACACGTCTTTCAGGTTGAGCCAGCTGAGCCAAATCCATTAAAACGTCTTTGATACGGTGCGGCGCTTCGTACAAAACAAAACTTTCTTTTTGTCCCAATAAGGTGCGAAGCGCTTCGTGCCTTGCTTTGGGTTGCGGCGGTAAAAAACCGACAAAGTGAAATCCTGCCGGCTCGAGCCCTGCCGCTGACAATGCGGTCACCACAGCACTGGCTCCCGGGATCGGTACGACACGGAATCCGGCCTTGAGCACCTCGCGAACAAGTCTGGCCCCGGGATCCGAGACGGCAGGCGTCCCGGCGTCGGTCACCATCGCTACTTTTTCGCCCTTTTTCAGGCGTTCAATTATCATATTGGACTGAGCAATTTCATTGTGTTCGCGAACACTTACCGTCGGCACAGAAATGGAAAAACGCTCTAAAAGTTTTTTGGTCTCGCGCGTATCTTCCGCGGCTATCACATCCGCACCGGCTAAAACCCATAAGGCCCTGAGTGTGATATCGGCGGCGTTTCCGATCGGCAAACCCACAATGTAGAGGGTTGAATTCGGAAATGTTTGGGTATCGAGACCGGCCAACTGCATTAGCAATTGTTCTGACCATTGATTGGATGTGGATTGCATCGTGAGTACTCGTTCATTTGTTCGTATTCTTTGTGTGGCTATTTTAGCGAGCTTTGGTTCACTAAGTTCTGCTCAGCAAGCAGTTTCCTTTGCGGTTTCCGATACCGCTGTTGTTCCTGAAGAAAATAAAATCAAAGTTGCTGTTCTGATGCCCCGTACTGACAGTCCGTTAACGGTTTTTGCCAATTCCATCGTCAACGGCATTCGCGCGGAAAATTCTCAGCAGATGACTCCTTACGAAATCATTTTGCTGCCGAGGAAAAACGGACAAAATGCGCTCTCACATCTTCAAGACGCCGCTTTAATGGGTGCATCCGTGGCAATTGGCCCGATCAGCAGGGACGACGTCAATGAGGTCTCGTCTTTATCGTTCTTGCCCTTGCCCGTTGTGTCGCTTAATTTACCTTATGATGGCGTTGCCTCCCCCGAGCTTTTGATGAACTTCTCTCTGTCTCAGGAAGAGGAAGCCAAACAAATTGTGGCTATCGCACTCAAAAGCCTGACACCGCGCGAAGACGGAACAATGCCCAATGTGGCCATCTTTGAAGCCGATTCGTCTTTGGAGCATCGCATTGCCGACACTTTTGCGCGTGAACTTCTTGCCGCCAATATTCCTTTTACACGCCAAACGCTCACCGAAGAGCTGATGGCTCAGCCGAAGTTCTACACCATTGACGACAGCGCAATTCCCAAACCTGAATTGGAAGAATTACCGGATCCCTACGAAGATGCGTATGCTTATCAGCGAATCAAACTTCGCAATGAACGCAAGATGGCTCAGTACAGAGCTCAACTCGAGTTTCAGGAAGCCCCCTACCAGGCGGCATTCTTAGCCATGGATGCGCGAACTGCCGCTCTCGTTAAACCGCGCCTTCCTCGAACAAGCCGTGCATGGGGAACCAGCATGATCAATCCGGGCAGCGCCCAACAAAATGCGGCAGCCTCTTTTGCCTATGATTTGCAAAATATCGGTTTTGTCGACTCGCCGTTTCTTGTTCGCCACAATGACGCAGACTTTAAAGCAAGCTTTGGTGTCACCCCACCCGCTTCAATGCTTGAGCGCCGACTTTTCGCATTTGGCGTTGACGCCTATCGTCTGGCCTGTATTTGGATGAAGTGGCAGCCGCAAATTCACATGGACGCCACAACGGGAACTTTGTCTTTTAACCAACAGGTGACCGCCGACGTCGTTCGTGTTGCCGAACCTGCAACTGTGATCAACGGTAAAGTGCAAAGCGCAACGATTGAGCAATTAATCCGACCTTTACAACGCCCGTAGACCAGCCATGACAACGTTATTGACCCTTCAGGACGCCGAGCTTGCCTTTGGCGATCAGCCTCTCTTGGACCGCGCCAATCTCACCGTTATGGATGGTGAAAGAATCGGCGTGATCGGACGCAACGGTACCGGGAAGAGTTCTCTTTTGCGAATTATTGCGGGCATTGACAAGCTCGATGACGGCTCCAAAACGGTCATGGACGGCCTGGGCATTGCCTACGTGGAGCAAGAGCCCTATTTACCTGAGGCCGCAACACTCAAAGAGTCACTGTTGTTGCGAGGACGACTGGAAGATGAACCTGACGAACAGCTCAAATGGCGTCAAATTGCCCGCCTCGATGAATATCTTCATCGCTTCGGTTTGGATTCCGAACGCACTCTGTCGGGGGCTTCCGGCGGCGAAAGAAAACGCGCAGCATTAGCACTGGCCTTTACCCTTGGCAAAGATCTTCTGCTTCTCGATGAACCGACCAATCACCTTGACATTGATGCCATTCTCATTCTGGAAGAGCTCATCAAAAGCGAGTACCGCGGCTCAAAATCACTGATGGTCATCACCCATGATCGCGCATTTTTAGATGCAGTCAGTACACGAATCATTGAATTGGATCGGGGTGTCCTGAGAAGTTACCCGGGCAATTTCAAAGCCTACGAAGACAGAAAAGAGCAGGAACTTGCCGCAGAAGATATCGCCCGAAGAAAATTCGATAAATTCTGGACGCAGGAAGAGGTATGGATTCGTAAAGGAATCGAAGCCAGAAGAACACGAAACGAGGGGCGCGTCAGACGACTGGAGCGCCTGCGTGAGGAGCGCGCTGCACGCAGGGATCGTTTGGGACAAATCAATCTCAATATCGATGCCGGCATGAAAAGCGGCAAGATAGTCGCAGAGCTCGATAAAGTCAGTTTGGCTTTCGGCGACAAAGTTATCGTTAAAGATCTGGACTTTAAACTGTTGCGCGGCGACCGCTTGGGTCTGGTCGGTCATAACGGCGTTGGGAAAAGTACTCTGATTTCCCTCATTCTCGGTAAAAGAGAACCTGATGCCGGCACGGTTAAATTGGGCACAAATCTGCAAATTGCGTACTTTGATCAATTGCGCGCGCAGCTCGATCCCAACAAAACGGTAGCCGAGACCATCTCACCGGGCAGTGAGTGGATTGAAGTGGGCGGCACCAAGAAGCATGTTATGGCGTACCTTGGAGATTTTCTCTTTCCTCCGAGACGAGCCAATGTCCCTGTTTCCAATCTGTCGGGGGGCGAGCGTAATCGTTTACTATTGGCGAGACTTTTTGCACTTCCTGCCAACCTCCTGGTATTGGACGAACCGACCAATGACCTGGATATTGATTCGTTGGAACTTTTGGAACAAACACTTCAAACTTATCCCGGCACCCTGATTCTGGTTAGCCACGACCGCCGTTTTCTTGACAATGTCGTCACCGAGGTACTCGCTCCGGAAGGCAACGGGCTGTGGAGAGAATACGTCGGCGGTTACTCCGACTGGGAGCATTACCGCCCCAAAACCGAACCTGAACCAAAGAAAACCGAAAGTGTTGAGAAACCGGTTGCCAAACGCGTAAAACCGGTTCAAATCAAGCTGACTTATAAAGAAAATAAAGAACTGGAAACGTTGCCTGAACGCCTGATAATGCTGGAATCCGAGCGTGATGATTTACTTGCCGAGATGAATTCGGGCGACTTTTACACCAAACATGATGCTCAGAGCATTAAGGATCACACTGAGCGACTTCAGAATTTAGAGAATGAAATCAGTCAGGGTTATCAGCGCTGGGAAGAGCTGGAAAATAAAAAAGCGCTCAGTCAAGCTAACAAATAGGATCCATTCTCATTTAATAAAACTATCGAAATTTATTTTTCGATAGTTTTTTTTCTATATAAGACTTAGTATTTATTGAAAACTATCAAATAGATCCTTATCATTCCCGATTAAACAATAACGATTATCATTTGCAATAATGATTTTCTACGCAATTTATCAATAAAGGGCGGCCAATGCAGCTAAAAAGCCAACATAAATCCTTCGAATCTTCTCAACGTGCCATGATGGGCGGTCACGCTTCAGCTCTCGAAGACATGGTGAATTTTGAAGCAGAAATTACTGACAATCCCTTAAAAAATGCCTTTCGCGGTAAAGCCACCGTCCATACTCACATTCCCGGTCAAGTCTATATGGGCGACGAAGCCATTTCAGTAATTAAGAATCAATACGAAAATAAAAGACAAGGAACAAGTCTTGCCTATATCCACGTCCCGTTTTGTGAAACCCGTTGTTTATATTGCCTCTTTTATCAAAATCCCCTTCGCCCTGAATCTAGCCGCCACTACACAAATCTTTTGATCAAAGAACTTCAGCTCTGGAGTGATTTCGCGGCTCAGAAAAACGAGCCTGTCCATGCCGTTTACTTCGGAGGCGGCACACCGACCGCGCTCGACCCCAATGATCTCTACCGATTAATCACAGCTGTCAGAACTTACCTGCCGTTAGCCAATGATTGTGAAATCACGCTCGAAGGCCGCATTCACCACTTCCCGGAAGAAAAGATGGAGGCTGCTTTTAAAGCAGGCGTCAACCGCGTCTCTTTAGGTGTACAGACTTTTAACACCAATGTACGTCAAACGATGCGCCGAGTTGATGATCGAGACACAATGATTCGGGCAATCGAAAAACTTGCCTCATTTAATCAGGCCAGTATTGTCTGCGATCTTATTTACGGCTTCCCCTATCAGGACATGACTGTTTGGGAAGACGATGTTAAGACTGCCATCACGCTACCGCTCGACGGAGTGGATTGTTATCAGCTGAATGTTTTTGAAAAGTCTCCCCTCGGTAAATTCATTGCCAACGGCAAACTTCCCGCCGGAGCCGATCAGGAACAGCGAGCCGAAATGTTTGCCCGCTCCGTTGAGCTCTTAACTCAAGCGCAATGGTGCCGTTTATCGAATAACCACTGGTGTCAAACATTCCGCGAAAGAAACATCTACAACCGTTTCGGAAAAAGCGCCGCTGACTGCCTGGCCTTCGGTAGCGGCGCAGGCGGTAAGCTCAACGGCTACAGCTTCATGATTGAACGAAAGTATGACGAATGGGCTAAAAAAATTGAGGAAGGTATCAAGCCAATTGCTTTTGCCAGTGCCCCGAACGCCCACTGGCACGCTCTTCGCACGATTTCCTCAGAAATGGAACTGGGCCGCATCAATATGCGCAGACTCAGTGATTCTTTTTCCTTACCTCTGGAAGCTCTGAGCCGAGATGTTTTTGACCAATGGACAAAAGCCGACCTCGTTACACCGGTAGGCGAGTGGATAGTTCAAACCGTAGCCGGTCAATTCTGGCACACCACTATGGCCCAGCTGTTGGTCAACGTATTGGGCAAACGGCTCAATCAAACGAAGTAAAGATTTTTCAACCCACAGAGAAAAGCTAATAACTGTTTCTCTACTGACTACGATGACAAAAAGTCTCTCTTTTAAGAAATCCAACCTCGCTTTAGCCGTAGCGCTTTCTCTTCCCGTAATCAGCGCTCAAGCTGCCGATAGCTATAAAGCTCAGGATGTTGTTGTGACGGCTTCTCGCGTTGAGCAACAACTCGCTGACGTCAATATGAGTGTGTCGGTTATTACAAGTGAAGATATCGCCGAAATGTCAGGGGCAAAAACCATTGCGGACTTATTGGAAAGCAAGGTTCCTGGTATTCAAGTAAAGAATGATGGTGGGCAAGGCATTGACCGTATCAAAATTCGCGGCGAGGATGCTTTCAGAACTCTTGTCATGATTGATGGACAGAGAATTTCCGAGCAGAAATCCATGTCCGGTGTACCACTTCTTATTGACCCCTCACAAGTTGAACGGATTGAAGTAATTCGTGGTCCTGCCTCTGTTCTGTATGGTTCAGATGCCATTGGCGGAGCTATCAACATCATTACTAAAAAAGGCGGAGCAGATGCTTTTGGAGCTACGGTATCCGCAGGCATAGATACTGCATCTAGTGGTAAGGAACTATCTGGTTCTATCTACGGCGCTGCCAATGGTTGGAAATATCGTTTTGGTGGAGCAATTCGTGATGCAGATAACATTGATACCCCTGTTGGTGAAATGCCCCATACGGAATTCAATTCCAAAGCTGCCAATGCTTTCCTTTCCTATGACATCGATCCCAATAAGACCATCGGTCTATCCTTAAGTCACTTCGATTTAGACTTCATGTCTGGAGCTACTTCTTATGCTCCCGAGGATTTTTTTGTCGATGTTCCTGAATGGCAACGTACTAGAGGAAGCCTTTTCGGTGAGTTTAAAAACCTAACCGAAAACCTTGCACGTTTACGTATTGATGCCTCGTACGAAAAAAACCACAAGTTAATGGAAAATTTTGTTAAACAAGACAAAATCGTTACTCCCATGGGTACAACGTCAATGTTGATGGATAATTTTGCCGACAATGACCTGTACACAACCTCAGCATCAATTCAATCAGATTGGATTCTTGGGCAAAATCATTACTTAATCACAGGCTACGAATTCTCGTACGATGATCTTGACGCTGGCAGCCAAACTTTCGGACATACTCCCGATGTGACTTTTGTTCCAGGTCAAGGGCTCGTCATGGGCACCGCCCCGTATGAAAAAATTCAAAAATTTAGCGGCTCACAAACCCGTCATTCCTTGTTTGCCTCAATGGAAAGCACGGTTTTAGATGAATTCATCCTCAATTATGGCGTTCGATACACATGGGTGGACAGTGATATGGATATCAACACCACTCACAGCCTCAACGTCGATGGTATTGAAGTCGGGAAAAATAGTTATGACTCCAGTGATGGGAAAGCTATTTTTAATTTCGGTGTGACTTATAAGGGTTTTGACAATCTGACTTTACGTGCCAATTGGTCACAAGGTTATCGAACTCCGCTTTTGCAAGAATTATTTATTGATACCTCTATGGGAGGAGAATTAACTTACGCCAACCCGGATCTGAAACCAGAGACTTCGGATAACTTCGAAATTGGTGCTAGGTATACAAACGGAATCTTGACTGTTGACAGCTCCATTTTCTACAGCCAAGCAGATGATTACATTACAACAATTGCTATTGGAGAAAACCTCAATAAATATACAAACATGGGAGAAGCGGAAACCATCGGTCTTGAATTAGACACTAGCGTAAAAATTGGGGACTTTGAACCATACACAGTTCTGACCTTGATGCATCGAGAATACAAAGAGAATGGCATCAAATCTAGTAAATCCGGCACACCTAAAGTGATGGCTCGTTATGGCGTTCGATATCAAAACGAATATAACAGTCTTTTGTTCAAATTTGATGCCTACGCAGTGAGTCAAACCAAGACTGAATCTTGGGACTTCCAAAAAGATCAGCTTAACGAAGACGGATCTTTCGGTGGTTTCACCACTCTCAACCTAACGGGCGGGGTGTCATTCGGTCCTAAGAACGCTTATAGCCTCGACGTGGGTCTCTATAACCTCACCGATAAGCTCTATCAAACCAGTGATGCAATTTATGAACCTGGCAGGTACTTCGCAATGAAGATTAATGCTACCTTCTAAATCTCCTGGTAAGTGATGAAAATGACCGTTAAAACGGCCCATTGGAAATCTCAAGAACTCGTCATGATCGGCGTTTTTGCCGCCGCCATCAAGCTATCCTCTCTCCTGATAGCCTTGGCGGGCGGCGGCATGAACCCGGTCACACTCATGCTCAAAAATCTTGTGTTCACCACTCTGCTGATCGTTCTTTTGGCCAAAGTCAGAAAAAGCGGAACGCTTTTGCTCTTTACCGCAGTATCAATGATCGTGAGTGTTCTTTTGATGGGAGGAAGCATTACGCTGCTGCCCGCCGCACTTGTCGGCGCCTTGGCTGCAGAATTGGCTGTTTGGCTCACAGGAGGCTTTAAACACACGTGGTCGACATACGTGGGGGTTGCCGTCTATGACCTTGCCACAAAACTTTTTTCTGTCGCCGTCTCCTACCTCATGATGCGGGAAACACCGGCTTTGGTACTGTCTGTACTGCCCATTATTTTCATCGGTTACACAGGCTGCCTTCTCGGCCTTTTCACGGGCTACCGGGCATTAAAAGAACTGCGTCACGCCGGTATCGTCAGGAGTTAATCATGAATCACTCAGTCCTGACGAAAATCGATGCACGCACAAAGTTACTGCTCACTCTTTTGGGAGCCATTTCAACAATCGCCTACTCAAGTCTAGCGGCTCAACTGACGCTTTTTGCTCTGAGTCTTCTGATGGCTTTACTGATTAAGCGACCTACCCTGGTTTTTGTTTTGTATCTGCTCATGGCCTTGATGATGGGATTGGCAATCGGCTGCACGGCTGTGATCACTTTCTTTATCCCTGCTTTGGGTGAAATGACCGTGCAAAACCTACTGATTCCCTTTTTGCGCGGCCTAACCATGATGAACCTGGTCATGGGACTGGCGCTTTCAACAAAAATTGAAAACATCATGGCTGCGCTTTCTCAGCTGCACCTGCCCTTTGTCATTACGCTACCGTCCACGGTCATGATTCGCTTCATTCCCACCTTCGCGCATGATGTTTCCCAGGTTTGGGAGACTCTCAAAATCAGAGGCTGGCAGTTGAATTTCACGATGCTTTGTAGCCGTCCGCTTTTGTGCGCAAGACTTATTTTCACGCCCATATTATTTCGAGCACTCAAAAGCAGCGAAGCGCTCGGAGTTGCCGCAGAGTTAAAAGGTCTGGACAGAGGTTTGGGTAACTGCGCAACTCGAGCCTTTTCCTCTGAAGAAAAACTCACCAAGCGAGATTGGGCTGCCTTAGGGATGGGGATTTTTACTGTACTTTTGGCGCTGGCTGCGGAAATTTATTTGGGCGATTGGGGTATTGACCCCAATGCCGTTCGATTGCCTTGATAGCGGGAAAAATCATGATTACCTTTGACAATGTTTCCTACCGCTATCCGTTTCAGACCGACTGGGCTGTCAAAAATTTGAATTTGACTGTCTCACCCGGTGAGGTCGTCTTGGTCACAGGTGTTTCGGGCTGCGGAAAAACCACGCTGATGCGTCTTGCCAACGGTCTCTGCCCGCACTACTACGCAGGCGAAATGACGGGTTGTGTCACAGTTTTCGGCAATGAGACAAGTGCAGCATCGATTTTCTGATATTTCCGACAAAGTCGGCACTCTGTTTCAGGATCCGGAAGATCAATTTTTTGCCCTCAATGTGCGTGATGAAATGGGATTTGCGCTCAAAGTTGCGGGGGCTGATACGACTTTTGTTCGTGATCGAATCAACACCGTTGCCAAGCGTCTTCACATTGAGAAGCTTTTGTCTCACTCCATTTCCGCCCTCTCAGAGGGACAAAAGCAACGCGTGGCTTTAGGTGAAATTTTGGTCTCTGAACCGCAGGCTCTTATCCTGGACGAGCCCTCGGCTAACTTGGATCCGGAAGCTACCGAGCGGCTCGCTCAGGAACTTTTACGGCTAAAACAACTGGGATTTGCCATCCTGGTGGTCGATCACCGTCTGCACTGGCTCAACGGCGTTGCCGATGAAGTCATCGTGATGCAACACGGTGAAATCAAAGAAAAAGGGACTTTCGAAATTCTGAAAAATCAGGCACTTCGTCAGAAATACGGTCTTCGTGAAGCATATGTGCCTGACGTTCGCGAGACACTGCCCGAAATTGACCCTGAAAACCCTATTTTGATGACAGAAGACCTGACCTTTGATTATGAGAAGGCCAATCGTCACTCCAAGTTGGCGAAATTCAAACAGCTTTTCAAAGGCACGCCTTCCGAACACAAAGAGCTGTTGCTTAAAAATATTCATTTCAAAATCGGTCGCGGCATTACTGCGCTGATCGGCGAAAACGGCAGCGGAAAAACGACGCTTGCTCGCCTGATTACCGGACTGAATGTCGGTACGGGATCGCTTTATCTCAACGGAATAAAAACCTCTACCGCAACGCTGCTCAAACACACAGGACTTGTACTTCAAAACGCTGATCATCAATTGCAGATGCGAAGTGTGAGCGAAGAAATCAAAGCCTGCCTTTTTGCTGCGCACCGAAACCAACAAACCGACGAAATCGTCAACGAACTGCTCGAGACGTTTTCTCTGAAAGAGTTAGCCGATCGCCACCCTCAATCACTGTCAGGAGGTCAAAAACAACGACTTGTGATTGCGTGCGCATTAGCAAAGGATCCGGCCATTCTCATTTTGGATGAGCCCACCAGCGGTTTAGATGGCGCCAACATGAAACGTGTGGCAGATGCCCTGAGGGCACAAGCCGATCAAGGCAAAGCCGTTTTACTAATCACTCATGATCTGGAGCTTCTTGCTTTATGCGCAAACCAGGCTCTCAGAATGAATTCACTCAAAAAAGAAAGATTGATCAATTACGGAGAATAGCAATGAATAAAAAAGAGAAAATCCAAGAATTAATGAACGCGAAAAAACCTGTCACTTTGGGTTTGATTGCTAAGGAACTCGACTGCACTGATTTGGAAGCTGCTCAAGCGTTGCCAGGAGAAGTCTGTTCTTTTGTCAAGGATATCGCCTTGTTTGATGACTTATGGGCTCAAATGAGTCAATGGGAAAAAGTGACTCTTTTTATCATTCACGAAGGCCACGTCTTTGAAATTCAATCCAAGCTTTCTGCCGGCAAGCGAGCAATGGGCTACTACAACATTTTGTCCAAAGACGCAGTCATCGGCGGTCATCTCAATGCCGATTCATTAGAAACAGCCGCTTTTATCTCTATGCCTTTTATGGGACGTGAGTCTCATTACGTCGCGTTTTTCGGAAAAGACAAAAAACTGAACTTTTGCGTCTATGTCGGTCGTGAAAACCACCAACTCATCGAATCGGTTAAAGACGGTTTTATGAAAGCAAAGGCTCAGTTCTGCTAAAGAAATAGGATTCACACTATGTCTGCTCTCATCATTATCAGTTCTATTACGGGAAATACTTGGAAGGTCGGCGAAGCACTCCATCGGGCTTATCCGAGCACCTCGCTTAAGCGCACCACGGATGTACTCAAATGCACCGAACTTCTTGATCAGCACAATGAAGTGATCATCGGATTTTGGTGCGACAAGGGCGGGCTGCCGCCCGACCTCGCTCAATTGCTGCCTTATATCCGAAATAAGTCCCTCGGCATCTTTGCCACGATGGGCGGCAATCCGCAAAGTGAACGTGCAAGAGATTGGTTTAAACGCCAGTGCGATGCAATCGTAGGTTCAGAACACGGCAATCGCTTGGAGGCAACATTCCTGTGTCAAGGCAAGATCAACCCCGCGCTCATTGAGCAAATGAAAAAAATGCCAGGCTACAAAGAAACTCCGGAATCCGTTGCCCGCCGAGAAGAAGCTGCCAAGCACCCCAATGATGAGGACTACCGCACGGCCGCAGAAGCTTTTGGTGAGCTTTTGGCATAAAGGGTGAGATCATGGAAAATCTGCAGTCTTTGTATACCTTAATAGGACCCGCCGGGGTTGCGCTTATTTTTGTTGCGTTGTACGCCCTGTACGTTTCGGTTTGGCTTATCGCATACCTCAATCGCGTATGGAAAAACTTTCGACGAGATTTTCTGGATTTGGAAAGCGGTAAAGATCGTTGCCTGAGAAATATTGATCCCGGTACGGCCAATCCTCTTATTCGAATTATTTATGACATTGTGGCCACCCACGCCTCTCACTCCGACGACATACGCGCCGAAGTCGCCTACCTTTTTCACCGAACCTTCAAACGTGTAAGTAACGGCCTTGTTTGGTTAAAACTCATCAGTGTCATTTCCCCGCTGCTCGGTCTGTTGGGAACGGTATTCGGTATGGTGGAAGTCTTTAAAACACTCTCCTTCACCGAAGTACCGTCAACGGAATTGTTGGCTGCCGGTATTTGGCAGGCGTTGATTACAACCGTGATGGGGTTGTGCATCGCCATTCCCGTGTTAATGGTCTACTACGGCTTGATGCTGAAATTCAGAGGTTTTCACATCGAAGCGGTGGAACACAGTTACCGCGCACTGGAAATCATGAACCGTATTCGTTCGAAAAAGAACACCAATGCGGTCAACGACGATGAGGAACATTGAAAATGAGCATTTTCGTCCCTCCGGGTCTTTCCCCCATTGATGATGATCCGCAAATTGATTTGACGCCTTTAATTGACTGTCTGTTCATGCTCATCATTTTCTTTGTAGTCACGATGAGTTTTTCCAAACCGGTATTGGAAATCATCCTGCCGGAAAGTGAAACCGCAGAAGTCAAACGCGCAGACAGACAGATCAGCGTTAACGTTCGTGCAGACGGTTCTTATTGGATGAATAACCGCTCGGTCACTTTGACTGAGGTTGAAGCCGCGCTCGTGGCCTCTTCCAATGCCATTTTGAATATTCACATGGACGGAAAAGCCGCCTTTGACTCCTTTGTCCCTCTGGTCGATTTAGCCAAAGAGAAAAATAACGGTCGTTTTGTGATCAGCACGCAGGCCAAACAATGACAGTTGTCAAACATATTGCTTATGACAGCACGAAACCCGGTCCAGACGACCGTCATGCGAGTTTCACTGCCAGACTTCTGACGACAGTGACAGTGACAAGTCTGTTCATACTGGCCTTTTTGCAATTTTCCGACCCGCTTGCCATACCCCAAAAGGCCAGTGTCGAACGAGAACCGGTTAAGCCGATTGAAAATGTTGAGACACCCCTCAAAAAAGAACCTCGTTGGGTCATTATGACTGTGCCTAGCAGTGCTTGGAAAATTCACCTGCAGGAACCGCCCCCGGTGATTGACAAAGTCAAAGAGGAAAAGCCGCTCGACGTCAAACCGAAGGATCCTCCGAAGCCCCAAAAAAAACCGGTTCAACCGCCCAGAAAAGCAGTTACCAAGAGTGTGGGCAGTGCCAAACAGGCTCCTGTTACAAACGGAGCGGGGCAAAACAATAACGACATGTCCAATGCCTTGATGCAAATCGTTCAGGTTATTGAACAGCATAAACGATACCCAAAACGCGCTCGAGATATCGGGCTGGAAGGACAAACCGTTCTGATCGTCACCATTGATGACTCAGGCTTTGTCACAGATTACCGGCTGCGAGACGGCGGCAATGCGCTTTTCAGGCGAGCGACTTTATCCGCAGCGCAGCATTTGCAAGGGTTAAAGACTCAAGCACAAAAAGCGGCTTCGCTGGAAATTCCTGTTCGATACGAAATAGATTAACGGTATGAATTCAAACATTATTGATATCGAGAACCTGCATAAAACGTACGCCAACGGTTTTGAAGCGCTTAAAGGTATCTCTTTGCAAATCCGCGAGGGTGCGTTTTTCGGTCTATTGGGACCGAATGGGGCCGGCAAGTCCACCTTAATCAATTCATTGGTCGGACTGGTTAAACCAACGGAAGGCAGAATCCGAATTGCCGGATTCGACATTGAGAAAAATCGCTCTGAAGCACTGATGAATATCGGTGTAGTTGCTCAAGAACTTCTCTGCGATCCCTTTTTAACCGTCTACGAAATGCTTCAATTTCAAAGCGGCTACTATGGGCTGAGAAAGAACTCAGCGTGGATTGAAGAGATCATTGTGAATTTGGGTCTGAGCGACAAAATGCAGACACCATGCCGACTGCTCTCCGGCGGAATGAAAAGACGCGTGATGGTTGCTCAGGCCCTGGTTCACAAACCTCCGGTTATCGTACTTGACGAGCCCACGGCGGGTGTTGACGTGCAATTGAGAAATCAATTGTGGCAATTCATTGAAAAATTGCACCGCAAGGGGCACACCATTGTACTGACAACACACTATTTGGAAGAGGCTCAAAATCTTTGCTCTGAAATTGCCATTATCAATCACGGACAAATTGTCACCTCAGGTCAAACCGAGCGTCTGCTTGATGCTGTTGAACAAAACACAGTCCGATTTCGATTAGTGAAAGGTGAACTGCCCCTGGGTTTGCGCGCCCGAATTCTTCATTGCGAAGCGCAGAGCTTCGTCATGGGATTTTATGATGCAAAAGATCTAACCAATATCCTGGGTGATCTGCAAAGTAACGGCTGCGAAATTGAAAATCTTCAAACTTCAAGGGCTTCCCTGGAAGATCTCTTTATCAAAGTAACTCAATCTCATTAAAAATGTCAGTTTATCCTCAATCATTTTCGCCCGTAGAGGCCTTTTACACTCTGCTTGGAAAGGAAATCATCCGATTTAAAAAGGTGGCTTTTCATACCGTTGCCGCTCCCGTGCTGTCATCGTTACTCTACCTGATTGTGTTCGGCGCAGCTTTGCAGGACAGAGTGCCGACCGGTTCATCATTTTCTTATCTGGATTTTCTCGTTCCGGGTTT
Organism: uncultured Sutterella sp.; assembly: GCA_905201055.1. Taxonomy (GTDB): domain Bacteria; phylum Pseudomonadota; class Gammaproteobacteria; order Burkholderiales; family Burkholderiaceae_F; genus Aphodousia. Next base: position 42,042 of record CAJKMT010000001.1, on the reverse strand, counting down.
GGTAATCATGGCTATTTTGCAGAATGCATTTGCCAACAGTTCCTCTTCTTTTGTGCAATCGAAAATATCGGGTACTCTGACTTTTTTATTGGTTACCCCGCTAAGCAATGTTGCAATCGCCACCGCTTACACGCTTTCAGCAACATTGCGCGGACTTGTCGTAGGGGTATGCGTATGGACCGGAACCGCTTTCTGGATTACGCCGACAATCACTTCCCTTATTTGGATTCTTACTTTCGGATTTTTAGGAGCTTTTGTGATGGGGGCGCTGGGGTTAATTACTGCCATTTGGGCAGACCGTTATGAGCAAATGGGGGTTATTCAGACGTTTTTCATTATGCCGCTCACCTTTTTATCCGGTGTCTTTTATTCCTGTGATACGCTTGCCTCTCCCTGGCGGGAACTCATTGCCTTCAATCCTCTTTATTACCTGATTGACGGCTTCAGAGGAGGTTTTTTAGGGTATTTTGAGACAAATCCTGTAATCAGCGCATCAGCCGGACTGCTCGCTTGCAGTGTCTTTTTTGCGCTTGCCGTTTGGTTATTGAAGATCGGATACAAAATTAAAAACTGAAAAAAGACAGTCACTTCGGCATCACTAAAAGTGCCACTTTCAGCTTAAAATAGGCGGGTTAGAGAATAATCACTTGTTGTTTTGAGGTAAACCGTGGCCATAGATTCCGCTGAAATTCGCTTTGAAGCGTTAAGTCAGTTAAAAACCTTGGATCAATTCATCCCTGCCCGCGCAAAAATTGCGCCTCATACTGAAGCCTTGAGGCAATTTGATCGTCGAACCAACACGTGGGAACGTGTTTCTTACCGAGACCTGGATGAACGTATTCAGCAATGGAGAAAAGCTTTTTGCAAAATGGGGCTCAAGCATGGTGATCGTGTCGCCATCTTACTTCCAAACGGGGTCGATGCCGTTTGCTGCGATCAGGCCGTTCTTGCCAACGGTCTTGTGCCGGTTCCTCTTCATGCTATTGATACGGCAGGATCAAGCGCCTTTATCATCGCAGACAGCCAGGCCACTGTTTTGGTGACTAACCGTCAAAACCGCTGGGATTCCATTTACCTCACTCATACGGTAATGCCCTATCTGAAAGGTGTGATTTTTACCGATGAATCATCTCCCGAATCCAGACAAGACGGGGTCAATCACTGGGATTTGGAAAGCTGGCTTGCTACCGGTCATGATGTTACCGAATTACCGCAAGGCCCCTCTGAAGACGACCTTGCCGCCATTGTTTATACGTCAGGAACAACAGGAAAACCCAAAGGCGTCATGCTCACGCACAAAAATGTGGTCAGCAATGTCATCAATACCCTCAAAACGGTATACCCCAAACCCGGTGATGTTTTCTTATCTTTTTTACCGGTCTCGCATACCTTTGAGCGAATGGCAGGCTACTACCTTGCGCTCGGCATGGGCTGCACCATTGTCTATACACGCTCCATCCAGCAGTTAGCGGAAGATTTTCGCATTGTGCGTCCGAATGTCATTATCTCGGTGCCTCGCATTTACGAAAGAATCTTTGCCAAGGTTCAGGCAAAGCTCGCCCGAGAATCCAAGTTTGTCCGATTCTTATTTAATTGGGCGGTTGAAGTCGGCTGGAGACGCTTTTGCGCTCATTACAGACTGCCTACACAACAAGGCACACTGTCAGTTTTAGATCCGATCGTATGGCCGATTCTTGAGCGATTGGTATCCAAAACATTATTGAATCAATTCGGCGGACAACTGCGTATCGCCATCAGCGGCGGTGCCGCTATGAACCCCAAAGTAGCTAAGGCGTTTTGCGGCTTAGGTCTGCCGATTATTCAAGGCTATGGAATGACCGAGTCAAGCCCCATCATTGCCGGTAATTCCCTCACCTATAACCATCCGAGTACCGTCGGCAAACCCCTGCCTGAGACACAAGTTCGTCTTGGTGAAGACAACGAAATCCAAGTCAAATCTCCCTCTGTAATGAAGGGCTATTGGAATCGTCCTCAAGCCTCTCGGGAAGCTTTCACCGATGACGGCTGGCTCAAAACAGGTGACGTGGGAGAATTTGATCGGGAAGGTTTCTTAAAGATCGTCGGCCGTATTAAAGAAATCATCGTCACAAGCACCGGAGAAAAGGTTCCGCCTGCCGATTTGGAACTGGCCATCGAAATTGATCCGCTTTTTGATCAAGCCTTCGTGATTGGTGAAAACCGCCCCTTCATTTCTTCGATCGTGGTTCTCAACAAAGAAGAATGGAAGAAGTTGGCATCGACCCTGGATTTGGATCCCAATGATCCCGAAAGCCTCATTGCCACAGTAACCCGCAATGCGGTCCTCAAGCGCATCAAAGCCGCTGCCAAGGGCTTTCCGCAATACGCCCTTCCAAGAAATGTGTGTATGACGCTAGAGCCCTGGACCATTGAAAACGGACTGATCACGCCGACATTAAAACTGAAGCGTAAGGCCTTAAGTGAGAAATTTGCTCCGCAAATTCAAACACTTTACGCCGGTCATCGTTAAAATATCAGCCTTTATTCAAGTACCTTAAAAGAGAATCATGGCAGAACACGACAAATTATTAGCGGATTGGATGATCGGCTTAACCGATCGCATCATGAAGTACTACATTGACCGAGAGCTCAATGTCGAACCGATTATCTTGGACCGACATCCCGAACCGCAAGACGGTCATCAGTACATGATGTACGCACACATTCCGTTCTGCCATACGCTGTGCTCGTACTGCACTTTTCATCGCTTCATTTTCAAAGAGTACAAGGCCCGCGAATATTTTGTGAATCTGCGAAAAGAAATGCAGATGGCCAGAGACATGGGCTACGACTTTACCTCCATGTATATCGGAGGCGGTACCACGACCATCCTTGAAGATGAGCTGATCAAAACAATTGAACTCGCCAGAAAGCTCTTTCCGTCCATGAAAGAAGTGTCCTGTGAGACGGACCCTGCGCACTTGGCCACGGAAAGTTTTCGTAATCTGAAGGGACTCGTCGACAGAATGTCTGTCGGCGTGCAAAGCTTCGACGACAACATTTTGAAGATGATTGACCGCTATGAAAAATTCGGCAGCGGTGAACAGATCTTCGAACGAATCCAAGCCGCTCAAGAGCTATTCCCGATCATGAATGTTGACATGATCTTTGGTTTTAGGGGGCAAACTGAGGAAATTCTGCAGCGTGACGTTGATTTGCTCATGAAACTCAACCCTCGCCAAATCACCACTTATCCGTTGATGGTTACAACGCAAACCAAGGCGAGCGTAAGAAATACGATTGCGGCACCGACAGCTGACTTGGCCGCTCAATACCGAATCATTCTGGACACCTTGGGTAAAAACTACAACCAATTAACATCGTGGACTTTCGGCCGTTCTCACGATGAGGGATTTGACGAATACGTGGTTGACCACGATGAGTACCTGGGCTTAGGTTCCGGTGCATTCAGCTTCCTGGGCGACTCGCTGTACGTCAACACATTCAGCCTTCGTCGTTATAACGAACGCATCAGCCAGGGGAAAATGGGTGTTGAGCGCAGAAAGCGTTTTGATAAACACGCCATTTTGCAATACCGTCTGCTCTTAGGTCTCTTTGCCGCCCGCTTGTCCAGAAAGTATTTCCGTGACGTTCACGGGGTCGATCTTGACCGAGCCTTGTTTAAAGAAATGTTGGGGCTGAAACTGGCAGGCGCCATTAAAGACAATCCTGCCGATCCCGATAATCTTATCGTAACCGATGCCGGTAAATTCTTAGGATTGGTCATGATGAAGGCTTTCTACTCCGGCATGGACAATGTCCGTGCAGAGTTACGCAAACCCCTGTCAGCCATTGATATGTAGCATCAGAGCTACCTCTTTTGAGGTAGCTCTTTTTAGCCTAATTTTTTCTTATTTTGGTTAATATTTCTTTATAGTTCCACAGTCACCAGAAGACTTACCGGGACCAAGGTGTGTCTTTGGTGATAGGAATTGTACGTACAATCCCTGAGTTTCAAGAAAACCTGTGCACAAGGCACTTGTGACTTAGAGATTCTATTTTCAGTAAATCTTGGGAGAGATTTAAACATGTCCAAAACGATTATGGTCAATACGTTTACTCCGCCGCCCAACGCGCACGGAGAAAACGGACCTGAATACGTTGGCAACCTCCGTCGCGGTGAATTGCGCGGTGTGATCAAGATCAACAAGGATAACTGTGTTGGTTGCGATACGTGCCGTAAAGTTTGCCCGGTGCACGCCATCTCCGGTGGTCTGGGTGTTGTCCACTCCATCCGTGAAGACGCCTGCTTGTCTTGCGGCCAATGCTTGATCGCCTGCCCCTTCAATGCGATCGAACAAATGAGCTTTGTTGACGAAGTCATGAAGATGCTTGACGATCCCAACAAACTCGTTGTTGCCCACCCGTCTCCTGCTGTCCGCGTTTCTGTCGGTGAAGAATTCGGCGCCAAGGCCGGTGAATTGGTTACCGAACAGTTCGTTAACGCATTGGAAAAGGCCGGTTTCGTTACCTATGACGTGAACCAATCGGCTGACCAAACCATTATGGAAGAAGGGTTTGAATTCATTAACAAGATCCGTTACTGGGTCTTGGGCGAACGCGGTCCCGAATTGGAAGAAGCCGCCAAGCACCCCTTCCCGCATTTCACGAGCTGCTGCCCTGCTTGGGTGAAGAACGTTGAAACCTTCCACCCGGGTCTCATCCCCCACCTGTCTACGGCTAAGAGCCCGATTCAAATGGGTGGTCCGGTTGCCAAGACTTGGGCTGCCGAATATGTTTGGAAGAAGGATCCGCGTGACATCTACGTGGTCGCAGTAACGCCCTGCACGGCCAAGATCTTTGAAGCCGCTCGTCCGGAAATGAACGCAGCCTGGCATCATCTGGTTGAAACGGGTCGCATTCCTGCCGATACTCCGTCCTTCCAAGACGTTGATGCTGTCGTCACGGCTCGCGAAATCGCTGAAATCTTCCGCCGCAAGGGTATCAACCCCTTGGAATTGCCGAAGACCCGCGAACGCAGCACGATGGAAGTCTATACCGGTGCCGGTACGATTTTCGGTGCCTCCGGTGGTGTGATGGAAGCTGCCTTGCGCACGGCCTATTTCGTGTTGGCCGGCGAAGAATTGAAGAACCCCGACATCAAGATCGTTCGCGGTCATACCGATGCCGTGGTGGAAGCCACTATCCCTGTGCCCATCAAGAAGTTGGGCGGCAAGGTCTTTGAAGTCCGTGTCTGTGTTGTTAACGGCGCTTTGCAAGGTCTTGAAACGGTCTTGCGCCGTATCAAGGAAGACAAGAACCGCTATCACTTCATCGAAGTGATGAACTGCCCCGGCGGCTGTGTCCACGGGGGCGGTCAACCGGTTCGCACCGACAGCGCCACGTGGCTTAACCCCACGTTGCCGGTTCCCGTGCAAATCTAATTGGATGGAGACAATAAATGCGCAAGTATGAATATACCGAACGCCAAACCGTTGCAATGCTCGGTCGCCGCGGCTTCCTGAAGGTCGTCGGTGTGACCGCCTTAGCAATCGGTGTCACCGGTTACGCCGTTGTTGACCTCATCCAACGTCGTTCCGATGTGATCAAGGCTCGTCAAGCCGGTTTGTACCGTGATGACAAGATTTGCCAGGAAAACGGTCTGACCTGTTCTCACCAGAACAAGTCCGTGCTGCGTTTCTACGCTGACATGCGTACGCAACCGGCTACCGGCGAATTGGCTCACCACCTTTTACACACCCACTACTATCCGCGCACTCAATTGGCGGCTATGGGAGGTAAATAATGGCTGAACGAATTTTACGTTTCCACCCCGCAGACAAAATCTTCCACGCTGTCAACGCGGTGACGTGGTTTGCTTTGCTTTTCACCGGTGCTGCAGTGTATTTCTGCAACCTCTCCGATGAAACGGCTAATAACTTGATGATCTGGCACATCTGGATTGCTGTGGTCTACACCTTTAACCTGATCGGTTACCTGGTGTTCGCGCCGCATCGTTTTGCTGCGACGCTCAATGCCTTGTTGACCTGGGACATGGATACGATCAAGTGGTTCCGCAACTTCGGCGGTTACCCGCGTCGTTTCTTCAAGATCCCGTTCGGTCCGGTGGAAGTTCCGCCCCAAGGTCGCTACAACGGCGGCCAAAAGATGAGCTACCTCATTTTCTTCTTCATGATGTACGGTCTTGCCGTCACCGGTTGGATGCTCTTTTACTTCGCTCCGGCGATTCCGAAAGGCGCTTTCTGGTGGATGTACATGTTCCATGTTTGGGGTTCCATCATCTGCTCGTTGATGGTCGTGGGCGCTCACATCCCGTTGGCTCTGCTCTCTTGGGAACACTTCAAGGGCATCTGGGGTCCGGGCGAAGGCACGATCTCTTACGAAGCTGCCGAACACCACTCTCCGAAGTGGCTTGAAAAAGACGTTATTCGTACGAACCTCGAAAAGTAATTTGTACGAAAGTATCGCCCTGATACTCGTCTGAATAAAAAGGGATTCGCTATCATTAGCGAGTCCCTTTTATCGTATGTAAGGAATCTTTCATTATGGCAACCAGTCGCATGGAAACACCGAAGGGCCTTCGGCTGCACTTCGGCTTATTCGGAAAACGCAATGCAGGAAAGTCCTCCCTGATTAATGCACTGGCCAATCAAAATATCTCTATAGTCAGCAGCGTTGCGGGCACCACAACGGACCCGGTTGAAAAAGCCTTTGAACTCTCCCCAATCGGACCTGTGGTTTTCATGGATACGGCAGGCATCGATGATGTCGGCGACCTGGGCGCTGCCCGTGTGCAAAAAAGTCTTTCCGTCCTTGAGTGGATGGATATCGCTATTGTTGTCTGCGAAGCGAAAACATGGGGAGAGCACGAAGAAAACATTCTGAGAAAAACCAAACTCAATGGCACACCAACCATTGTTGTTTTCAATAAAACCGACTTGCAGGCTCCTTCAGAAACTCAAGTACAAGATCTTCGTGCCCGGGGCTATAAAGTCGTTCAAACCAGTGCGGCCAATCGTGAAGGCATCGCAGAACTGCGTGATGCCATCATTGCCACAGTACTGGAACAAACGGAACCTGATCGTCCGCTCATGGGTGAATTAGCCAAAGCCGGTGACACTGTCATATTGGTCACTCCTATTGATACAGGAGCGCCGAAAGGGCGATTGATTTTGCCCCAAGTGCAGGCCATTCGCGAACTGCTCGATGCCGGTGCCAAATGCATGGTCATTAAAGAAGACCGGATTACCGAAACTCTCAATGAACTCAAGGATCCGCCTCAATTGGTGGTTACCGACAGCCAAGTGGTTTTGCGTGTTGTTAAGGAAGTCCCCGAGCCGATTCCCGTCACGACGTTTTCCATTCAAATGGCGTATTCCAAAAGCGATTTATTGGAAATGGCAATCGGTGCGGCCACTCTGACCAAGTTAAAACCCGGCGATCGAGTATTAATTGCGGAAACTTGCTCTCATCATCCGTTAAAAGACGACATCGGACGGGTAAAAATCCCTAATTGGTTAAAAAAGAACTTTGGCGACTTAAATATCGAAATTGCTGTCGGAAAAGATTTCCCAACAGATTTAACGCCTTACAAGGTGATTATTCAATGCGGCGGCTGCATCGTGACTCGCCGACACATGCTTGCACGTCTTCGTCAGGCAAAGGCTCAGGGAGTGCCGATGACCAATTACGGCGTAACCATTTCTTTGTTGCAAGGCGTATTGCCTCGAGTATTAGCCTGTCATCCTGACGCCAAGGCAGCCTTTGACAAAGCGTTAAGTGCCCTTTAAGGATTTCCAGCATGAAAAGCATCACTGACATTGTTAAACAAACTGAATTCAGCGATGAAGACATCATTCGCCTGTTAAGCATTACCGATTTACAAGAAGCAGAAATTCTGAGAAAGGCGGCTTATGACCGTGCTACTCAAGTGGTCGGCAACGATGTTTATTACCGCGGATTGATCGAGTTTTCCAACATCTGCACACTGGATTGTCGGTATTGCGGCATCAGAAAATCCAATCACGATGTCCCTCGATATGAACTCGACAAAGAAACGATTGTCGAGGCTGCTCTTTGGGCTGCGCACAACCACTACGGATCCATTTGTCTGCAATCGGGCGAACGGCGCGATCCTAAATTTATTGCGTTTGTCACCGATGTTTTAAAGACTATCCATGAAAAAACCGTCAGCAGTGATCTGCCCAACGGTTTAGGCATTACTCTCTCGCTTGGAGAGCAGACTTATGAAGTCTATAAACAATGGGCATTGGCTAGCGGCAATCCCGTCGGTTTGCGCTACTTGTTGCGCTTTGAGACTTCTAACCCCAAGCTTTTTGATCACCTGCACTGTGCCCCCGGCAGAGAAAAGGGACTTCAGAGACGCTTTCAAGCCCTTGAAGATTTAAAACGGGCAGGTTATCAGGTCGGCTCCGGCGTCATGATCGGCATCCCCGGTCAAACGCTCGAAGACCTTTGTCAGGACATCAGAACATTCCAAAAACTCGATTTGGACATGATTGGAATGGGCCCCTACATCACGAGTGAAGGTGCAGACATGCTCAACGAGGGGATGATGGAAGAGAAGGCTTTAATGCGTCTTTCGCTTAACATGATTGCCGTGACTCGCCTGGTGATTCCGGATATCAACATCGCCGCCGCAACGGCTTTACACGCTCTGGAAGAAAACGGCCGAGAAAAAGGCATCTTGCATGGCTGTAACGTCATCATGCCAAACATCACTCCGCGAGTTGTCAGAAAGAACTATCAGCTCTATGCGAATAAACCTTTTATCGAGCAGGAGCCGAGCGATACAAACCATTACCTGCAAAAAAGCATTCAAACCACCGGTCGTGAGGTGGCTTTGAATGTTTTAGGCAGCTCAAGACACTGGAAAGAGCGAACCGGGCAATAAATCCTTTCTCTATATTGTCGATCGGCCGCTAAAAGCGGCCGATCGTACATCATCTTCTAAGAAAAACTCTGATTTTTCTCTCTGGTTGTATGGAACTGAACTTGAGGCCAGTGCTTTTGAGTGGTCTGTAAGTTATAGATGGAGGTGGCCAAATAGACCAAATTCCCATCAGCATCTCGAGCCAATCGTGACGCCTGTTCATCCATAAACTGTTTTTGTGTCAGCTCATCAGGAAACGACAGCCATCGCGCAGTCGAGACATCAGTATTTTCGTACAATGCATCGACTTTGTATTCAGTTGCCAAACGTTGAGCCACAATTTCAAATTGCAAAAAGCCCACAGCACCCAGGAAAAGATGACCGAGGTCATTTTCAAAAACCTGAATAGCCCCTTCTTCTCCCAGTTCTTTGAGACCCTTATGAAGCTGCTTGGCTTTAAAAGGATCCTTCGGTCGGGCAGAACGGAAAAGTTCCGGCGCAAAATAGGGAATACCGGTAAAGCCAAGCATTTCTCCTTCAGTGAGGGTATCGCCAATATGAAGCTGCCCGTGGTTATAGATCCCGATGATATCGCCCGCTACGGCATCGGTCATTGTCACCCGATCATTTGCCATAAAGGTTAAGGCATTGGGGATTTTCATTTCCCGATCTTCTCGCAAGTGCTTCACCTTCATTCCGGGTGTGTAACGACCGGAACATACACGGAAGAAAGCGATGCGGTCACGATGCTTCGGATCCATATTGGCTTGGATCTTGAAGACAAATCCGGTGAAAGGCTTTTCGGTCGGTTCAACCATCCGAACTCCGCCGTTCCGGGGCTGCGGCTCCGGAGCCCACTGCACCAAAGCCTCCAACACATCCTTGACGCCGAAATTATTCACGCCTGAACCAAAGAACACCGGACTTTGCTCGCCGGCCAGGAACTTTTTAATATCAAAAGGATTGCTCACCCCCTTAATGAGTTCAATACTTTCCCGGACATAGCCCATTTCCATCGGAAAGAGTTCATCGAGCCGGGGGTTATCCAATCCTTCGATTAATTCTTCGTTGCCGGATAAGCGGTCTTCACCGGGCGCGAAACGCACCAAATGATCTTTAGTCAAAGAAAAAACACCGCGGAAAGTTTTGCCCATGCCGATCGGCCAAGTAATGGGGACACACTCCAACTTCAAAATATCTTCAATTTCACTGAGCAGATCAATCGGATCACGAACTTCACGGTCCATCTTGTTGATGAACGTGATAATCGGGGTATTGCGCAAGCGGCACACTTCCAGCAATTTGATTGTCTGCGCTTCAACACCCTTGGCTGCATCGATCACCATCACGGCAGCATCCACGGCTGTCAACACGCGATAGGTATCTTCTGAGAAGTCCTCGTGCCCCGGTGTATCCAGCAAATTAATGACGTGACCATCGTACTCGAACTGCATCACCGAACTGGTCACGGAAATACCGCGCTGCTGTTCAACTTCCATCCAGTCACTTGTGGCATGGCGCGCAGCCTTTCTTCCTTTGACCGCGCCGGCCATCTGAATGGCTCCGCCGAAAAGCAAGAGCTTTTCCGTCAATGTAGTTTTACCCGCGTCAGGGTGAGCAATAATGGCGAAGGTACGACGCTTTTTTACATCCCTTGCCAGTTGAGTGTCTAAAGAGGCCATTTTTTAAAAATTATTTCGACAATTCAATATCTAAAGTCAACAATTAGGTGGGGTATTGTACCGTATTTGATTATTTTTCCCTTTACCGAAGACGCTCGAGTTAAAATGCTCAAAACGTATTACGGAGTACCAAAATGAGCTATTTTCCCGAGTGGAAATTGAAAAAAGAGGGCATTATCGCACCCGATGAACGGCTTCCAACCGGACAGACCTTGGCGCTGGGTATCCAGCACGTTGTTGCCATGTTCGGTTCCACCATTCTCGCTCCTTTGCTGATGGGCTTTGACCCCAACGTTGCCATTTTAATGAGCGGCATCGGTACATTGATCTTTTTCTTCATTGTCGGCGGTCATGTGCCGAGTTACTTGGGATCGAGCTTTGCTTTTATCGGCGTGGTTATTGCCGCGACCGGTTACAGCGCCGGCAGCGGCTTAAATGCCAATATCGGCGTGGCCTTGGGCGGGATTATCGCCTGCGGTTTAATTTATGCCATTGTCGGCTTGATTGTAATGTCAACCGGTGTGAAATGGATTGAAAAACTCATGCCGCCGGTCGTTACCGGTGCCGTGGTTGCGGTCATCGGCCTGAATTTGGCACCTACAGCCTGTAAAAGTGTCGGAGACGGTACCTTTAACGCCTGCATTGCCATTATCACGATGGTTTGCGTGGGTGCTGTAGCTGTCTACACACGAGGCCTTATTCAAAAGCTTTTGATTTTGGTTGGCATCGCTTTAAGCTATGTCATCTATTTCGTGTTGGCCAATGTGTTGGGTATGGGACCTGCCATTGATTTTTCGATTATTGCCAATGCCGCTTGGTTCGGATTGCCGCAATTTTCCAGTCCGACATTTGATTTCAACGCCATTTTGCTCATCACTCCGGTTGTCATCATCCTGATCGGCGAAAATTTGGGACACGTCAAAGCTGTGACAGCCATGACCGGCAGAAACCTGGACCCGTACATGGGACGAGCTTTTTTGGGCGACGGTCTGGCAACCATGTTTGCTGCCAGCTTCGGCGGTACCGGCGTTACTACATACGGTGAAAACATCGGTGTGATGGCTGCCACGCGCGTTTATTCCACCTTGATTTTCGTTGTAGCGGCCTGCTTTGCCATTGTTTTGGGATTTTCTCCGAAATTCGGTGCCATTATTCAAACGATTCCTCAGCCTCTGTTGGGTGGGGTTTCGATTGTTGTCTTCGGTCTCATTGCCGTGGCCGGCGCCCGAATCTGGGTGGTCAATCAAGTTGATTTCGGCAATAACCGCAATCTGATCGTTGCCGCCGTCACATTGATTTTAGGGGCAGGCGACTTCACGATTAACATTGCCGGCTTTACGCTTGGAGGCATCGGCACAGCCACCTTCGGTGCGATATTGCTCAATGCATTAATGAATCAGGGTAGCGCCAGAGAGGGAGAACCTTTGATCGAACGATGAGTTAATTTTTCCGAGAAATCCCGGTTCACAAACAATGAACCGGGATTCTTTTTTGGTACGGATTAAAGATCAATCCGTACCGTCCTTAACAACCGTTAGGCGCGCTTTTCGAGCACAGGTTTGGTGACACCGTCAACGCCAACCAGCACAAGGCTTGTCAGCATTGCCAATTGAGGACCCTGATAGGCGTCCACCGGTTCATACCATTCCTTGACGTTATGGTTGAAACCTTCTTTGCCGCCGCCACCCAGGGTCGTTGCGGGAACGCCCTTATTGACGGCCACGTTATGGTCAGTCGAGGCAAAAGCGTAGGAATAAAGCGGAATGCCGAGAGCCGCCATGGCACCGCGAGCCGCCTGCAAGACGCTCACTTCGTCCTTCTGACCGCCGCCCGGACGATGACCGATCAGTTCAAGCGTGAGTTTGACACCGTCTTCATCCTTATAGCCCCAACGAGCGTTTTCATCCTTAGCCGCTTGTTCAAAGATCGGCAGGATACGGGCTTCCAATTCGTCTAATTCCTTAGCACCGGCGCTGCGCATATCCAATTCCATTTCCACGTGAGCGGCGATGGAATTAACCGTTGTACCACCCTTGATCGTACCGCACGTGAAAGTCGTCTTGGGATCACTGACTGTTTGCAGGTCAGCGATCTTACCAATAGCACGGCCGATAGCATGAATGGCGCTCGGTGTACCAAAGGCATTCCAAGAGTGTCCGCCCGGACCATCAAAGTGCACGCGGTAACGCTTGGAGCCGGTAGCACCGCACAAAACGCGATTTACGTTCACACCGTCTACAGAGATGAAACCGTCGATATGAATTCCGCTCTTGTTGAAGAGGTACTTGGAACCGCGCAGATCACCATTACCTTCCTCACCAACACTGCCCACAAACAAGATATCGCCAACCGTCTCAATTTTGAATTCCTGAAGGGTGCGCAACACCTGCAAAATGGCAGCCAACCCGCGAGCATCATCACTGATACCGGGAGCTAAATAGCGATTGCCTTCGCGGCGAACCTTAACATCAGTACCGGCCGGGAAAACCGTATCCAAGTGAGCAGCCAAAACGAGCGTCGGACCGTTACCCTTACCGGCGCGGCGTGCTGTTACGTTGCCCTCTTCATCAATTGAAGCCTTCAGACCCAATTCTTCCAAACGGCGAACGAAGTCCTTGGCACGCACTTCCTCGTGGAAAGGCGGAGCTTCAACTTCCGTAATGGCGATTTGATCGGCAAGCGTTTTTTCATCATCACGCTTTACAGCCTCAATCGCAGCCTTAATGGTTTCGCAGGCCACCAACTTATCAACGGTTGCCTGTACATGAGCCAAAACCGGCGGCATTTCCATAGGCTTTGCATCCTTAGGGTTGTCCATATTCAACTCCTCAATAATGTTGAACCAACAGAAAACTGAATGTTTTCACATCCTAATGATTCTAACAGTTTCGGCTAAGCAAAATAGCCTATTTTTCATCCCTTGCAACTCATATCAACTCATCGTTTCAACTTTGCAAAAGCACTTGCCATTGCATTCATGGGAGTTGTCCTTTGAACCGAAGAAATTCTTGTTTTTGTTTGAACAGTTTTTCCTTTGCCGCTTTTCATGGACAATGAAATCCGATTACGAGCAATGTCAACATCAATGACTCGAACCTTCACTATCTGGCCGACTTTGACCACTTCACGCGGGTCCTTGACAAAGTGATCAGCAAGTTCCGACACATGAACCAGTCCGTCCTGGTGAACACCAATATCCACAAATGCGCCGAAAGCAGCCACGTTAGAAACTACGCCCTCCAATTCCATGTCCACTTTGAGGTCCGAGATATTCTCCACGCCCTCGCGAAAAACGGCCATCTTAAATTCAGGACGGGGATCGCGCCCCGGTTTTTCCAGCTCAGACAAAATATCTTTTACTGTCGGCACCCCAAATCGTTCATCTGTAAATTCCGAAGCCTTCAGTTTTCTGAGCACTTCGTGATTGCCAATCAGGGTCTGAATATCGCAGCCGGTTTTATCGATGATTCTTTTCACAACAGGATAAGCTTCAGGGTGTACAGCTGAAGCGTCCAACGGGTTGCTCCCGCCATTGATTCGCAAAAAGCCCGCTGCCTGCTCAAATGTCTTTTCTCCCAAACGGGGCACATTGAGCAAATCTTTCCTATCCTTAAAAGCGCCGTGTCCGTCTCGATAGGTCACAATGGATTGCGCAACCGATTTTGTCAGTCCCGACACTCTGGCTAACAACGCAACGCTGGCAGTATTTAAGTCAACACCTACTGCATTAACACAGTCCTCGACCACAGCATCCAGTTTTTGGGCTAAATGAACCTGGTTGACATCGTGCTGATACTGACCCACTCCAATAGCTTTGGGATCAATTTTGACCAACTCTGCCAACGGATCCTGGAGGCGTCTGGCAATCGAGACAGCACCACGGTAACTGACATCCATATCCGGGAACTCTTTAGCCGCCAATTCGCTCGCAGAATAAACACTGGCGCCCGCTTCACTGACAACCACCTTCGTTAACCCAAGACCGGGATACCGGGCAATAAGATCCGCTGCCAAGCGATCAGTTTCACGACTTGCCGTTCCATTGCCGATACTGATGAGTTTAGAGCCGTGACGTTTAGCCAAAGCGGCCAGTATCTCAATAGATTTATCCCACTCTCTTCTCGGCTCGTGAGGGTAAATCACTCCGGTATCCAAAACGCTGCCCGTCGGAGAAATCACCGCCACCTTAACACCGGTACGCAAACCGGGATCCAAACCGATAACGCCCTTCTGACCGGCGGGAGCCGCCAAAAGCAAGTCCTTGAGGTTTATACCGAAAACTTTAATAGCCTCTTCTTCTGCCCGTTGGCGAATGACTTCAAAAAGCTCACTCTCCAAATTCAGACAGATCTTCACACGCCATGTCCAGCGGCATACATCCTGCAACCATTGATCGGCCGGTCTTGATAAATCCTTAATGCCGAAATGCTCGGCAACAATAACCTGACACGGATGCGGTTTTTGATTTTCCTCTTCTTCTGTCAGAGCGATTTTCAGCGATAAAATCCCCTCCTGACGACCTCTGAAAAGGGCTAAAGCACGATGCGAAGGAATCGCTGTCAGCTCTTCATCAAAATCAAAATAATCCTTAAATTTGGCACCTTCTGTTTCTTTGCCTTCGACAAGCTCCGAAACGACAAAGCCTCTCTTTGTCAAAAAGGCCCTCAATTGAGCCAAAAGCTCCGCATCCTCACTGAATTGCTCAGCCAAAATATCCCGAGCTCCGTTCAGAGCATCCCTAGTTGTTTTAATTCCCTTTTCTTCATTTAAGAATTCTCGGGCAGCTGTTTCGGGATCCTGAGTCGGATCCTTAAACAGCAGTTCTGTCAAGGGTTCTAAACCGGCTTCTTTTGCAATTTGCGCACGCGTGCGGCGCTTGGGCTTATAAGGTAAATACAGATCCTCAATCCGCTGTTTGGTATCTGCCTGAATTAAAGCTTCTCTGAGTTCATCAGTAAGCTTGCCCTGCTGATCAATCGATTGGATCACTGTGGCTCGGCGATCCTCCATTTCACGCAAATAAACCAGTCTCTCCTGCAAAAGTCTGAGTTGAGAATCATCTAATCCCCCCGTAACTTCCTTGCGATAACGTGCAATAAACGGAACGGTGGCTCCGCCGTCTAACAAATTAACTGCCGCTTCAACCTGAGTGCAAGAGGCATGAATCTCGTTTGATAAGGTCAAAACGACCCGATTATTGGCTTCAGGAGTCAAATTCATTGGCTATTTCTTTCGTAATAAAGAGAATTAAGATAAAGGCGACAAGTTCTTTACACGTTGTCTAAAGCATTTCACCATTCCCCTGTCTTTTTCTTCGTAGGCTTTACGCCTTAAAGACAGAAAAATATCCTCGACCGGAGGCGTCTCGGAATCTTCCTCGTAAACAAAACGCAAGTATATGGTGTCATCGTCTGATGACTCAATTTTGATGGTCAAACGACTGGCAGGATAGTCCTTCGTTTGCGCAATTTCCGTCACCATGGTCGAAGAATCCGGGAAAGTAACCGTGTCCTCCACGCTCATGGGACCGAAATGCAGTACTCTGCGCAGCACATGTTGATTATTTTCAAAATCCTCAGTCACTTCCGAACTTTCAAGCGGTTCAAAATACTCATGAGGACACCGGGCATATTGTTCCAGTTGTCTGAGTAAATTTGATTCGGTGAGCTGAGAAAATAACGGATCCTTTCGACCGACTACTTCAACCCTGTGCTCGTGTACTTTAACCATGATGAGTCCCCCGATTTATCCGTTTCTCCAACCAGATGCTGTATCTCGACATAACCAAACTGGCAAAGAAATAAATCGCAGCAACAAATAAATACCCCTCAATGAAAAATTGCCTCCACTGAGGATCGCCCAGAGCCAAACGCAACGCCCCGGTCAGGTCATACATCGAAACAACCGTCACCAAGGAGGTGTCCATAAATGTGGACAAAAGACTGTTAACCAGGGCAGGAATAACCGCCACTAAGGCCTGGGGCAAAATGATGTAGAGATACACCTGCCAGGGTTTAAAGCCCAATGAAGCCGCTGCGCTAAATTGCCCCTGACTGATAGTTTGCAGCCCGCCGCGAACAGTCTCCGCCATATAAGCTGCCTGAAATAAAACGATACCGAAAGCTATGCGCCAAAAACCATCAATCGTCCATCCTTCCGGCAGCAGCAAAGGGAAAATGTAAGTTGCCACAAACAGCACAGTGATCAATGGCACTCCGCGCACAAGTTCAATATAGCTTGCCGACAGTACTCGGATCACCGGCAAAGAAGAGCGTCTTCCAATCGCTAAAATGATGCCGATCGGCGCCGAAAAAGTCATTCCGATCAGTGTCAAAATAACGGTTAACGGCAAACCGCCCCAGGCATCAGAATCAACCGGAGTCAAGCCGAAAATACCGCCGGCCAACAGGGTGAAGAAAAGAATGAAGGCAACGATCCAACCTAATGTCAGTGCCCGCAGACCCTGCTTAGTCCAAAAATACGGAATAGCTGTAGCCACCAACATAACCACAATAAGGGCAGTAGCCAGGCCGGCTCGCCATTGCTCGTCATAGGGATAGCGGCCGAAGAGAATGAGGCGCCACTTTTCAGAGACAAAACCCCAACAGGCTCCGTCAGCGGCGCGACATAAAGCCAAATCAGGCTGAGTCACCGCATTGATGACACCCCAATTCAAAAACTCTGCTGCAAACCAAAATAAAACGCCGGCGATTAATAAAGTTAAAAGACTGCGACCGGGAGAGCCGAAATAATTTTTTATCAGCGTTTGGTTTAGAGAGACTTCCATTGCACTCATAATCAGCCTCCCTTACCTTGGCGCCGCAATCAGACTCGCATTGACGCGATTCATGATAACGGCGATGACCAAATTAAGCAGCAGGTAGACCAACATAATGATCAAAATCGCTTCAAGAGCTTGTCCCATGATGACAATGGAGGTATTACCCACGCTAACAATATCCGGATAACCGATGATGACAGACAGCGATGAGTTCTTAGTCAAGTTCATATACTGACTGGCCATCGGCGGAATCACCAAACGTAATGATTGGGGCAAAATAACGTTGCTGATGGTCTGCAGACGAGTCATTCCAAGAGCGGCAGAAGCGGCCCATTGATTTGCCGGCACCGCGAGCACCCCGGCTCGAACAATTTCGGCAATTGCCGCAGAAGTAAAAGTCGTAAGCCCAACCCAAAGAGCAATAAATTCAGGCGTCGCACTGGCTCCGCCCGTCACAAGGAATCCTTCTTGATGCGGCTGACTCCAGCCGAAAAACATCCCTGCAGAAATCCAAACAATTACCGACAACACAAAACCCGCAACAACGGCATTACAACCAGCCATTAATCCTGTGAAGCGCTTTCGCAGATAAACACGGGTAAAGAAGAAAGCAATAATGCCGACAATCAAAGCCAAGAGGTTTGCTTCCCACAAATGGACCGGAACACTGAATTGCAATCCTGCCTTTGAGAGCATCGCCCAAGTTCCGAAATGGATGGGATCAAAAGAATCCGGTAAAAATTCCGTGATCACCAAATAGATGGCAAAAAGCTGAATCAAAAGCGGAATATTGCGATAAACCTCAACATGCGCAACACCCAAAAAACGCACCAAGGGATGTTGAGATAAACGCATTAAGCCGACTATGCCCCCCAAAACCGTGGCGGTAATAATTGCCAAAATCGCCACCCTCAGGGTGTTGAACATACCGGCTAAAAACATACGGCCGAAACTGTCGTTTGAGGAAACCGGAATCAGAGACTCACCAATTTCAAAACTGGCACGGTCAGAAAGAAAAGCAAAGCCCGATCGGATATCCCGAGCCTGCAGATTATCAAAAACGTTTTGAGCGAACAGATAGACAACTGCAACGACAATCGCAAAGACAATCAGTTGCCAAAACCATTCTCTGCGGCGACGGCTTGCCTCACGCTGCCGCCAAAGCCACATTTCCTATCAGCCCATTGTGATTGTCTTTTTTACTCGTTTGCATCTTAACTAAAATGGCGGTTGAGACAACCGCCATTATGTCTGTCTCACTATTGGTCAGCGAATCGGCGGAGCGTAGAGCAACCCTCCCTGAGTCCAGAGGTTATTGTTGCCTCTGGGCAGACCCAGTTTGGATTTGGGACCTAAGTTAGCCTCAAAGCTCTCACCGTAATTGCCGACTTGTTTGATGATACGGTAGCTCCAGTCCTTATCCAAACCAAGCATTTTACCCATATCTTCAGACGCGCCAACCAAACGTTGAACATCCGGTCTCATATCCGTCTTTTTCTTCTCGTCGACATTGGCCTTCGTGATTCCCAATTCTTCAGCGTTAATCATTGCAAAAATAGACCAACGCACAATCGAATACCACTCATCATCACCGCGGCGAACAGCGGGTGCTAAGGGCTCCTTGGAAATTACTTCCGGCAAAATGTCGTAGTCAGCAGGATTGGCCGAATTTGTACGAGCTCCGGCCAAGTCACTCATGTCCGTCGTATATGCTTGGCAACGGCCGGAAAAGAATGCCGCTTGAGTAGCCTCGGTTGTATCAAAAACAACCGTCTTAAATTTCATGTTGTTGGTTGTAAAAAAGTCTGCAAGGCTCTTTTCACTGGAGGTGCCGGACTGAACACAAATCGTTGCACCGTTCAATTGCTTGGCACTTTTCACATTCAAACGCTTGGGCACCATAAAACCCTGACCGTCATAATACGTGACGGCAGTAAATAAGGCTCCCGTTGTCGTATCACGGTTCATCGTCCAGGACGTATTTCGAGCCAATACATCAATTTCACCGGCCTGCAAAGCCGTGAATCGTTGAGGAGAATTTAAAGGAACAAACTTCACTTTGGCGGCATCACCCAAAGCAGCTGCCGCCACTGCGCGACAAACGTCCACATCCAAACCGGTCCAATTCCCTTTACTGTCCACAGAAGCAAAACCCGGAGCGGCTGTATTAACGCCGCAAATTAATTGTCCCCTGGCCTTGACTGTTTCAAGCGTACTGGAAGCAGCCCAGGACTGAGCGCTTACCGATAGACCGATGCAGGCTACAGATAAGGCAATTAACTTCTTATTCATAAAATTCCTCACAAACATTCCGGTTAGGCAACGTCACCCCTTCCTGACGAAAGCGGGCAAACACAATCGCCACTTCGAATAACTACATTTATCCGATGAGACTTACCGTATTATTACCTAAATCGGGAAAAACAACAATATTCAATAGTGACTATCTTTGTCCACTTTAGGAAAAAGTCTTTATTTTTGCTATACTTAGCAACTCTTCAACTCATTTTTCATTTATGCCTTTTACATTATTATTTCTTTGTTTGATCGCACTGATCTTCACCAGTAGTTTTTTCTCCATTTCAGAAATTTCACTAGCCGCCGCAAAAAAGATTCGTTTACGTGCCTTAGCAGATGAAGGCCATAAAAAAGCATCCCGTGTCTTAGCTTTACAAGAACACCCGGGGCACTTTTTTACGGTTATTCAAATTTGTGTTAATGCGCTGTCTCTGGCCGGAGGTATTTTAGGCGAGCGGCTTTTTACGCCCAACTTTACTTCTCTGGTTGGTTTCTTCGTTCATGAACCCGCCTTGGCGCACAGCGTTGGTTTTTGGTGCGGATTTATTACATCAACCACGTTATTTATTCTGTTTGCCGACTTGATCCCGAAACGTTTGGCACTGGTAGCTCCCGAAACCATTGCAATGGCAGTCATCGGTCCGATGAATTTCCTTATAAAACTCCTTAGACCTTTTGTCTGGTTCTTCAACGGACTGGCTAACGTCATCTTACGAAGCCTGGGTTTACCTGAACGCACAAAAGATAAAATCACTTCGGAAGATATCGTGGCAGCAGTCGATGCGGGTACTGCAGCGGGTTTAATCGCCGATGAGGAAAAAGCCGCCATCGAAAATATTTTTGAATTGGAAAGCCGTACGGTCCCCAGTTCAATGACTCCTCGTGAAAATATTGTTTATTTCCTTTTGAATGACTCTGAAGAAGAGATTTGCAAGAAGGTCGTAAACTCTCCGCACAACCAGTACGTTGTTTGCAATGAAACTCTTGATAATGTGGTCGGTGTCATTGACTCCAAGGCGTTGCTTGGCCGCATCATGAGCGACCACCCGCTTTCCCTGAAAGATGACGGTTTGGTACACCCTGTTCAGCTCGTTCCCGATTCCCTGACGTTATCGGAAATACTTGATACGTTCAAACGCACCAACAGCGATATTGCCGTAATCATTAACGAGTATGCTCTCGTTGTCGGCATCATTACCCTTAATGATGTCATGAGCACTGTGATGGGAGACTTGGTCACCACTGAGGAAGAATCGCAGATTTTAGAGCGAGAAGACGGTTCTTGGCTGGTAGACGGTTCTACGCCGGTTGATGATTTGGAAAGACTTTTAGATGTGGACAGTCTGCCGGAAGACTCTACCTATGAGACCGTTGCCGGTTTCATGATGTATATGCTCCGAAAGATTCCTAAGCGTACAGATAAGGTGGTTTACGGCGGGTTCCGTTTTGAAGTTATCGATACCGATAAAAACAAAGTTGATCAGGTACTGATTTCCGTTATCAAACCGGATTCGCCAAAAAATCCGCCCACCGAGGGTTAATGAAAACAGCGCGATTGCGGCTGTTTTCATTTAAGCATTATTTTTTGGAAGATGTTTTTCTGCGTGTTCCTTTGGGTTTTGACTGCGAAAATTCAAATCCAACCGCCCCGTCTTTGCCCAAAACCAAGAATGCAGAGAATTTACGTTTCGTGCGATTGGAAACAAAATCATTTAATTCGCTGCTCTTACCTTCGGACAAGAGCTTCGCAGCCTCTTCTGAGGAGATCGGCTGCTGCAAAATCGTTTTACCGATTCTGAAGTCACATTTTTTATCCAACGTCTTCTCACAGACGTAGCCCTTGGGACTGTCGAATACATTGGAGCCGCACTTCGGACATTTACCAACGACAGTCAATGTTGAAACATCAACCGGTTCACTGCTTTCCTTGTCCTGGTTCCCGAAATCAAACTCCAATTTAAAATCATCAGTCAGGCGAAGCTTCGAAGAAAAGGGGCGCCCCATCTTGCTGATAAATCCATCTAGCGGTCCGATCTCTCCGTTCTTCAAAAGTGCCTCAACCTCCGCCACTTCAAAAGTTCTTCCTCCGGGGTGTTTCGGCAAACTGAAATCACATTGAGTGCAAGCAAACCGACGGTAATTCTCAACAATTTCTCCGCCGCATTTCGGGCAGGGATTTTTCAGATGAGCCGGATTTTCAATCGGAACGGTATTGCCTTCGTAGCGTTTGGCCGCATCAACAATCTCAACGGTCATATCCCGAATCTCTTTCATAAAGACTTCTCGAGACAGATGCCCCTGTTCAATTTGGCTGAGCTTATATTCCCACTCGCCGGTTAATTCCGGTTCTGACAACTCAAAAACGCCAAGTCCCTTGAGTAAGGAGAACAGTTGTCTGGCCTTAAATGTGGGGATAAGATCACGACCGTCACGTCTCAAATAATTTTGAAGCAGCAGACCTTCAATAATGGCGGCGCGGGGAGCCGGGGTTCCCAAACCTTTGCCTGACATAGCGGCTCGAAGTTCATCCTCTTCGACTAACTTTCCGGCCCCCTCCATGGCAGACAAAAGAGTGGCTTCCGTATATCGCGGAGGTGCCTTGGTCGCCTTTTCTTGAGCAATTGCCTGCTCGATCAGTACCTTCTCATTGTCAGAGACTGCGGGCAATGTTTCCGCTCCCTCAGGATCTCGTCCATAAACCGAGAGCCATCCCGCCTTAACCAACACCTTACCTTCAGTTTTGAGTTTTTCCTGTTCGACCGTCGTTATACGCGTAGTCACGTCATATTCGGCTGCCGGGAAAAAGACGGCCAAAAAGCGTTTAACGACCAAGTCATAAATTTTTTCCTCAGCCTCACTCAGTTTTTTGGGTGGCTGCAGGGTTGGAATAATGGCAAAGTGATCGGAAATTTTAGAATTATCAAAAACCCGCTTCGTCGGTTTTACCCATTTATGAGACAGAATTTCTTTCACGCTGTCGGCGTATCGGGATGATTCGCCAAGCATTGCCAAAGTTTGATTAACTGTCGGGATGTAGTCTTCCGGCAATGCTCTTGCGTCTGTTCTCGGGTAAGTCAGTGCCTTGTGCTTTTCGTATAAAGACTGAGCCAGGGCCAATGTGGTTTTCGCGGAAAAACCGAATCGGTTATTGGCTTCACGTTGCAAACTCGTCAGATCAAACAAAAGCGGAGACAACTGTGTAGTCCGCTTTGCTGTATCCTGAACACTGCCTTGCTGCTGATTAATCTTTTCGCATAAAGCGAGAGCCTGCTCCTGTTGCCAAATTCGTTCTGCTTTTTCATGAGGACGGTCTTCGCTCTTCTTAAATTTAGGATCAAACCAAACAGCCTCATAATGACCGGATTTTGCCTGAACCTGAGCGTGTACTTCCCAATACTTTTGACTGACAAAAGCATTGATTTTCTCCTCACGCTCAACAACGATTGCAAGTGTCGGCGTTTGCACTCGTCCCACCGTCGTGAGGAAAAAGCCGCCGTCTTTGCTGTTAAAAGCCGTCATTGCACGCGTGCCGTTGATTCCCACGAGCCAATCGGCCTCCGAGCGTGAACGAGCCGCATCTGCCAAATGCTGCATTTCTTCATCGGTTCTTAAATGCTCAAAAGCCTCACGGATAGCCGCCGGAGTCATCGATTGCAGCCATAAACGTTTGATCGTTTTTTTGCATTTACTGGCCTGAATAATGTAACGGAAAATCAATTCCCCTTCACGACCGGCATCACAAGCATTGATTACCGCAGAGATATCGCTGCGTTTCAGCAATCGCTTAAGCAGTTTTAACCGATCTTCAGACTTTTTTATCGGCTTTAAATCAAAATAAGGGGGCAGCATCGGCAAATGGGCAAAAGTCCATTTGCCCCGTTTGACGTCATACTTTTCAGGAACAGTCAATTCCAACAGATGTCCGACAGCAGAGCTGACAACGTAATGTTCACCTTCAAAATAATCTTTTTCACGACTTAAACCTCCCAGCGCTTTGGCAATATCGGAGGCAACAGAAGGTTTTTCTGCAATAACTAAAACTTTTTCACTCATTTGATACAAACTCGAATCTTGAGGGGTCGACCCAAACGCTTTTTTAGAGTAGCACTAAAAAACGAGAAAATAGCAACTTTTAATGATTTTTTTGTTTTAACACGGTTAATTTTCAATCTCATTAAAAATATCATCAACCGATTCCACCAGTTTCGCGCCTTCTCGAATAAGCTTATGGCAACCTTTGGATAAAGGAGAATGAATGGAGCCCGGAACAGCCATGATATTACGTCCTACATCTGCGGCTTCACGAATCAGGGGTAAAACCTTTGATCGAATGCTCGCCTGAATAACAACAAAATGATCAGTTGATGCAATCAACAATCTTTGACGCGCTAACCAAGGATCCGGTGAGTTTTCAAGAGGACTCAGCAAAAGTCCCTTATTAGACATAAATAGCAACTTTTGCTCAAAATTAGATTCCATTAAGGGATTTTTAGTGACAATTACAAGCGAATCACTGTTCGACTGCAATGCTGTCATCAGGCCGATTTTTTCAATTCCCTCCGAGTCACCCTGCACCAAACTTAAGTTTTTGGTCATTAACGCCTGAACCCAAGACTGTGTAGTGGATTCAGCCAACGAGCTTGGGTGTGAGCTGCCCACCAAACTGACAGTTGGTCTTTTCATCAATTCAATATTCCCGGCTGAGAGAACAACCAGCGGCGGCTGAGGAAGGGTTAAAAATCTTTGGGGAAAATCTGCGTCGCTGGGTACTAAAACACGAACGGAGGGTATGTCCGTAAGCCATCCGATTACTTTGTCGATTCTGTGTTCTGTTTCTTGGTCGGGGCAACGGTGAACCGCCATTGCTTCATTCTGGGGCAACACATTCATCAAAGAAGACAGACTTTGTGAAAATATATTTTCCGGCAGCCCAAATGTTTTCAATAGCACATACACATCGGCAAATTGAACTTCCGACAAGAAGGCCAATCGCAACCAATTTCTTTGATTTTCCAAAGACATAGTAGAAATCCTGTGTATTTGCGCTAAAATTCGAGGTTCTAAAAAAATCCTCTGCTGGAGAACTCTTGTGGCTATTTTACCGATTGTGCAGTTTCCCAATCCTGTCTTGTCAATGAAGTGTCAGCCGATTACTGAAATTACAGACTCCGTACGTCAATTGGCTGCTGATATGGGTGAAACAATGTACAAAGCCCCTGGAGTCGGTCTTGCCGCTCCGCAAGTCGGAGAGCCGGTCCGAATGGTGGTGGTTGATGTCAGTGAAGAGAAAAACCAGCTGTTGACATTGATAAATCCGGTCATTACCGAGCGTAGTGAAGAAACTGAACTTGGCGAAGAAGGATGTCTGTCTTTGCCTGGCATCTGGGAGAAAGTTACCCGCAGTGCAGCAGTTACTCTCCAATACATGGACTTAAATGGCCAACAACAAGAGCTCAAAGCTGACGGATTATTGGCAATTTGCCTGCAGCACGAATTAGACCATCTTGATGGCGTCGTTTTCATCGATCATCTCAGTCGTCTAAAATATGACCGTGCCTGCTCTAAATTGAAAAAACGTCGCCACCAAGAAAAAAGGGATAAATAAGATCAGTTTTTGTAGCGGTGGCAGTGCTTGGCCACCGCGGGTGCGATCTGATCAATTACGTTATCCGGTAGGTCGTGCCCCATTCCTCTGATAACCATCATTCTCGAATTCGGAATCAATCGGGCTACCTCTTCGCCCGCTTTTAAAGGCAATAACGGATCTTCCTGACCGTGTATAACCAAGGTCGGAGCCATAATTCGCCGCAAATTCTTCGAACGATCCCCGGAAGCCAAAATTGCCAACAGCTGGCGTTTTCCCCACATTGGATTAAATCCGCTTTCAATCATAGATTGGGCAACAGTCGTGATCTGCTCATCCGAATAACTCATTCGAGGGGAGCCGATAGCCTTAAACATTTTGCGGAGGTAATTTTTCATGGCAACCAAGTCATCGTTTTGACTGGGGCTGCTCAGCAAACCGCGAATGGCGCGTAATTTACCGAATCCGGTTCGGGGATTACCGGATGCGCTCATCACACAGGTCAAAGAGGCCACTCTTTGAGGATACAAATAAGCCAAGACCTGAGCAATCATGGCTCCCATGGAAATTCCCATAACGTGAGCACGTTTAACCTGCAGCTTATCCAACACGGCAACTGTGTCGGCCGCCATATCCTCCAAGGAATAACAACCGACCACCGGTCGTCTGAAAAGAGTTTTGACGATTGCAGAAAGAATTGAGAAAGAACCAACCGCCCGATCAATCTTCGTCGACAGGCCGCTATCCCTATTATCGAAAACGACCACTCTGAATCCTTGACGCACCAACTGCTCAATCAGCCTTTTAGGCCAGGCTACCGACGGCATCCCCAACCCCATAATCAGTAAAATGACAGGAGCTGAATCGTCGCCATAAACTTCGTAAGCTATGTGAATATTGTCTATTGTTTTTAACGTCTGCATAAAATTCCTCAGCTTTCCGAAAAGTGTATCGCTTTACCAACAACTTTTGAACGGGTGTCAAAAAAAGCTTATGAATAAAACGCACCCGAAATTGAACTCACTAAAATTAAAAGCATGAAAATTATTTTTGCTGGAACCCCTCCTTTTGCAGCCCGTGCGCTTGAAGCTCTTATTGATGCCGGGCATGAAGTATGCCTTGTATTATCTCAGCCTGATCGACCAAGCGGGCGAGGCATGAAATTAACCCCCTCGGCGGTAAAAGCCTTAGCCGTTGAGAGAGGTATCGCTGTGGCTACCCCAAAGACACTGTCTTTTAAAAAAGATCCGGATGAGGCTGCTGCCATGCACCAGTTGCTTAGGTCGATGAATGCAGACATCATGGTGGTGGCGGCCTACGGTATGTTGCTACCGCAAGCGGTGTTGGACATTCCCAAGGGGATCGGTCCGCAAAATTCCGTTAAGTGCATCAATATTCACGCAAGCTTATTGCCTCGTTGGCGAGGCGCGGCTCCCATCACTCGAGCCATTGAAGCGGGCGACAGTCATTTTGGCGTAACCTTGATGAAAATGGACGCGGGGCTGGACACCGGTCCGATGCTGATGCAGGAAAGCTTTCCTCTTAACGGCACTGAAACAACCGTTTCTTTGACAAATTCTGTCGCTGAGCTAGGGGCTGATATGCTGGTTCGCTTATTAGCCCAAACGGAATCAATCACCATCACCGAGCAGCCTCAAGAGGGAGTCACCTACGCATACAAAGTGCTCAAAGAAGAAGGACGAATGAATTTTTCGCTTTCAGCCTCAGAACTCGAAAGAAAAATCCGCGCCTTTTCTCCTTTCCCGTCGTCATTTGCCGAACATAACGGGACAACCGTCAAAATTTGGGAAGCTCGGCTTCGGGAAGATATTACCGGGCAGCCCGGTGAAGTTGTTGAAGTTAATAAAGAGGGGATCACCATCGCCTGCGCTCAGGGAGGCATTTGTGCCACAGTTCTTCAAAGATCCGGCAAACCGAAAATGCCCGCCCAAAGCTTTCTTCAAGGTTATCCGATCACTAAAGGAGAGTTTTTTAAATGAGCGCTCTCCTCAGTCAGGCTATTGCAATCAGCGCAGTCGGTTGGCAGAAAATGCTTACCGACTCGTGCTCTCTTGAAAAAGCTCTTGATCACTGCTTAATCGGGCAGCGCCCCGAAATGAAAGGGGTTGTGCAGAGTTTGCTTTACACAACGGTAAGACACCGGGCTCAGGTGGAAATTTTGCTGGGCAAACTCGTAAAAAAAGCACCTCAGGAAAAAGTTAAAGCCATGTTGAGTATTGCATTGGCTTTATTGCTGGAAGGCAACGAAAAACCGTTTACCGTCGTTAATCAAACCGTTGAAGCGGCAAAAGCCGACTCAGGAACGGCTTGGTCGAACGGTTTTATCAATGCGGTGCTTAGAAATTTTCTTCGAAACCGCTCTGAGCTCGTTGCTGCATTCAAAACCAATTTAAATGCTCGTTTCAATGCTCCCGGATGGTGGATCTCCAAGATTCGACAGGCTTATCCTAAAAATTGGGAAGGCATACTCAGGGTTCAAAATAAGCGTCCGCCTCTCACACTTCGGGTTAACCGGTCCAAAATCACTGTCAAGGAGTTCCTGGAAAAATTACAAAAACAGGGACTCAGCGGACGTCAAATCGGACGCTGGGCGGTCATTGTCGATCCTCCGTGCCCCGTTCAACAGATTCCGGGATTCACCGAAGGGCTATGTTCTGTTCAAGATGCCGGCAGCCAATTGGTAACGGATATTTTGTCATTGAATACCGGAGACAGAGTATTGGATGCCTGCGCAGCACCCGGCGGTAAAACAGCTCAGTTATTGGAAACTCATCGGCTGGATGTCACAGCGATGGAAATAGATCCCCTCAGAGCCCCCCGCATAAAACAAACTCTCGACCGTTTGGGCTTAACCGCTAAAATTGTGGTTGGCGACGCTGCTAATGAAAAAGTTCTTCAGCAATTGGGGGATTTTGATGCTATTTTGCTTGACGCCCCCTGCACGGCTTCCGGTATTGTCAGACGTCATCCGGACATTGTCTGGTCCAGAAGACCTGAGGACATAAAATTATTGGCCGCTAAGCAGGAAAAATTACTGGAATCCCTGTGGAAAAAAGTGCCTGTCGGTAAGGATTTGTTGTACGTGGTTTGTTCGCTCTTTCCTGAAGAAGGACCGGAACAGATAGCACGTTTTCTCGACCGACACCCTCAAGCCGCACTAAAAACTGCCCCCATCATGCCCAGCGGCATGCTGAGGTTAATTCCGACCGAGCGTGAAACGGACGAAAATTTACCTCTTATTCATGACGGCTTTTTCTACGCGCTGCTCACGAAAAAGGAATAATTAGACAATGAATAAGGTTCAACACTTCTTTGGCTGGATACTGGCCCTGATTATCGGGCTGGGAAGTGTTGCGCCTTCGTGGGCAAATGACATTACTGTTATGTCCGCTTCTTTATCATCAAGAATGGATCAGCCCTCCGGCCTCTATCTTGATGTCAATATTGAATTTGATCTGCCGCGAAGCGTTCAAGATGCGTTAAATCGCGGCATTCCCCTTTATTTTGTAACAGATTTCTCGATCCAATCTGAGCGTTGGTACTGGGTGAATAAACCTATCGTTGAAGCTTCGCTGATGACCCGATTGTCATACAGTCCTTTGACCCGTCAGTATCGCTTATCTCGCGGGGGGTTATCACAATCATTCGATTCTCTGTCTGAAACTCTCGCTATCCTCAAGTCTTTGCATGGTTGGAGAGTCTCCGACAATCCCACTATTGAAAATCCGGAAAACTGTGTAGCCGAAGTTCGAATCAGACTAGACACGGAGCAGTTGCCATTGCCCATGCAGGTTACCATCGGCGAAAATGATTGGGACCTTCGTTCCGACTGGCATGACGTCATGTTGGATCGCACTATCACCCATCCTGGTGAGGATGTACGGTAATGAGATATCGCCTCAGGTACGGTGCAAGCATCGGTTTAGCCATTGTGGTGGTTTTGCTGTTTTTGCTGACTTCTGCCGGAACAACCTCTCAAAAACTCGAACCTTACTTTCCTCTTTTACTCCTTATCAATGCCTTCGTTGCCCTGGGCCTATTGATTGCCGTTATTTCGCTGATTTCTAAATTAATCAAGCGCTTCCGTCAACGGCAGTTCGGCTCCCGCATGCTGACAACTTTAGTTTGCATTATCTCCGTTGTCGCTTTATTGCCCTCTTTACTCATTTACACAATTTCCTCACACTTGATTTCACAGGCATTTGACTCCGGCGTTGACTCTCGCGTAGAAACCGCCCTGGACTCAGGCGTCACCTTGGCCCAAAACTCATTGCTTCGTATTCAAAACGACCAATTGGTGACAACACGAACAATTGCCGATCGCCTCAGTAGCGCTTCATTCGGAGAGATGAGCAGCGAACTCATTCGTATGAGTGATCTGACCAATTCCGCAGTCCTTTACTTAATTGACGGCAACGGTCAGATCATTACTCAAAGTTCTCCACTGCCTTCCATCGACCTTGTTATTCCAATGCGGGATATTCAGACTGTGCGTCACCAAGGTTACTTTTCCGATTTGGAGGAATCCTCTTCAGACTCCAATGGGCAGTACAACTCTTTGCGAATCCGTACCATCGTCCCCATCAACAACAACTCGTCATCTGAAGAACTCTTTTTGCAGGTAAGTATGGAAATTCCTCCTGCTGTTGCCCGCAACATCAATGCGGTCACCAATGGACTTCTGGATTACCAACAAATTATTTTTACCCGCAGCGGTCTTCAAACGATATATCACTGGTCATTGGTGCTGAGTTTGCTCCTTGCCGTACTTTGTTCCGTACTGGCTGCTTTTTCGTTTGCCAGCCGTATAACTGCACCTATCCGACAATTGGCTGAAGGTACACGACGAGTGACCAGCGGTCACTTCCAACCGATTAAAGAATTTACCGGTGCCGATGAAATCAATGAATTGACCCGTGCTTTCAATGTCATGGTCAGACAAGTCAACGATGCCATGGATACTCTTGAGAGTCGGCGGGAAAAGCTTGAACAATCCAATATTTTCCGTGAACGTATTTTGGAAAACCTCTCCAACGGCATTATTGTTCTGGATCATATGAAACGGTTGCGCTCCGCTAACATGGGAGCCGTCAAAATTTTAGGCAACAGTGTGCTGCAAATCGGTGTTTTGCTCAAAGAAGCCAATCCCACTCTCGCAGAATTGATTTTGCCGATGTTGTCGGAAAATACTCGTGCCGTTAAACAAGAAAATGCTTCTTTATCCGTTGACGGCAAAAAAGAACCGCTGACTCTAATGATTCGCACCTCTTCCGTGCCGCTAAACGACGGACCGGGATATTTGGTGGTTATTGACGACATGACTCAGGCGGTGGCCGCACAGCGAGTCGTTGCATGGGGTGAAGTTGCTCGACGCATGGCTCATGAAATTAAAAATCCCCTCACGCCAATTCAGCTTGCCGCCGAACGAATGCAAATCAAATTGGCAAAACATTTGCCTGAAGAAGACATAGTGCTTCTTAATCGGTATACCAACACCATTGTCGAACAAGTCTCTTCCATTAAACAAATGGTCAATGACTTCCGAGACTATGCCAAATTACCCAAGCCCACATTGCGCCCGTTAAATTTAAATGACGTTCTTGATGATGTGGCTCTTTTATATCGACAGGCAGGCGGCTCGGTATCTTTGTCCCTGGAAGACAATCTTCCCCTTGTGTTGGCTGACCGAGCTCAGCTGCTGCAGGTTTTACACAATCTGCTTTCAAATGCGAAAGAAGCCAGCAAATCGGACAGCGATTGCAAAATTGACATAAAGACTCATTCGGAACGGGACGGCAAATCAAGATCTGTTATCCTAACCATTATGGATAATGGTCCGGGATTTAGTGATCAAATTTTGGATCACGCTTTTGAACCGTACATTACGACTAAAGAAACCGGCACCGGTCTTGGCTTACCGATGGTCAAAAAAATCATTGAAGAACATGGCGGTTGGATTAAGTTGGCTAACCAAACAGGTTCTCAAGACGGAAAACCAAATGGTGCTATAGTTACGATTGGTTTTGTCAATCTAGCCTGACTTTTTTATTCTCAGACTTAAGTTTTTTAAATGGCAAACGTTCTTGTTGTAGATGACGAAGTTGGTATTCGTGAACTGTTTAGCGAAATTCTCTCCGATGAGGGGTACACGGTTAGCGTAGCCGCTAACAGCGTGGAAGCTCGTCGCGCTTTGCATACTTGTGCGCCGGATGTCATCCTGCTTGACATTTGGATGCCTGATACCGATGGTATGTCGTTACTGAAAGAATGGGCTTCTCAAGGACCATTGCCCTGCCCGGTTATTATGATGTCGGGGCATGCCAACATTGACATGGCTGTTGAGGCCACGAAATTCGGAGCTTATTCATTCCTTGAAAAACCAACATCCATCAAAACACTGACCGAAGCGCTGCGGGCTGCTTTAGCCGCCAAACAAACGATGGAACGAACGGCTTCAGCCCACCCGAAAAACAGTTCGGCGGCTCAATCCGAAAAAAAACAACAAGACTCACATGCCGCATCGTTGGGCAATCAAATTGATTTTTCGCTCCCGCTTAGAGAAGCTCGGGATCAATTTGAACGCGCCTATTTCACGCATTTGCTCGAACAAGAAAACTACAGCATGACGCGTGTTGCCGCCAAAGCGCAACTTGAGCGAACCCATCTTTATAGAAAATTGCGCCAATTAGGCATTGAGTGGTCTAAAGACGATAATTAATTTTTTTCTAATAAGATGCGGATTTCATATCCGACCGTAATTTATGAAAATTTTAATTTTGGGAGCCGGCCGTGTCGGTCGATCAGTAGCAGAAAATCTTGTTAGTGACGCCAATGACATCACTATCGTGGATGAGTCTGCTGACCGCATTGCCCAAATGCAGGAGCGCTTCGACCTTAGAGGGATTGTCGGCGATGCCAGCTCTCCGTCGGTGCTCAGCAGTGCCGGCGCCATGGACACTGACTTATTAATTGCGTTAACAGCCAGTGACGAAACAAACTTAGTCGCTTGTACACTCGCAGCCCAAATTTTCAATATTCCCATGCGCATTGCCCGTGTCAGAGACAGTGAACTAAGACACTATCCCAGAATTTTAGGTGACGAAGGCTTTCGCGCAACCAGTGTCATTTGGCCGGAAGAAGCATTGGCCACTCAGTTTTCAAAATTGATCACGTTCCCGGCTGCACAGCAGGTACTCAATTTTGCCGACGATAAACTGACTCTCTTTACCGTCAATTGCATCGAGGGGGCTCCCCTGACAGGTAAGACCCTGGAAGACGCTTTTCAGTTGTTGCCCAATGCGAAAATGCGTTTTGTCTCTATATACCGACGCAACCGCCGTTTGGAATGCCGCAACGACACTGTAATTGAAGCCGACGACGAAATTACCGTATTGGTGGCCAGTGACGGTGCCGAATCGGTTATTGAAGCTCTTCACCCGTTTGAAAAAGCCGAAAATATTGTGATGATCAACGGCGGGGAACTCTCCGGTCTTTTGACTGACAAGTTAGAACCCACACGATCCAAAAGACGCATCAAAATTTTTGAAGGTAAAGAGGAAATCGCTGCCAACCTTTCCAATCGTCTCAGCAGCAGCAAAGTTTCGGTCTCCCTGGTTAAGCATGATGACACTCACGCTCTGATGCAGGAGGGTATCGATCACGCTGACGTGGTTGTTGCGCTTTCCAACAATGATGAAACCAACATCATGACTGCGTTGCTTGCCAAACGATTGGGCGCCAAACGCAGCATTGTTTTGTTGGAAAACCAGGTTTATTCCGATCTTGTCCGAGGTACAGAAGTCGATGTCACTGTTTCACCGACACAAGCTTCGCTCGGAGAGCTTTTGCGGCACATCCGTTATGGGGACGTTGTCAATGCTCAAGAGCTCTATCAAGACAAAGCAGAGGCTCTTGAGATCATCGCACACGGCACTAAGAAAAGTTCTAAAGTGGTCGGTAAGGCTCTTAAAGATATTCCTTTCCCCAAAGGAGTATCCGTCGGCGCCATCGTCAGAGGGGAAGGCGACGATGCCAATGTGCTAATGGCTGAACCGGATTTAACAGTAATGGATGATGACCATTTAATCTTGTTTGTCCCGAACAAAAAAGTCATCCAACGCATCGAACGTTTATTTGAAGTCGATGTCGGCTTCTTCTAAGAGAACGTGTCATGTTTAGGACTTTAAAACGGTTGCTTTTCCCGGTACTCAATGCCTTGGGGCCTCTTCTGATCTTTTTAGCAGCAGCCCAATTGGTGCCGATTGCCATCGCTTACCGCGATAGGGAACCCGTTTTGTCCCAGTTTTTTACGTCTGTCGCCATTTGCTTTTGTTTCGGATTGGTTTTTCTTCTCTTTACCAAACGATTCAAGCGTGAACTCGAGCCTCGGGACGGCTTCTTGCTGGTAACGTTGTCATGGTTTTCGGCGGTACTATTCGGCTCCATTCCTTTGGCGCTGCTGTTGCCGGAAATCCCCTACTATCGAATTTTCTTTGAAGCCGTCTCCTGCCTGACGACTACGGGTGCAACCGCACTGACAAACCTTGAAGATCTGCCCTTAGCCCTTAATTACTGGCGCTGCTTATTGTCATGGTTGGGAGGCATGGGGATCATCGTTTTGGCTGTCGCAATTTTGCCTCTTTTAGGTGTCGGGGGAGCTCAGCTCTTTAAAGCTGAAAATTCCAATCTTTTCAAAGATGATCGTCTGACCCCTCGAATTGCTGATACTGCCAAAGCTCTCTACAGTATCTATATTTTGGCTTCCATCGCCTGCGTCGTGGCTTACCATTGGGCGGGTATGAACTGGGATGATTCCATTATGTTCATGTTCACGACAATGAGCTTAAGCGGTATCACTCCATACGATCAAAGTATCGGCTACTTCAATTCGCCGGCTATTGAAATGGTCGCCGTCGCCTTCATTATCTTTTCAGGATTTAATTTTTCGCTTCACTTTACGGCCTGGCGTCAGCGTTCCGTTTCCACTTATTTCACGGACATTGAAGCAAGATCTTGGATGTTGATTCTTTTAGTCGGCGTTTTAACGGTTTTTGCAGTACTGAGTTTTCATCACGTATACCCGAACTGGCAAACAACATTGAGACACGCTCTTTTTAATGTGGCCTCTCTTTTTTCTACGACCGGGTATACAACACAAAATTATGAGCTTTGGCCGTCATCGATGGGATTTTTACTGCTTATCGGCAGTGTTTTCGCTTCTTGCTCGGGGTCAACCGGAGGCGGTGTAAAAATGATCCGTCTGCTGATTTTCATTAAACAGGCGATACTGTGCCTGCACACCTTGCTGAGGCCACGTGACTACCTGCCCTTGAGGCTTGGAAAGCATAATATCTCAAACAGTCTGAGCGCTAACGTATCTGCGTTCTTTGCTCTGCACATTCTTGTCGTGCTGACCTGTACTTTTCTGATTATGTTCTCGGGTGTCGGACTTACCGAAGCGTTTTCTACGGTGATTGCCTGCATCGCCAATACAGGTCCCGGATTGGGCTCCGTGGGTCCGGCTGGCAACTACGCCGCCTGCAATCCCATGCACCTGTGGGTTGGCTCATTCTGTATGTTTGTAGGTCGTTTGGAATTATTTACGGTATTCGTAATTTTCACTCGATCTTTCTGGAGAAGTTAAGACAAAGGCTCCCAGTGAACATTGACCTTCTTGGCTTCCGCTTTACGTAACATTCTCATTAACGCGTAAAAGCGCGTTTTAACAGAAACTGCTGCAAGCATTGCAGGTTTTTCTTTGGCTTCGTCTTCGTCCTCCGGGACTTCCGTTTGTGCCATTTGCTCGATCACTCGCTCTAAAGAGGCAATAGCCGATGGCAAATCTTCAGCCAAAATAGCGCCTTTTTCATGAAAAATAATGCCGGCTTCTTTAAAGATAGGCTCAACATGCTGCCTCATCATAATCACTTCGCCGCTCGCTTTAGAACGGAAAACTACCACTGCCATTTTTTAGTTCCACTAGTAAATTGTTCGTCTAATACTAACTCGAAAGTATAATTCCTCTCAACTACCTGACCGAGGACAAATTCATGACACGCCCTGCATTTTCCGCCCCTCTGAAAGAAGAGGAATTTACCGAACTTGATGAGCTTTTAGCTCAAATTGATGAAAAAAGCATGGCCATGGATGCCTCTCAGGCCGATGGTTTTCTGACGGCACTTTGTTTGCTGCCTAAAGAAGTCAGCCCCTC
Organism: uncultured Sutterella sp.; assembly: GCA_905201055.1. GTDB lineage: Bacteria > Pseudomonadota > Gammaproteobacteria > Burkholderiales > Burkholderiaceae_F > Aphodousia. The sequence goes on along the minus strand of CAJKMT010000001.1, from coordinate 6,573 downwards.
GGAATGGATGCCGATGATTTTTTGTGCTCCTTCCGCACAATTTTCCGAATTGCCGACTCAACAGCAAAGTCGGCTCGAAGAGCTGATATACAGACGTTACCGTGAAATCAATTCACGCTTGGCACACTTTAAGCCCCTGGATCCCATCGTTTTTGATCCGGAAGACGAAAATGGAAATTTGCTGCAAGGTGAAGAAGAGCTTGTGGCATTAAAACCATTTGCTTCCGGCTTTCTGACTGCCGCTCAAACATGGAGCGGGCTGCTGGATTCTGAAAATTCAAATGTCACCAGTGCTTTGGTAGGGATTTGGCGGCATTTACCTGACGATGAAATAGGTGACTTTGCTTCAGTCAGAGACGAGTTGTTATCCGAATCTCCGTTGGAAAATCTTGACGATGCCATCGAGGACATCGCAACGTGCGTCAAACAAATCGCCTCTGTCACCCGAGGTTTTGTCGAAAAGAAAACTCCTTCGCGTTCTGCTCGTCAATTTAAAAACAATCGGTGCAGTCACTGAACTCTGGGCTTAAGTTTAGAAACCCAGATAACCAAAATCAGAACGGGCAAACCAATAAGAGCCGTTACGACAAAAAACTGGCTATAGCCGATACTCTCAACTAAGAAACCTGAAAAACCGGCTAAAAATTTCGGCAGCAATAACATAATTGAACTAAACAACGCATATTGAGTTGCCGTGTAAGCCACATTGGTCAAACCGGATAAATAAGCCAGGAAAGCCACAGATGCGATACCTGCGGCAAGATTGTCTGCACTGACGGTTAAAACCAGATATGTAACCTGATGATCCTGAAGTGCCAGCCATGAAAACAACAGATTTGTCAGACTCGAAAGAAGTGCCCCTAAAAAAAGTGTCTTCATTACCCCGAATCTTGCACTGATCATCCCACCGACAAAAGCCCCTGCCAACGTCATAACAACGCCGAAAACTTTCGATACCGCAGCCACTTCTTCCTTAGTAAATCCCAAATCCTGATAAAACGGATTAGCCATAACCCCCATCACCACATCAGAAATACGATAGGTGGCAATCAAAGCAAGAACGATGACTGCCTGCCAACGATAGCGACCGAAAAAATCTAAAAACGGCAGACAGGCGGCCTCATAAAACCAAACGCCGAGTTTAATTGCCCGCTGCGGCCAAAGAGGATGATCTCGGCGACAACGCTCACGCAATAAGGCGGTTTGGCGGCTTATGGAATTTTCTTGGTTTACCTCAGGTTCCGGTGAACACAGCACCGTTAAAATCCCCACCGACATACTGGCCGACATAATGTAATAGGCCGTCTGCCAGGCATGAAAGTCATAGGAATCAGAATTTGCAAAATAGGCTGCAAGAGCTAATGCACCGGCTCCTGCCCAAATCATTGCCAAGCGATAACCGGTCTGATAAGTCGCCGCCAAGGCTGCTTGCTCAGACAATTGTGCGCTTTCGATTCGATAAGCATCTAATGCAATATCCTGCGTAGCCGAGGCAAATGCAGTCAGTGCAGTAAACCCGATCAAAAGCGTCAGATTTTCTTTCGGATCGGTCATACCCATGGCGATAAGACCGCATAAAACCCCACACTGAGAAAAAATGAGCCACGACCTTCTACGCCCGAAAGACCGACTCAAAAGAGGCAATCTCAACTTATCGATCAGAGGAGCCCAGACCCATTTAAACCCATAAGCCAAACCAACCCAGGTTACCATTCCGATCGTGCTTAGCTCAATGCCGGCTTCCCGAAGCCAAAAAGATAAAGTCCCCAAAACCAGTAAAAGCGGCAACCCGGCGGAAAATCCTAAAAAAAACATACGCAGCGTCTGCGGTTTTGTATACACACGCAAAGCCGCTAACCAAGTGCCGGACGTAGGGGATACTTTTATTGGCATCCTAAATCAGATCCTCTTTTTGAATAAAACACCACTGGGAAGCCTCCAGTTCGGGCGGCAGAGAAAACTTGCCGAATGCAATTCGTTGCAGTCCGACTACTCTATTGCCGACGGCTGCAACCATACGTTTGACCTGGTGATATTTACCTTGGGTAATTCGCATGTCAAAAATACAATCACTGACCCGCTTGATTTCATCGGCCGCCACTGTTTCACGTTCTCCGTCAAGAAGGACGCCCTCAAACAATCGTTCATACATAATGTCGGTCATCGGATGTTTAGCTGTTACCCGATACACTTTACCAACGTGCTTTTTAGGGTGTGTCAACCGATGAATCAATGCACCGTCATCGGTAAGAATCAAAAGTCCAGTGGTATCCTCATCGAGTCGCCCGACGGGCTGCACTCCCCGATTTCTCAATGGCGGGGGTAATAGAGAAATCACCGAAGGATGGTGCAGAGGTTTTCGGGAACATTCATACCCAGACGGCTTATTCATGGCGATAATGGCTTTTTGGAAAAAAGGCCATGGTACATTGTCGACCTCAAAGACAAGCCCTTCAGTGTCAAAATCTTGGTACGGATCAACGACAACGGCCCCATGCACGGTCACCCTGCCGCGAGCAATGAGACCGCGACATTCATGCCGAGTGCCGAAGCCTTGAGAAAAAAGGATTTGTTCAAGCTGCATGACTAGACCTCGTAATCAACCGTCAGAGGTGCATGATCGGAGAACTTTTCTTCACTGTAAACAGAAGTGTTCCTGGCAGCTCGAGCCAGATCGGGTGTGGCGATCTGATAGTCGATACGCCAACCGACATTTTTTGCCCGAGCTTGTCCACGCTGACTCCACCAAGTGTACTGTTCTTTCTCGGGTTCTAAATAGCGAAACACATCCACCCAACCATTTGCAAATAGATCAGTAAGCCATTGCCTTTCCTCTGGAAGGAAACCGGAGTGATTTAAATTGCCCTTCCAGTTTTTAAGGTCAATTTCTTTATGAGCAATGTTGACATCACCGCAGAAGACAACCTCTTTAGCACTGTTTTTCAACTTTTCCAATTGGGGGACAAAAGCATTTAAAAAGCGATATTTGGCCGCCTGTCGATCCTCAGAACTGGTTCCGGACGGAAAGTAGACAGAAACCGCAATAAAATTCTCAAACTCCGCCTGTACATAACGGCCTTCCGCATCAAATTCTTCATTACCGAAACCGATCTGCACAGAAAGCGGTTGTTCTTTTGTATAAAGAGCAACTCCGGAGTACCCCCGCTTTTGAGCGGTATGCATGAATACGTGATACCCCGATTGATGCAATACACTTTCATCAAAATCAGCTTCCTGACCTTTTAACTCTTGAATACACAAAATATCGGCATTTTGCTGATCGAACCATTGCCAAAAGTTTTTCTTTGCTGCCGATCGCAGGCCATTCGCATTGAAGGTGATGATGCGCAACATTTTTTTTCCCGTTAAAATTTGTCTTTTGGGTAATTATCCTGAATCGTCAAGAATTTTGTCGGACTCTTATTATGTCTTTACAACATCAATTTATCGAATTTGCACTTGACACAAATGTTCTTCGTTTCGGTGAATTTAAAACCAAAGCGGGTCGTTTGTCTCCTTATTTCTTTAATCTCGGTCTTTTCAACACCGGCAAGACACTGAGTAAACTCGCTGAGTTTTACGCACAAACACTGCTTTCCGCCCGCAAGGAAGGCAAAATTGAGTTCGATATGATTTTCGGACCGGCCTATAAAGGCATTCCGTTAGCAGCGGCCGTAGCGGTCAAATTAGCAGAAATGGGCTGTGATATTCCTTACGCTTTCAACAGAAAGGAAGCCAAAGATCACGGCGAAGGCGGCATGATTATCGGCGCTCCTTTGCAAGGTAAAGTCATCGTCATTGATGATGTCATCTCTGCCGGAACATCTGTACGTGAATCGGTTCGATTAATTGAAAGCGCAGGCGCACAACCGAGCGGGGTTTTGATTGCTTTAGACCGCATGGAGAAAGGCGGCAACGCAGAACAAATGACGGAGGTCTCTGCCGTTCAGGACGTCGTCAACACCTTCCATATGCCTGTCATCTCCATTATCAATTTGCACGACTTGCTCGCTTTTATGGACGAAGATACTCCGATGGCTCAGCAAGCCCGCGCCTATAAAAATGCCGTTCAGGCTTACCGTGATCGTTACGGCGCCTAAACGGCTGTTTTAGCTGATAACGCTTTCCCCTTGATCTTCCTTGCAAGACCAAGGGGATATTTTTAAGAAAGCTTCTTTCTGAGAAGCTGATTGACCTGACCGGGATTGGCTTTACCCTTACTGGCCTTCATGACCTGACCGACCAAACCGTTCAAAGCTTTTTCCTTACCAGCCTTAAACTCTTGCACATTCTTCGGATTGTTGGCAATGACCTCATCCACAATCTTTTCAATAGCACCCGTATCAGAAATTTGCTTCAAGCCAAGCTGATCAATGATGACGTCTACATCCGCCTCATTACCTTCCAGGATAGCCGCAAAAATCTTCTTAGCACCCTTGTTATTGATTGTGCCATCCAAAATACGACCGATGAGTTTAGAGAGCTTGTCAGGCGTTACAGGCAATTGAGAAAGAGTCTTCTCAGACTGATTCAGCGCTGCAGAAACCTCACCCATAACCCAGTTGGCGGCAATCTTCTTATCGGTGACTTTATCTGCGACAGCCAGATAATAATCCGCTAATTCTTTTGAAGCTGTCAAAATAGAAGCATCGTAATCAGAAAGACCGAAATCTTCCGTCAAACGCTTGCGCATCTGCTCAGGCAGCTCCGGCATCTCGTCGCGGACCTGTTGCAGCCACTCATCGGAAATATCCAAAGGCAAAAGGTCTGGATCCGGGAAATAACGATAATCCATCGAATCCTCTTTAGAGCGCATTTCACGGGTTTCACCTGTTTCAGGATCATACAGCCGCGTTGCCTGCACAACCTTTCCGCCATCTTCAATTAATTCAATCTGGCGGCGAACTTCGTACTCAATTGCTTCCTGCAAGAAACGGAAAGAATTGAGGTTTTTAATTTCACAGCGAGTACCGAACTCTTTTTGTCCCAGCGGACGCACACTCACATTGGCATCGCACCGGAAGTTGCCGTTTTGCATATCACCGTGGCTGATTCCCAACCAAACCACCAGTGCATGAAGAGTGCGTGCATAGGCAACAGCCTCTTCAGCGGAACGAAGCTCAGGTTCGGTAACGATTTCAAGCAACGGCGTGCCTGCACGATTTAAATCGATACCGCTTTGACCGACTTCCAGGCCATGCACGCTCTTGCCCGCATCTTCTTCAAGGTGAGCACGGGTCAGATTAAGTGTCTTTCTATAAGGTTCACCTTTTTTCGGCGTCACCATGAAAGACACCTGTCCGCCGATCACAACCGGCCATTCAAACTGACTGATCTGATAGCCTTTCGGAAGATCAGGATAGAAATAATTTTTGCGGTCGAAAATAGAGCGTGACGCAACCTTGGCGCCGATCGCCAAGCCGAATTTCATGGCTTTTTCTACCGCACCTTTATTCAATACCGGCAACGTTCCCGGTAAAGCCAAATCCACAACGCAGGCATGTGTATTGGGTTCTGCTCCAAAGTCCGTAGAAGCTGCCGAAAAAATCTTTGTCTTGGTCGAGAGCTGAACGTGTGTTTCAAGACCGATAACGACTTCCCACTGCATAATTTTCATCCCCTATCAGTAACCGGCAGGAACACGCTTGTGCCAATCCGTTTCGCATTGATAACGGTGGGCAATACCTAAAAGCTTAGCTTCATTGAAACGAGCGCTGACCAATTGGAAACCAAGCGGCAATCCGTTGGAATGCAATCCGCAAGGCAGCCCCATTCCGGGCAGACCGGCCAAAGAAATAGGCACCGTATAAAGGTCGCTTAAGTACGCCTGTACAGGATCACTCTTTTCCCCGAATCGATAAGCGGGACCGGTTGCTGCCGGGCTGATGATCGCATCGACCTGTTGGCAAACATTATTGAGCTCGTTGGCAATCAAGCGGCGTACACGCTGCGCCTTAATGTAATAAGCATCGTAGTAGCCGTGAGACAGCACGTAAGTTCCGATCATAATGCGGCGCTGAGGTTCCGCACCCAGTGCTTCAGAACGACTGCGTTTGATCATGTCCTGGATATCGGTATAGTGTTTGGCACGATAACCGTAGCGGACACCGTCATAACGGCTCAAGTTTGAAGAGGCTTCAGCGCAGGCCACAACGTAATAAACCGGCACACCTAAACCAACCGTCGGCAATTCAATATCAACGATCTTGGCACCCATTCTCTCATAGGTGCGAATCACGTCTTCAATGCTTGCGGCCAACTCTTCATCCAAACCCTTGGCAAACCAGCTGCGAGGTACCCCGATTTTGACGCCATCCATGCTCATATCGAGACAGCGAGTGAAATCTTCCTTGGGTAAATCTACACAGGTAGAGTCCTTCGGGTCGAACTCGATCATTTCGTTCATAACCCAAGCACAATCTTCGGCAGAATGAGCCAACAACCCCGGAGTATCCAAACTGGAGGCAAACGCAATCACCCCCCAGCGGCTGGGACGTCCGTAAGTCGGCTTGAGTCCCGTCACACCGGTAAATACTGCAGGCTCGCGAATGGAACCCCCGGTATCAGTACCCG